>JAWUYS010000065.1:0-11834 GCA_034110685.1 Neptunomonas sp.
GGCAGTACGGGTAGTAACTACACCTTAGTGGATGCGGATGTCGGTCAGACGATTACTGTAGACGCCCGCTATACTGATGCCCGCGGTCCCCACGACGCGGTAGTGAGCAATAACATTACAGGCATTACCAACGTGAATGACCTACCGGGAGGCAGTGTCACGATAACCTCGGATGGCACACCCGCTGAGAATGAAACCCTAAGCGTCACGGATACGCTTACTGATGAAGACGGCCTTGGCAGTATTGTTTATCACTGGCAACGCAATGGCACTGATATAGGCAGTACGGGTAGTAACTACACCTTAGTGGATGCGGATGTTGGCCAAACGATTACTGTTGATGCACGTTACACTGACATGATGGGTATCGCAGGGAGTTTATCTAGCGCTCCCTTAGCAATAAATACAGCAATAAATGCAGCAATAGATGAGATTATCTTAGCAGTAGAAGTCTCTGCTCCCAATGTCTCAATTGTCCCGGAAAGCGCGGTTGAACCAGAGGTTGAAGAGGTAGTTGAGGATGTCATATCTGATATTGAAACGGCGGTTACTCCAGAAGAAACGGTTGCGGCTGTAACATCTGAAGAGCTACAAGCATTTGTTGAACCGGAAATACCTACTTTTACCATTGAAGATGCTAAACCTAATCAAGTGATTAAACCGCTAGCATTAGCAATAGGGAACCAAACATCTATCGTTACTGATCTTAAAGCTAGTTGGACTCAATTATCAGACCCGCTTCTGCTGGTTAATTCAAGTGGGTTTATGAATGGTTTGGATGAAGTAGAAAAAGATTTTCAAAAGCAAATGTCTCTAGATCAGATGGTTGTTGGTAGTGGTATTGCGATGTCTACAGGGCTATCCATCGGGTACGTTACTTGGCTAATCAGAAGTGGTGTTTTGCTATCGAGTGTACTTACTTCTTTGCCAGCCTGGCGTTTTGTGGATCCGTTACCCATTTTGTCGAAAATGGATGGTGCTGATTTATATGAACATGATGAAGATTCACTTGAAGAGTTAGTTCAAAAAGAGACGTCGCAAGACGAACCTATGAGTAAGGATCCTTAATGTGCTAGACAAAATTTTCGGAAAGCATAGCTCTAAAGCCCGAATAGCACTGGGGCAAGCAAGTATTATAGTGAGTCTTGTCTTGATGGCAGCAATGACAGGTTTGTTGCCAAACGAAGGGAATATAAAGCGTGAGGCACGAATAGTGCTGGCAGAAACAATCGCTGTAAATAGCTCACTATATATTACGCGCTCTGATATTCGTCGTATGCATTCGGTTTTAGAAGTGACGGTAAAAAGAAATGCAGATTTATTGTCTGCTGGTGTACGTCGCAGAGATAGTAAATTATTAGCGGATATCGCTGAACATTCTTCTTATTGGGTACCTCTTGAAGGCTTGGCATCAACGGATACGGATGTGGTGGTACCAGTATGGGAAGGCGATCAGCAATGGGGGCAAGTTGAACTTCGGTTTACTCCAATAGAAGCGCAGGGTATTTGGGGTTATTTAACCAATCCTGTTGTCATATTTATTATGTTTTTAAGCACATCTTGTTTTGTTATTTTCTTCTGGTATTTAGGGCGTATGTTAAAGCAGTTGGATCCGTCTCAAGCGGTACCTGACAGGGTTCGATCGGCACTTGATACCATGGCTGAAAGTCTTTTAGTTATGGATATCAAACAAAACATTGTGCTGGCAAATCAAGCGTTTGCTACTTTAGTAGGCCGTCCTGCTGAAAAGCTAGTTGGACTCAAGGCATCCACTTTTCCATGGCAGGATAATAAGGATGATACATCTACGGATAAATACCCATGGAAACTTGCGATGGAAAGTGGTGAGCCGATCACTAACCATATTGTTCGGTTACAGTTACCTAACAATCTTAAAAAAACATTTATGGTTAACTGCTCTCCTGTTCTGCTTCCTGGCGGGAAGGTAGGTGGTGTGCTTGTGAGCTTGGATGATGTCACCGCTTTAGAAGAGAAAGATATTGAGTTAAGACGCTCCAAAGAAGAGGCAGAAACGGCCAATCTGGCTAAGAGTGAATTTCTGGCAAATATGAGCCATGATATTCGCACACCCATGAATGCTATTTTAGGATTTACCGAACTGTTACGTCGTGATCGTGGAGGTTTGCAGCCTGATCAACGTAAGCATTTAAATACTATTTCATCTAGCGGGCAGCATTTACTGGATCTGATCAACGATATTCTTGATTTATCCAAGGTAGAAGCAGGGCACTTAGATGTCGAAATAATAGATTGTAAACCTGCGCAATTAATTCAGCAGGTCATGCAGACTATGAAAGTAAAAGCGGATGAGAAGGATCTTGAGCTTAAATTTGAAGCGTTGACAGCTTTACCAGAAGAGATAAAAACGGACCCTGGAAGAGTCAGGCAAATTCTTACTAACTTAATTGGTAATTCGATTAAGTTTACTGAGCAAGGTTCAATTACTGTTCATGTTTCAGTCCCGGATCGTACCAATCCTCAATTGAGGGTAGATATCGTTGATACAGGTATCGGTATGACTGAGCAACAAGTTAGTTCTGTATTTGATCCGTTTGTACAGGCTGATAGCTCAATTACGAGACGCTTTGGCGGGACAGGGCTAGGACTTTCTATTAGTCATAAATTTGCTCATGCTCTGGGCGGCGATATTCTTGCCAGCAGCGATTATGGTCAAGGGAGTACTTTTTCATTAATTTTAGACTTGGAAGATACTCTGGGAGCCGCATGGTTAACACCTGATGACTTGTTGTTTGAATTGGAGCATGAGGAGTCCGCTGAAGTTATTAAATGGAAGCTTCCGGCAGCTGAAATTCTTGTCGTTGATGATGGAAATGAAAATAGAGAGTTGTTGAAGCTTGTATTAGAAGACCTAGGTATACAGGTGACAACTGCTGTTCATGGACAAGATGGACTAGAAAAAGCATTACAAAATAACTTTGATGTGATTTTGATGGATGTTCAAATGCCTGTAATGGATGGCTATTCTGCGGTTAGTGAAATGCGAAAAATGGGCTTGAAGCAGTCTGTTGTTGCACTGACGGCGCACGCGATGAAGGGCATCGAAAAGCGTTGTATTGAAGCAGGTTATAGCCACTATATGACCAAGCCAATCAATATAGAAGCGCTTGTCCAGCTCTTGGCGGAGTTGCTTGGTGGTGAGAAAGTAGTTGAAAAGACATCATTAACACAGTCGTCACCTATGTTATTCGACATTGAGAAGTCTTCTTCTGATTTAGAGCTAGTTCATCGAGAGGATGAGCAAAGCATTTCGTATCCACCTATTGTGTCTACTTTGGCGTCCAACAAAAAATTTATAGGTATTGTTAAACGCTTTGTCACTAAGCTTGAATTGCAGCTTGTACAGATGAAAAAAGCTTTAAGAGAAGATGACTTTTCTGGTTTATCTGACTTAGCGCACTGGCTTAAAGGCTCTGCGGGTAGTGTTGGTTTCGATGACTTTACTGAGATAGCAAAAGAACTTGAAGATGCTGCAAAAGATAAAGATAAAGAAAGTGCTGAAAGTAAATTATCTAGTGTTGAACAACTTTATCAGCGAGCTCTTTTAGGGCTTGAGCCTTCAAGCAGTATGACGGAAAAACCTGATAATACTGAAGAAGTAAAAAAGAGAATAACTCAGCAAAAATCACAGTTAGACGTTTTTGATAGAGGGTCTATACGTTCGTCATTGAGTGAACATAATCCTAAGTACCAAAAAATAGTAGACCGTTTCATTATTCTTCTGTAAGAGCAATAACTTGAAATTGATAAGGCTGTATATAACCGTAATTATGATGATCTCGGCAAGTTATCACATTGGTTGAAAGGGTCGGCGGGTAGCCTTGGTTTTGCGGATTTAACCGAACCTGCGAAGGAGCTTGAAGCTGCAGCTAAGCGTTGTGATCAAGCGTCAGTTGAAGAGAGCTATGCTCAAATTAGGTCGCTCATTCTGCGAGTCGAAAACATAAATCCGGATCTCTTTTCAGCATTAGAGCGCACTAAAAATGATGAGCGGTATGTTGAAACTTAATGTATTGGATGAGTCTGCTTTATTTAAATCAACATTAAGTCGTTTGAAAGAGAAGATGGCTTGAACTGTGTTAAAAGTGTCTTACACTTAAGTTAATAAATGGCGGGGCAGATTGAATAAAATTTGTTTGAGAAGTAGGGAGTTTAATTCGGATGTTCTTGATGTGAGTGAAAATGCAGTTTTGACAGACTCTCTGATCATGATGGTTGATGATGAACCTATCATGATCGACTTGATTCAAGCTTTTCTTGAAGATGCAGGTTATGACAATTTTCTAGGACAGAGTGATTCAACATGTGCTGTCAAGTTAGTGACCGACCGTAAACCTGATGTGCTGCTGCTTGATTTGGTAATGCCAGACGTGACGGGTTTTATGGTGTTAGAAGCGTTGAGGGAGATGGAGCAAACCAAGCATCTTCCTATTATTGTTCTCACATCATCCAGTGATGGGGCTACGAAGCTAAAAGCACTTGAGCTGGGTGCGACTGATTTTTTAGCCAAACCGGTTGATCCCAGTGAGCTTGTGCTCAGGGTTAGGAACATACTCACGGTTAAGGCTTATCAAGATCAATTAACTTATTATGATGCATTAACAGGCTTACCTAATCGTAAGCTTTTCTTGGAACGCTTAACGACAGCCGTTGATGCATCACAAGTTAGCAATGAGCAATTGGCCGTTATTGCAATACACTTAAATACGTTTAAAGCCATTAATGATAGCTACGGTCCCAAGGTAGGGGATGATGTATTAAGAGAGGCTGCTATTCGTTTGCAGAACTGCTTAAGTACAATGGAGATGAGTGGCACTTTACACAATCAGGATCCATTGAAGATAATTTCTAAAATCTCTGGTGATGAATTTTCTATTTTACTGAGTTACGAATTATCTGATGATGAGCTTTCATACGTAGCGGAGCGCTTAATAAAAACGTTTGAAGCCCCCTTTATTATCGAAAAACATAGTTTATATATCAGTATTAGTTTGGGAATAGCAATGAGCCAGCGTGATGGGGATGATGCTGATATCGTTTTAAAAAATGCTAGTTATGCGGCTCATCACTCACATGATGAAACAACAGGACAATTACAGTTTTATTCTAAAGAAGCAAATGTGCATCTGCAGGAGCGACTGCAAATGCAGCAAGACCTGACAAGAGCGATTAAAGACAGCGAGTTTTATCTGGTGTTCCAGCCTCAAGTTGATGCGTTTACTGGCCAGGTTAAAGGGGCTGAAACATTATTACGTTGGACTCGACCAGATAAAGCTATCGTATCTCCTGCTGTTTTTGTTCCTATTGCAGAGCAAAGTGGGCTAATGGAAGAGATTGGTTCTTGGGTGTTATTAAACGCTTGCCGACAAGCGGCCAGCTGGCAGCAGCAAGGAATGACTGATGTATCAATCTCCATTAATGTCTCTAGTCAGCAGTTTAGTTCAGCTAATTTTGTAAAGTTTGTTGGACAGTGCCTTCAGGATACAAATGTGCGCCCTGCATCAGTGGTGATAGAGATGACTGAAAGCTTGGCGATGAGTGATATTGGTAAAACGAAAGCAACTCTCAATCAGCTTCAGGCTTTAGGGCTGAAGGTCTCCGTAGATGATTTTGGTACAGGTTATTCCTCCCTTAGTTACTTAAAAAGTTTTCCGTTAAATGAGCTTAAAATTGATAAGGCTTTTGTTGACGGGCTTCCTGATAATAAAGGGGATCAGGCTATTACTTCTGCCATTATTACTATGGCTAAGAAGCTCAATTTTTTAGTTGTTGCAGAAGGTGTAGAAAATCAAGATCAAGCGGATTATTTAGCGATAGCAGGCTGTGATCTATTTCAAGGCTATCACTTTGCACGACCGCTTGAAGTTGATGCGTTTAAAATGTTTTATGATCAGCACAGTTAAGCACTGTGATTTTTCATCAAATGCATAGTAAACAGTCATGTGATGCATTTAATGACTTAGCCAATCATTCCTTTTTAAAAGGTAAGCCTTTTGATAGCTCGCTAATTTGTATCCTCATTAAAGCCTCTTCCTCTTCTAAAAATTGAACAATTGCCTGTTTGAATGAGGGGTTACTGATGTAATGGGAAGACCACGTTTCTATGGGCTCAAACCCTCGCTGTATTTTATGTTCTCCTTGTGCGCCTGGATCAAAGCGTTGTAGGCCATGTTGAATGCAATACTCTATACCCGTGTAAAAGCAGGTCTCAAAATGCAGACTATGAAACTCTTCAATACATCCCCAGTAGCGTCCATAAAGAGTTTCGCTATCTTTAAAGCATAGCGCAGTTGCTACATATTCAGACTGATATTGTGCGGCAAACAATACTATCTGCTCTGGCATGGTTTTTAATAAACTGCGAAAGAAGTCTTGAGTAAGATATCCCTGCCTGCCGCGTTTTAAATGCGTTAGGTGATAGCAGTGGTAAAAGGTGTTTAGTAGCGATTCCGTAATATCACTACCTTCAATGCATTGAATGGTAACGTCTTGTTCTACGATTTTTTGTCTTTCGCGTTTAATGCTTTTTCTTTTACGAGAGTTAAACCCTTCTAAGAAGTGCTCAAAATTCTGGTAGCCCTTGTTAAACCAGTGATATTGAGTGCCTAATCTACATTCGAAATTTTGGGCTTTCATGTGCTTATGTTGCTCGCCTTCAAAGAAAAGGCCGTGCCATGATGAGATTCCTCTTTCTGCACAAACTTGTTTAATGATTTGGCTTAATAGCGGGAGTACCTCAGCAAGTGGTTTGTTCGTAACAATGCGAGGGCCTGTAGCCGGAGTAAAGGGAATCGATGTTACTAGTTTTGGATAGTAATCTAATCCATGGCGTTCATAGGCATCTGCCCATGCCCAGTCAAAAACATACTCTCCATAAGAGTGGTTTTTCAAATACATAGGGAGAATCAGGATGCACTCTTCATCCTCGAACAAACGAAGGTGAAGCGGTTGCCAGCCTGTTTGAACTGATACCGCGCCGCTGGACTCTAAAGCTTCAAGGAACTCGTAACGAATGAAGGGATGAGAGATGCCAGCAAGGCGCTCCCAATCAGCTGAACCGATATCAGTAATGTTTTTGGATAGATCAAATCGATATGTCATGCTTTATACTGTTGTTTATAGTGACTATTTTCAATGTAATTTAGCGATTTTTATTAAGGGGATTGCAATGGATGAATTAGAACTTGAATTTGAACTCGACACACGCCTCATCAATGATTGTATTGTCATGGGCGATTTCCCGCTTTGTCGTCTCTTGTTGATGAATGATTCGAACTACCCGTGGTTTATTCTGGTTCCACGCAGAGTTGGTGCTACTGAAATATATCATTTACCCAAAGAAGAGCAGCATCAGCTTATTGATGAGTCTTCGATGGTTGCCGAAATTATGGCAGATAGCTTTTGTGCAAGAAAAATGAATATAGCGAATTTAGGGAATATGGTCCCGCAGTTACATATCCATCATGTCGCCCGTCGTGAGGACGATTCTGCATGGCCAGGGCCTGTCTGGGGTAAGCATCCTGCTGTTCCTTATACGCAAGAAAAGATTAATAAAATACATTCGCGTATCAAATCTATGATTACGGGAGAGGTATCCTTTGTTTTGAATGAAAATATGGGTTAGTTGTCACTGTAACGTTGCGCTAAATCAGGTATAATTTTGCCCTTTGTTTATACCTGATTTTTAAGTGGTGCTGGCGAACAGCATCCAGCAATAGATAGGAACAGTAGACTATGCGCAGCCATTATTGCGGCGATTTGAGAAAAGAACATATCGGCGAAGAAATTACTTTAACAGGCTGGGTACATCGCCGCCGTGATCATGGTGGAGTTATCTTTCTTGATGTACGTGATCGCCAAGGTATTGCTCAGGTTGTTTTTGATCCAGAACGTGAAGAAAGCTTTGCTATAGCAAACAGCGTTCGTAGCGAATATGTTATTGAAGTTAAGGGTGTGGTTCGTCATCGTCCAGATGGAACGGTTAACAGTGACATGCCTACCGGTGAAATTGAAGTGATGGGCCTTGAGCTCACCATTCTTAATAAAGCTGAGACACCTCCATTCCCGCTTGATGACCATCAAAAAGTAGGTGAAGACGTTCGTTTGCGTTATCGCTATATTGATTTGCGCCGTCCTGAAATGCAGGAAAAACTGCGTTTTCGCTCTAAAGTATCGAACTCCATTCGTAACTACCTAGATGAAAACGGTTTCCTTGACATTGAAACGCCTATCTTGAACCGTGCTACACCAGAAGGCGCACGCGATTTCTTGGTTCCTAGCCGTACGCATGAAGGTTCATTTTTTGCGCTTCCGCAATCCCCACAGCTATTTAAGCAGCTATTAATGGTATCGGGCTTTGACCGTTATTATCAGATCGCTAAATGCTTCCGTGATGAAGATTTGCGCGCTGACCGTCAGCCTGAATTTACCCAGATAGACATTGAAACATCCTTTATGGATGAAGAAGCGATCATGGGTATTACCGAAACCATGGTGCGTAAATTGTTTCTTGAGCTAAAAGGTGTGGACTTGGGCGATTTCCCTCGTATGCCATACTCTGAAGCGATGCAGCGTTTTGGTTCTGATAAGCCTGATCTTCGTTTCTCCATGGAGTTGGTCGACGTTGCAGATTTAATGGCTGAGATCGAATTTAAAGTCTTCGCAGGCCCTGCTAAAGATCCTAAAGGCCGTGTAGCTGCACTTAAGGTTCCTGGTGGCGCTAAACTGACTCGTAAAAACATTGATGACTACACTAAGTTTGTTAGCATTTATGGTGCTAAAGGTTTGGCGTGGATCAAGGTTAACGAAATTGAAAAAGGCGTAGAAGGTCTTCAGTCTCCCATCATTAAGTTCTTAGGTAATGATGTGACGATGGCGATTATGGAGCGTTTGGGTGCTGAAAATGGCGACCTTGTGTTCTTTGGCGCAGATAAAGAGATGATTGTTTCTGAAGCACTGGGTGCACTACGTATCAAAGTGGGTGAAGATCTTGAAATGTCTCAATGCGAGTGGGCTCCACTATGGGTTGTTGATTTCCCTCTGTTTGAAGAGACCAGTGATGGCGGTTTAACGGCGCTACATCATCCGTTTACTGCACCAAGCTGTTCAGCTGAAGAGTTGAAAGCTAATCCATTAGCGGCGCTCTCTCGTGCATACGATATGGTTATTAATGTTTTTGAGTTGGGTGGTGGTTCAATCCGTATTCATGATCAAGAGATGCAGGCTCAGGTCTTAGAAATTTTGGGTATTTCTGATGAAGAAGCCGATGATAAGTTTGGCTTCTTGTTGAATGCTCTTAAATATGGTGCTCCACCGCATGGTGGTTTGGCATTTGGTTTGGATCGCCTCATTATGTTGATGACCGGTACCGACTCGATTCGTGAAGTTATCGCCTTCCCTAAAACGCAGAGCGCATCTTGTATGATGACTAATGCGCCAGGTGAAGTAAGTGCAGCTCAGCTTCGCGAGCTTAATATTAAGTTGCGTAAAACACCTTAATAAATTGTATTAGAATAGCGTTACATGCACGAAAAATAAGCTGCCTGCGGGCAGCTTATTTGTAAGCGTTTATTGTTAAGTGCTTTATTTGCGTATTCCAGCAAGCAAGGGAGAGATCGATGGCAGGTCATTCGAAGTTCGCTAACATCAAGCACCGTAAGGCTGCACAAGATGCCAAGCGGGGAAAGATATTCACTAAACTTATTCGTGAGCTAGTAGTAGCGGCGAAAGAGGGTGGCGGTAATCCAGATGACAACCCTCGCTTGCGCGCAGCGATAGATAAAAGTCTTGGTTCTAATATGAAGCGAGATACTATCGAGAAAGCTGTTCAGCGTGGTGCGGGCGGTGGTGAAGGCGAAAACTACGATGAGTTAACCTATGAAGGTTACGGTTCTGGTGGTGTTGCTTTTCTAGTTGAAACGATGACAGACAATGTAAATCGTACGGTTTCTCAAGTGCGTTCGGCATTCTCAAAAGCGGGTGGTAACTTAGGTACCAGTGGCTCAGTTGCTTATCTGTTTGAAAAGAAAGGTCTATTATCATTTGAGGCCGGTGCAGATGAAGATGCCATTATGGAAGCGGCATTAGAGCTCGGAGCTGATGATGTCGTCACTCATGATGACGGCTCTATCGATGTGTTTACCGCACCCACAGACTTCTTGGATGTTAAAGAAGGCCTGATTGCAGCAGGTCTTGAGCCTGCGCATGATGAGGTTTCAATGATCCCATCAATGACAGCTGAGTTAGATGTTGAGGGTGGCCGTAAAGTGCTACGTCTTCTCGACACGCTTGAAGATCTCGATGATGTACAAAACGTATATCATAACGCTGAGATTCCAGAAGAATCTTTGCAAGAGTAGCGTTCTGTTTAGTGATTTAAAAAGCCGAGGCTCTTTTCTGTAGAGTCTCGGCTTTTTTAATGGTTAAGAAGGCTATGCTTATGAGTATTGGCTGAGAGTGTGAGGTTATGTGTGATAAACAAGGTTGCTGAATGATCATTTTAGGTATTGACCCTGGCTCGCGTATAACAGGCTACGGTCTAATTAATGTGGTTGGGGCTCGTAATGAATATATAGCGAGTGGCTGTATTCGTATTAAAGGGGATGAGCTTCCTGAGCGCCTAAATCAGGTTTTTGCCGGTGTTACTGAGGTGATCAGGCAGTTCTCGCCACAAGAGATGGCTATTGAGCAGGTCTTCATGTCCAAAAATGCGGACTCTGCACTAAAGTTGGGCCAAGCTCGTGGTGTAGCCATTGTTGCTGGTACTCAGCAGGAGCTACCCGTATTTGAATATGCCGCTCGATCTATCAAGCAGTCAGTTGTAGGAAAAGGCTCGGCTGATAAGGTGCAAGTGCAGCATATGGTTACACAGATACTTAAGCTTCCCGGTTTACCGCAAGCCGATGCAGCGGATGCATTAGCTATTGCTTTGTGCCATGCCAATACTCGCTTAGGTATGATCAAAATGGCAGGTGCAACAGGGCGCCGGCAGGGGCGTTGGAGATAATATGGATTACGCGACACTCATTTTTATTGCGGAATTAGTTGGGGTATCTGTTTTTTCTATTACGGGTGCCTTGGCGGCCCAAGGTAAGCGAATGGATATTCTTGGGGTGGTCGTGCTAGCTATTGTTACCTCGCTTGGCGGTGGCACCATTCGTGATATTACGCTTAATGCGTACCCTATCGGTTGGGTTGTTAATAATACCTATCTTTGGACGGCGATTATCTCTGCCGTTTCTGCGTTTCTGATTTGTCGATATTTTTTGTATCCTCGCAGGACAATGTTGGTATTAGATGCTGCGGGGTTGGCGTTGTTTGCAGTATTGGGTGCAGAGAAGGCAATGTCTCTAGGAATGGGCCCTATCATCGTCATAATGATGGCCTGCATCACAGGCTGTGCTGGTGGTATGATCCGAGATATATTGACGCGTGAAATCCCTCTGATCCTGCATAGAGTGGGGGAGCTTTACGCGACATGTGCTATTTTAGGGGCTGTTTTTTATGTTGTTTTTTATGGTTTGGTTGAGGAGCGCTTGCTGGCTATTGCTTCCATGCTAATTATCTTCATCACGCGTTTAGCCGCAATTTTTGGCGACCTTTGTTTGCCCGAGTTTATTGTTGCAGGGCATAAGCTGGAGTCGCCAGAAGAGGCTAGAGACCGTTAAGCATGGTGCGGATTTGTGGCACGTTGTTCGCTTTTATTTTTTGGGAGTTGACGGTCAGGTGCTTTCAAACGATCGTTTGTATACATTATGTCGGCTAATTTTACAAGAATATTTTTCGATATTTTTATA
>JAWUYS010000066.1:0-10382 GCA_034110685.1 Neptunomonas sp.
TAAAGCTAGAATAACCAATTTTCTTGAGCGTGCGCATCACGGTAGGTGTTGATACACCGCAGTTTTCAGAGAGCTCAGTATAGAGACCATACCAGCCATTGGGTAATTGGCCAGTAGATGATTAACAATTTTTATCTCTGCGGGGCTGAATTTATTCAACTGGGAACGAATGAGTTCAGCAATGGTATGGCTGTTGTCTTGTTTGGTTGAAATGTTGCTCATAAGTTGTACGCCCAGTTATCAATAACCTTGTAATAGGTTTGTAATGTACATCACATAAAAAAATTGACAAGTAAAAAATGTAATGTATAAATGTTTACATCTGTAGTTTCAGTGTTGAACCCAACAGCTTCAGTTGTAATCCAACAAGCCTTCGAAACGAAAGATCAGAAAACATCGTGAAGCTCGCAATACAAAAAAAATAATCTCATGTTGCAGAGGACTTAAAATGAATAAGAATAAACGCGATTTTATGAAGAAAGCTGTTGTCGGTGGAGCAGCAGCTGCCGCGACACTGGGTGCAACTGCACCTTATGTTCATGCCAAAAAAGCTCCGATTAAATGGCGTTTACAAACGTATGCAGGTGCAGCGTTAGGTGCTCATGTTATCAAGCCTGCAGTGGATGCATTTAACATTGCGGCTAATGGTGAGATGGAAATTGAACTCTATTACGCAGATCAGTTAGTGCCTACTCCTGAGCTATTTCGTGCTCTGCAAAATGGCACAATCGATGCCGTTCAGAGTGATGATGACTCGATGGGCGCGCCAGTAGATATTTCTGTATTTGGTGGATACTTCCCGTTTGCTACCCGTTATAGCCTTGATGTTCCGGTTCTGTTTGAGCAATACGGCTTAAAAGAGATCTGGGAAGAAGCATATGACGAAGTCGGTGTTAAATGGTTGAGCGCAGGTGCATGGGATCCATGCCATTTTGCAACAAAAGATCCCATCAATAGCCTTGCTGATCTTAAAGGTAAGCGCGTCTTTACTTTCCCTACGGCGGGCCGTTTCCTTAACCGCTTTGGTGTTATTCCAGTGACATTGCCATGGGAAGATATTGAAGTTGCACTGCAAACAGGTGAGCTTGATGGTATCGCTTGGTCGGGTATTACTGAGGATTACACCGTAGGTTGGGCCGATGCAACCAACTACTTCTTAACGAATAACATTTCAGGCGCGTGGAGTGGTTCTTTCTTTGCAAATAATGATTCATGGAATGAACTCCCCGAGCATCTACAACAACTGTGGCGTTTGTGCATGGACAGCTCACACTATTACCGTCAGCACTGGTATTGGGGTGGTGAAGCTACATTGCGTACCGAAGGTACTAAGATGAAGCTTACAACTATTCCTGATGCAGAGTGGGACACGGTTGAAGCTGAAGCACACAAGTTCTGGGATGAAATTGCCGAAACAAGCCCACGTACCAAGAAGGTTGTCGAGATCTTCAAGAAATATAACGACGTCATGAATAAAGCGGGTCGTCCGTACCGCTATAGCTAAACCTTCTGTGTTGTTTGTTTTAGATCCTCTTTTGCCGTCCGGCAGAAGAGGGCTTCTCAGTTCTATTCTAGGTACGTAATTGTGTATAACGCGATTCAAGCCTACGTACGGTTTATCTATAAATTTAATCGTACGGTCGGCATATTTGCCATGTACTTGGTGCTAGTGTTGATGGGCATTTTGTTGTTCTCATCTATCTCCAAAGGCGTGGGGTCACCGCAGATGTGGGTGATCGAAATGGCGCAGTTTACTATGGCTGCTTACTATCTTCTGGGCGGTGGTTATTCCATGCAAATGGATGCCCACGTACGCATGGATGTATTTTACGGTAACTGGTCTGCAAAACGACAGGCGATTACCGATGCTTTTACGGTACTTTGTTTACTGACTTATTTAGGCATGCTGTTGTTTGGGGCACTATCGAGCACAATTTACGCCGTTGAGTATGGGCAGAAAAACTATTCCTCATGGGCACCGCCACTGGCGCCTATAAAAATCATTATGACGACGGGTATTTCCTTAATGTTATTGCAGGTGTTGGCCACCTTTGCTCAGAACGTAGCTGATGCAATAGGTAAGCCCTTTGATGTTGAACAGCACCCTGAGGAAACATCCGTATGAGTTATGAAATGATCGCGTTGCTGATGTTTTGATCATTAATGCTCATGCTGCTAACAGGGCAACGTGTCTTTGGTGCCGTTGGTTTTGTTGCTGTGGTTGCTTCGCTGGCATTGTGGGGTGACGGTGGTTCGGAGATGGCATTTAACGCCACGATGAAGCTGATGAACTGGTATCCGTTATTAACACTGCCGCTGTTCGTTTTTATGGGTTATATGCTTTCAGAATCCGGTGTGGCCGGAGACCTTTATCGCATGCTACATGTATGGATGGGCTCTTTGAAAGGAGGCTTGGGCATAGGTACGATTGTGTTAATGGTTGCTATCTCAGCCATGAATGGTTTGAGTGTCGCGGGTATGGCGATCGGTACCAGCATTGCGTTACCAGAAATGCTCAAGCGCGGTTACGACAAACGGATGGTGACCGGTGTTATTCAGGCGGGTAGCTCGCTTGGTATTCTCGTACCTCCCAGTATCGTTTTAGTACTGTACGGCATGATTGCCAGACAACCCGTTAGCCAGTTGTGGTTAGCAGGGGCTGTTCCTGGTTTGATTTTAGCCGTTATGTTTATTGCTTATATTGTAATTCGTTGCCATCTGCAGCCTGAGCTTGGTCCGCCGTTGCCTAAAGCAGAGCGAGACCTCATTACCCGTAAAGAAAAGTACATGTTGTTGGGTGCAGGTGTCTTACCGCTATTTGTAATCTTTTCAGTGATTGGCTTGTTCTTGATGGGCTACACCAGCCTAGTTGAGTGTTCAGCTGTTGGTGCATTTGTCGCTATGCTGGCTGCGCTGGTTAAGGGTCGCCTTAACTTTCGTTTGATTCATGTAACGCTACGTAAAACCTTAGGGGTTAGCTGTATGTTTATGTGGATCATTATGGCAGCGCTGTGTTTTGGCGCCGTGTTTGATGGTCTGGGAGCAGTTAATGCAATTGAAGCGTTGTTCATGGATGAGTGGGGCCTAAGTCCTTGGCAAATACTAGTGATGATGCAGTTGTCATACATCATTATGGGTATGTTTTTGGATGACACTGCGATGCTAGTCATCGTTGCGCCACTGTATATCCCGCTGATCATAGCGCTTGAATTTAATCCGATTTGGTACGGCGTTCTTTATACCGTTACTTGTCAGATTGCTTATATGACACCGCCATTTGGCTACAACCTCTTTCTCATGCGAGCCATGGCTCCCAAGGAAATTGGCTTAATAGATATCTATAAATCGATAACGCCATTTGTTGCCATCATGGTATTTGCACTGATGTTGTTCATGGCCTTCCCACAGATATCGTTATGGTTGCCTGAGCTAGTTTTCGGTACGAAATAAGGACGTTCAGAATAATAGTAGGAGTATGACTACTGTGATGATGCAAGGTTTAGAACAGTCGTCGGCAGAATTAGTTAATCCTTTGGGGAAATCAGATGTATTGCTGGTGTGTGAGCATGCCAGCCATTACATCCCAGATAGTTTTTCCAATTTAGGGTTAAGCCAAGCCGAGCGGCTCAGTCATATAGGGTGGGATATTGGCGCAGCCGACATGGCGAAAGTGTTAAGTAGCCAACTGGATGCGAGTTTAGTTTTACAGCGTTATTCACGTTTGCTGTATGACTGTAATCGACCGCCTTGTGAAGCGAGTGCTGTGCCGCCTTTAAGTGAAGTCACCGAGATTCCGGGCAATAAAGACCTCACAGCAGAACAACGCAATTACCGGATAGAACGTATCTATGAGCCGTTTCATCAAGAAATTGCAACGCAAATAGCAACACGTAAGGCGGCAGGTCGAGCAACCATACTGGTTACTATTCATAGTTTTACTCCTGTATTTATGGGGCAAAACAGAGCAGTACAGCTAGGTGTTATTTGCCATGAAAATAATACTTTTGCTCATGATTTTTACCAGAGCGCCAGTAAACGAAGCCGCTTTGATATTCGCATGAATGAGCCTTATGGGCCATCAGACCCGGTGTTACATATGGTGACTCGTCACGGTGATGAGCAGCAAATACCGAATGTCATGCTAGAAGTACGCAATGATTTGATTGTTGATGATGTAGGGCAGCAAGAGTGGGCAAAATTAGTAGCTGATACGTTAAATAGCCTTACTTAGCTCATAACCCAATAAGAATTTAGCCGATTTTAAGAGGAAACCTGATGAACGCTATGCTGACGCTGGAAGAATTAAAACAAGAATTTGCGACAGGAAGCATCGATACGGTATTAGCCTGCATGGTTGATATGCAAGGCCGCCTGATGGGTAAACGTTTTCATGCTGATTACTTTATTAATCATGCAGTAGAAGAAACACATTCCTGTAATTACCTGCTGGCAACTGATCTAGAGATGGAAACTGTAGAAGGTTACAAGTCTACAAGCTGGGAAGCTGGGTACGGTGATTATGTGATGAAACCAGACATGAGCACACTTCGCCGCGTGCCATGGTTAGAAGGTACCGCATTAGTATTATGCGATGTGTTAGATCACCATCACAACCCAATACCTCACTCGCCACGCGCTATATTGCGTAAGCAAATTGAGCGTCTAAGTGCGATGGGTATCCAGCCTATGATGGCGACCGAACTAGAGTTTTTCTTGTTTGATCAGAGTTACGCTCAAGCGTGTGAGTCTGGCTACCGTGATATGAAGCTAGCGAGTGCTTACAACGAGGATTACCACATCTTCCAAACTACCAAGGAAGAATCGGTTATCCGAGCGATGCGTAATGGCATATACGGTGCCGGTATTGCTGTGGAATGTTCCAAAGGTGAGGCATCAGCTGGGCAGGAAGAGATCAACATAAAATACGACAAAGCGCTCACAACCGCAGATCAACACTCTATTGTTAAAAATGGCTGTAAAGAGATCGCCTGGGCACACGGTAAAGCCATAACCTTTATGGCCAAGTGGCACAACGATGCTGCTGGCAGCTCTTCCCATGTGCATCAATCTATGTGGAGCCTAGACGGAAAACCGTTGTTTTTGGATGAAAGCCGTCCTCACGGTATGTCTGAACTGATGTGCCACTATCTGGCAGGTTTGTTGGCACATGCGGATGATGTAACTTGTCTGTTAGCGCCGTATATAAACTCATATAAGCGTTTCCAAGAAGGTACATTTGCCCCGACAAAAGCCGTGTGGAGTTTAGATAACCGCACAGCAGGTTTCAGACTTTGTGGCGAAGGAACAAAGGCGATTCGTATTGAGTGTCGCATTGGCGGCGCTGATTTAAATCCGTATCTTGCACTGGCGGGGCAGCTGGCATCAGGCATAGCCGGCATTGAGCAAAAGCTAGCACTAGATCCTGAGTTTGTCGGTGATTCTTACGCAGTTGAAAATGCCAGACAGGTACCAAACACGCTTAGGGCCGCGACAGAAAAAATGGATGGTTCAACCATGCTACGTGAAGCCTTTGGTGATGATGTTGTCGATCATTATGTACATGCCGCACGTTGGGAACAGAAAGAACATGACAAGCGCGTAACTGATTGGGAAGTAGCACGTGGTTTTGAGCGCGCTTAGTAATGCCCGCAATAAAAACAATGCTTAGCAACGCCGTTATAAACACGCGACTATAAAAACAGCGCCAGAAAAAATACGCTGAGTATAGAGCACAATAAAATGAGACAAAGCCATGAGTAAGATCCAATGTATTTCGCCAGTCGATGGCAGTGTGTATGCAGAGCGCCCTATAGCCGATGCAGAACAAGTTGCTGCACTGTTTGCTCGCAGTAAAACAGCACAGCATAGTTGGGCGCAGCTAACTGTTGCGCAGCGTTGTAAATTTTGTAGTGCAGCAGTCGATGCCATGGTGAGTATGAAAGAGCGCATAGCGCAAGAGTTAGCATGGCAAATGGGGCGACCTATAAGCCAGGGGGCTGGTGAAGTTGGCGGCTTGGAAGAGCGTGCCCGTCATATGATCTCCATTGCTGAAGCCTCGTTGCAACCACTAGATCCTGGTGAAAAACCGGGGTTTGTACGCAAAATAAGCCACGAGCCATTGGGTGTGATTATGACGATTGCACCATGGAATTTCCCCTTTATGACAGCACTAAACTCTGTGATTCCTGCCTTATTAGCGGGTAATGCTGTTGTACTAAAACATGCGGCTAATACCTTATTGGTAGCTGAGCGTATACAAGATGCCTTTGACCAAGCCGGCCTGCCTGAAGGCGTGTTCCAACATATTGTATTGGATCACTCCACTACCAGTGAGTTGATTGGCTCTGGTAATGTCGACATGGTGTGCTTCACCGGCTCCGTTGGTGGTGGTAAAGCAATGGAGCAGGCAGCAGCAGGGCAATTTATTCCACTGGGTTTGGAGTTAGGTGGAAAAGATCCTGCTTATGTACGGGCAGATTGTAACCTCCCTTATACGATTGAGAATTTAGCTGATGGTGCTTTCTTTAACAGTGGGCAGTCATGCTGCAGCATAGAGCGTATCTATGTTCACGAGAGTATTCATGATGAGTTTGTCAAAGGCTTAGCCGCAGCAGGACAAGCTTATGTGTTGGGCAACCCTCTAGAAACAACCACGAATCTTGGCCCCATGATTAAACCTGCAGCCGCTGATTTTGTGCGCAACCAAGTGGCTGATGCGATAACAGCCGGAGCTAAAACCCACGTAGATACCAGTAAGTTTACGCTGGATCAGCCGGGTTCTGCGTATATGGCACCACAAGTGTTATCTGATGTAACACACGAGATGTCTATCATGATGGATGAAAGCTTTGGCCCGGTGGTAGGTGTGATTAAAGTATCCAGTGACGACGAAGCCATAGCGTTGATGAATGACTCTGACTTTGGCCTAACGGCAGGTATCTGGACAGAAGACCTAAGCGCAGCAGAGCGTATAGCGCCGCAGTTAGAAACCGGCACAGTATTTATGAATCGTTGTGATTATTTAGACCCCGCCTTAGCGTGGACCGGTGTTAAGGATACCGGGCGTGGTTGCTCGTTATCGGCGATGGGCTTTGATGCACTAACACGCCCAAAAAGCTTTCACTTTAAAACATCCACCGATTAATGATTGCGCTGATGTGAGGAAGATAAGCAATGAAATCCTATGATTACATCATTGTTGGTGCCGGCTCATCTGGTTGCGTCGTAGCAAACCGGCTCAGTGCTGATCCATCGATTACTGTTTGTTTGATCGAAGCGGGCGGCAGTGGAAAAAGTTCTTTGGTATCGATCCCGGCCGGCATCTTTGGCCTCTATGGGAATAAAACATACGACTACACCTTTGAAGGGACTCCACAGCGCCACCTATATAACCGCACCATGATGGTTAACCGAGGTAAAGCACTCGGTGGTTCAAGTGCCATAAACAGCATGGTGTACATTCGCGGCAATCAGAATGATTATAACGGCTGGGCTAAGCTAGGCTGTGAAGGTTGGGCATACGCTGATGTGTTACCTATTTTCAAGAAAATGGAAGCGAATCAAAATGCTCAAAAGGCTGAGTATCACGGTTATAACGGTGAGTTGAGTGTAACTAAGCCACAGGACCCCAACCTCGCGTGTAAGGTTTTTGTTAAAGCAGGCGCCGCCGCAGGATTACCCGAAAACACCGACTTTAACAGCGAAACGCAGCTGGGTTTGGGTATATATGATGTAAAGCAAAACAACGGCGAACGTGTGAGTAGCTATAGTGCATTTGTGAAACCAGTATTATCACGGCCAAACCTCACAGTAATGACTCACACCGAAGTCGTGGCGTTACAAGTTGGTGACGATACAGTAATAGGTTTAGAGGTAGAAGAAAACGGTGCCCCGCAACAACTACGCTGTAACAAAGAAGTTGTTCTTTGTGCAGGCACTATTCTTTCACCACGGATTTTATTGGCGTCTGGCATTGGTGATAAAGCGGCATTAAATGAGCTAGGCATAGAGTGCAAACTGCACCTGCCTGGGGTGGGTGAAAACCTGCAAGACCATGTTGATAGCATGGTGACGGTTCGCTCCTCAAAATCCCAGACGATTGGTATCTCCTTAGGGACATTGTTACCGCATATTATCCCTGCACCGTTTAAGTACTGGTTAGCGCGCAAAGGTTGGTGGACCACCAATTACGTAGAAGCAGGTGGTTTTGCAAAAACAAAATTAGCAAACGCTGCTGAACCAGGTTCTGCTGATGCAGACCCAGATGTGCAGTTTCACTTTACCCCTTTGTTTCGTAGCCATCGTGGTAAAAAGTTTGAGCTTGGCCATGGTTATTCGGTATTTACCTGTGTGCTGCGCCCACGAAGCGCTGGCAGCGTAAAATTAGCCAATGATGGAACCACACGAAATGTGCTGATCGATCATAACTTCTTCGCTGATGAGCGCGACCAAAAGGTATTAATAGAAGGGGTAAAAAAAGCCCGCGAAATTCTAGCGTCACCAGAGTTTGATCATCTACGTGGTGAAGAGATGGCTCCCGGTAAAGATGTGCAAACAGACGAGCAAATACTCGAATACCTACGCAACACCACAACAACGGTTTATCATCCTGTAGGCACCTGCAAAATGGGTATTGATGAGATGGCAGTAGTTGACCCTGCAACACTTAAAGTTAAAGGGATGCGTAACCTGCGAGTAATGGATGCATCCGTAATGCCAACCTTAATCAGTGGTAATACGTCAGCACCATCAATGATGATCGCCGAGAAAGGTGCAGGGATGATCTTGGCAGAGCAGGCTGGTTAGTCACTGAGAAAAGGGTATGGAATGAGCCTTAATTATTTTGTAATTGAGTAGTTTTTCTTCTTATCGTCAGTAATATTACGTTTCATTCAAGTTGTTGATTTATCGTCTATTTTAAGTGAACATTTTTGTCTGACATCGTGCAAAGATAATGTTCACGCGACCACCTTTGATTTGATAACCATTAGAGGCTAGGAGAGAGCCTTAAAGCAATTGCAAACTTGAATAAGTGTAACACTGATAAAATGCTTCGGTTTTAATCAGCTAAAGAAGATCTTTAACGAACACTCTCAGGTGACATCCGCGATGTATTCCTTTTATGAGTGAAACTTTGGAACAATATTGGAAACAAAAAACACCAATTATTACAATTGGTGTTTTTTTAAAGAGTAATGCTTTTTTAAATGATTAAGATTTTTTCTTAAATCTACGTGACGCTAAACCCAACACTCCTAGTGCAAAAAGAGCCAGTGTAGATGGTTCAGGTACATCTGTAGGAATATCTACAGTACTCAATTGGTCACCCATCACATAATGATAATCAAAATTGACTGAATCACCAGTATTCAGATTACCAATGTCAAATGCTAGGCCTATTGCGTTGTCACCATTTCCAGCATCATCAGCTGCTAAATAATTAGCAGGGTCAAAGCTCCAAGGCGATGTAATCCCAGTATTGTGAGCAATCGAAGAGTCACTATATAAACCAAGTGTTAATCCTGAAAGAGTACCAACAGAGTGAACCCAGTCCTGCGCCAATAAACTGCCGAAACCACGGCCATTATTTGTACTTGCACTTCCTCCAGGATAGTTATCTGGATCAGGATCTATTGCTCTTAAAAAACTTAAACCGGTTAAATTATCTAAAGCAGTAATGGTAGTAGTAAAACTTACTCGTTCGTCACCATTATTAAAATAAGTATCGGTAGAAATACTAAATAGTGAGCCGAATATGCCTGACCAGTTAACCGCATTATTATAGACACTTGTACCTGAGATATCGGAAAGAGTACCTGACATGGCATCTCCTCCAGAATTATAATTAGTTAAAAGTCCGCTTTGGTCACTATCAACACTGAATATTTCCCAAGGAACACCCGGCGTAAGGTAATCAAGTCCAAACGTACCTGTTCCAGTAGCGTCATGTAAAAGGCCTGGTGAGGTATTCCCGCCAAACCCTAAAGTGCCGTCGTCACTAATAGCGGTTTTTACAAAATCTCCTTGTAAAACTATCGGAGCAGCAGTCGCAGTTGATATGTATGGTGAAACAATTAACGCTGTAACTAACAACTTAAATTTCATTTGAAATCCTTCTCATTTTTTGATTTTAATATTTATTGATAAAATACTCCCGATGTTAAGGCAACATTCATACCAAGTGAAAAATACTTAATGATTTCAATGTAATGGGAATTCATAGGAAGTTTTAGCTAAGATACATTGTAAAATATCCTGACCTTACTCTGTTCATACGTTAATAGACTGCTCAAGTGTAGAAGAGCACCCTCGCAAGATCTGTACTTATGACGTCCGGCTTCCTTAAGCTAAGTACTCGCAGTTAAGCCCTTGTCATTCGCTAG
>JAWUYS010000067.1:0-25414 GCA_034110685.1 Neptunomonas sp.
ATGAAACCCAATATCTATATCAAAGCAGGCTTGCTGCTGGCCATCAGTGGCTTAATCGTTGCGTGTGCTTCTGCACCTAACTATTCCGGTAATACCGATAGCCGATGGGCTGATTTCAAAAGCTGGACAAAATTCACTGAAAATCGAACAGGGACAGGAGATCCGACTGGTTTCGTTAGCGGCGTACATAAAGGCCGTGACGGTTATCGAGATGTTTATGTAAACGATATTGGTTTATCGGTTATCCAAGGCACAGCACCTTATAACTACCCCGCTGGAACGGTGATTGTAAAAGAGCAGTTTGATAACCTTGCAGCTTTTAAAGCTCAGAAGCCAACAGATCTGACCATTATGGTTAAATTACGAGATGGTACAGCACCGGATGTTAAAAACTGGGGCTGGGTTGCTGGCTACAATGAAAAATTAGAAGAAACCAATGCTTTCTGTAGCGGTTGTCACTCTATAGCTACACAAAATGACTTTGTATTCACAAATGAAGATTTCTTAAAACAGCACTATTAAGTGCTACGTTGTTTATCTAAATTTGCGACTTACCTTTTTTTATAAAGCCACTTTCTGAGTGGCTTTATAGCGAAAGAAAGAGTGACAGCTGCTGGCTTAAAATATTGGAACTATAGCTCAGTAATATTTGCCAATGACGAAGGATATCAATTAAGGATGAGTAATATGAAAAAATATTTAATAGCGCTAGCTGTACTATTTTCCAGCTTTAGCAGTTTTGCTGATGAGCCCGTGAGTAAGAGCTATTGGGGCTCAAAAGCAATCGGTGGACACGATACGGTTGAATATCATTCTGATGATGTCCGGACTCAACATAAGGAAGTGGCTGGCAATAAACGCTTTGTAGTGGAGTGGAATAACGCACAATGGTTATTTGCATCTCAAGAATCAGCAGATAAATTTGCAGCCGATCCCGAACGCTACCGTCCTCTGTATAACGTTTTTTGTTCTAACGCACTTAGCTTAGGTGAAGGTTTAATATCTACCGATGGGACCGTGTGGGAATTTTTTGGTGATAACCTACATCTATTTTATGCAGAAAGAGGCCGCCAGCGTTGGTTAGAGGGCGATTGGAAAGCGTATAAAGTAGAAGCGGATAGCGCGTGGAGCACACTGCGAACACAATAAATGGATACCCAGCCCCCGAAGAGTTGGGCCTATTACGCGCTTAATATAAGAGGTTAAAGCCATTTAACCTCTACTTACCCCTTCTTGATCTCCCTCTTTTACCTCCTTTCTATATTAATTACCTCCATATGAGTGCCATTCACGTTAAATTGAATTGATCTCAGTAAATTTAATCGTGATTTGCTTTATCATATGGACTTTTATTATTGGTATTGGATTAGATTCGATGGCTCAGACGATCACACAACAACTCGAAGCAGCACTCAAACAACGCATCATGATTCTTGATGGAGGTATGGGTACGATGATCCAGGGCTATCAACTGGAAGAAGCTGACTATCGTGGTGAACGTTTTGCAGATTGGGCCTCTGATGTCAAAGGCAACAATGACCTATTGGTGTTAACTCAACCTAAGATCATTAAAGACATTCATCTTGATTATTTGGATGCAGGTGCCGACATTGTTGAAACCAATACCTTTAACGCAACACAGATTGCCATGGCTGATTACAACATGGAGTCTCTCAGCCGTGAGATTAACGTAGAAGCGGCAAAGCTTGCACGTGCAGCATGTGATCAGATCACACGTGAAACACCTGATAGGCCTCGTTATGTTGCTGGTGTGCTAGGCCCAACTAACCGCACATGTTCTATTTCACCTGATGTAAACGATCCGGGATATCGTAATGTATCCTTTGATGAACTTGTTGAAGCCTACACTGAATCTATTGATGGGTTGATCGAAGGTGGCTCAGACATCATCCTGATCGAAACAGTCTTTGACACACTGAACGCTAAAGCCGCTATCTATGCCGTTGAACAGTACTTTGATGATCATGATATGCGTTTACCCGTAATGATCTCAGGGACCATTACGGATGCATCAGGACGTACATTATCAGGTCAAACAACAGAAGCCTTCTGGAATTCTGTTAGCCATGCTAACCCTATTGCTATCGGCCTTAACTGTGCCCTTGGACCAAAAGAACTGCGCCAGTACATTGAAGAGCTTTCCCGTATTGCACAATGCCATGTATCTGTTCATCCCAACGCCGGTTTACCGAATGCTTTTGGCGAATACGATGAATCTCCTGAAGAGATGGCTGACGAGATTGGTGAGTGGGCAAGCTCTGGTTTTTTGAATGTTGTAGGTGGTTGCTGTGGTACTACACCAGAGCATATTCGCGTGATTCGTGAATCTGTGGAGAAGCACCCTCCTCGCCAAATCCCTGATTTACCAGTCGAAATGCGCTTAGCAGGTTTAGAGCCTATGCATGTGGGGGCTGATACCTTATTCGTTAACGTTGGGGAGCGAACTAACGTTACCGGATCAGCAGTCTTCAAGCGTTTGATTAAAGAAGGCGATTATGAAACAGCTTTGGCTGTCGCGCGCCAACAAGTTGAAAACGGTGCTCAGATCATCGATATCAACATGGACGAAGGCATGTTGGATTCAGAAGCGGCGATGGAGCGCTTTTTGAAACTAATCGCATCCGAGCCTGATATCTCGCGTGTTCCTATCATGATTGATTCATCGAAATGGGAAGTGATCGAAACCGGCCTGAAATGCATTCAGGGTAAAGGGATCGTTAACTCTATTTCGATGAAAGAAGGTGTTGAGAAGTTTAAGCATCAAGCGAAGCTAGTACGACGCTACGGTGCTGCCGTTATCGTTATGGCATTTGATGAAGTTGGCCAAGCAGATACTCGTGAGCGAAAAATCGAGATATGTGCTGAGTCTTATCGAATATTAGTTGATGAAGTTGGTTTTCCACCTGAAGATATTATCTTTGATCCCAATATTTTTGCTGTAGCCACAGGTATAGAAGAGCACAACAACTACGCCGTTGATTTTATTGAAGCGACTGGCTGGATCAAAAAGAACCTGCCCTACGCAAAAGTCTCTGGGGGTGTGTCTAACGTTTCTTTCTCGTTCCGCGGTAACAACCCGGTACGTGAGGCCATTCACTGTGTGTTTCTTTACCATGCGATTCAGCAAGGCATGGATATGGGTATTGTTAACGCAGGCCAGCTTGCTATTTATGATGACCTACCTGAAGAGCTCAAAGAATTAGTAGAAGACGTTATTCAGAACCGTCGTGAAGACTCGACGGAACGTCTACTGGCTGTTGCTGATAAATATCGCGGTGATGGTTCAGAAGAAAAGGCACCCGAAACTCAAGAGTGGCGTTCTTGGGAAGTAAACAAACGCTTATCACATGCATTGGTTAAAGGAATCACCGACTTTATCGATGACGATGTTGAAGAGTGTCGCCAGAATTACGAACGCCCAATCCAAGTGATTGAAGGCCCGTTGATGGATGGCATGAGCATTGTCGGCGACCTATTTGGCTCGGGTAAGATGTTTCTACCTCAGGTCGTTAAATCTGCTCGCGTGATGAAAAAAGCAGTGGCATACCTAATGCCATTTATCGAAGCCAGTAAAGCCGACAACGAATCAAGCTCTGCCGGTAAAGTAGTCATGGCAACCGTTAAAGGTGATGTACATGACATCGGTAAAAACATTGTAGGCGTTGTTCTTCAGTGCAATAACTTTGAGATAATTGATCTTGGCGTCATGGTATCTGCTGAAAAAATTCTTACCACTGCTCGTGAATCCAATGCAGACTTAATTGGCCTTTCTGGTTTGATTACGCCATCACTTGATGAAATGGTACATGTTGCCAAAGAGATGGAGCGACAAGGCTTTAGCATCCCATTGATGATTGGTGGCGCTACTACATCAAAAGCACATACCTCGGTTAAAATTGAACCTGCTTATAAACGTGATCAAGTAGTACATGTAACCAATGCATCTCGTGCTGTAGGTGTTGCTTCTGCGTTGCTCTCAAAAGAGAGAAAGCAGAGCTATATCAATGAGATAAAAGAAGATTATCAAGCCGTACGTGAGCGCCACGCAGCTCGTCAAAATGAGAAGCGCCGGATTGGTTTAGAGGCCGCGCGTGCTAATAAATTTAAGATTGCTTGGGAAGATTACACACCTCCAGTACCTCAGCAGTTAGGTGTGCAAGTTCTGGAAAACATCGATCTTAATATCTTACGTGACTATATCGACTGGAGCCCATTTTTCCACTCATGGGAACTGGCAGGTCGTTACCCGCGTATTTTAACCGATGAGATTATTGGTGAAGAAGCCACCAAGTTGTTTGCCGACGCTCAGCTGATGCTTGATGATCTTATCAATAACAAAAAACTGCATGCGCGTGCAGTTTATGGACTGTTTCCGGCCAATAGCATTGACGATGATGATATTGAGCTCTATACCGATGAAACACGCTCAGAAGTGTTAATGACGTTGCATCATTTACGCCAGCAAACCGAGAAAATTGCCGGCAAACCACATATGTGCCTAACGGATTTCATCGCACCTAAAGAGAGCGGTAAAGCTGATTACTTTGGTGCATTTGCTGTAACAACAGGATTTGGTGTTGACGAACTTGCTGCCGTTTATGAAGCTGATCATGACGATTACAACAGCATTATGGTGAAAGCATTAGCAGACCGTTTAGCTGAGGCTTTTGCCGAGTACCTTCATGCTCTTGTACGAAAAGAGACGTGGGGCTACGGCGCTAATGAAAACCTTGATAATGAATCACTAATAAAAGAAAAGTACCAAGGTATTCGGCCAGCCCCTGGCTACCCTGCTTGCCCTGATCACACTGAAAAAGGCTTATTGTGGGAATTGCTGGATGTAGAAACCCGTACAGGAATTACTATCACTGAGTCTTCCGCAATGCTACCAACAGCAGCGGTCAGTGGCTGGTACTTCAGCCATCCTGATTCACAGTATTTTGGGGTAGCAAAAATTGGTGAAGATCAGGTCGAAAGCTATGCTAAGCGTACCGGAATGGAGATGCAACATGCTGAACGCTGGTTGTCACCTAACTTAGGGTATGAACCTGAAGAGGGTTAAAACTCAAATAATGCGCGCTCTTTAGCGCGCATTATCAAGAGATGCACTGCGGCTAATCGCTTCGGTGCTTATAGCTTATGAAAGGCTTTAAGGAATTCGTTTTTAGATTGCATAAATTTTTGGTGTTCAGGGTGGTTAAGAGGACGAGTATCCTCTTCAAACGCCGGAGCTACATAACCCCAATTTGAGTTACGCGCAAAAATTACCACAACATCAACATTGCTGCCCTGCCATTTGTTATGCATAACATGATCATCACCCGAGGCTTCGACAGTCTTAATTTGAATACGGTGATAATTAGGGCCGTCTGAGATAAGAATATCAGTTTGATGGCCATTATCGAGAACTGGGGAGAAAACCTGCCAACCGTCTTGCATTAACCAACTCACAACTCGACTTTCAAACGACATGTTTATCATCGTTTGGTGAGTCCCTTCTTTTGTTTCAGTCATACGTCTTGGCATGTTAACTCCAATAAATGTATTAGGTGCTACGTGAAGCATACTGTTCAGACAATACCATCATTGCCTGTGTTGCCAATACGTTTAGTTTGTCACCACCTTCTTTAGCATACGCTATAAGTTCTTCTTTCATGGAACGAGCCCAGAATTTTTTTATATGAGTTGCAATAAACTCAATGGACTCAGCCTCTGTGTCTAGGTGGTTATTATCAGCAATTTGGTTTGCCATGATAATTAGCTGATCTAACTGCGAGTGACTCATATTTTGTTTGCTCCAGGGCTACCAATCTTAAGTAATAAATAGAGTAATATTGCTGCGTGGTTAATCATTTTATTCTACTGGCTTAGGGCTATTCATTGGCTCAGGACTGTAACTCACATGCCGTTGCGGACGAGCAAAACCAATCAGCTGTAACCCTGCTTCCCTTGCTAAGCGTAGCGCCAAACCGGTCGGTGCAGAAACAGCAACAAGTGTATTGATACCTACAGCGGTTACCTTCTGTACCATTTCATAGCTAGCACGGCTGGATATCAACACAAATCCCTGTTGCGTATCGATCTCTTCGCGTATTAATGCTCCAATAAGTTTATCAAGAGCATTGTGGCGCCCCACATCTTCTCTAACCATCAATATATCGCCCTGCTTATTGCACCAAGCAGCGCCATGACAAGCACCCGTAAGCGCTTGTTGTGGTTGATTCTCATCTAATCTTAAAACCGCATTTTGAATAGCTTCATCACTTATATTGCTTGGGCTTTTCAGAACTTTAATGGGCCGTACTGCTTGTTCCAGGGACTCAGCACCACACAAACCACACCCTGTGCGGCCTGTTAGGTTTCGTCGTTGCTGTTTCAGCTGCATCATACGCCCAGAAGCAATGTTCATCAGTACCTCAACACCCGTATCGTGTTGTTGAAGCTCAATGTCATATAGCTCATCAGCGTTTGTTAAAATGCCTTCTGTGATGCTGAAACCTAATGCAAAATCCTTTAAGTCATTTGGGCTAGTCATCATAACGACATGTGAAATGCCGTTATAGACTAGAGCAACCGCCACCTCTTCAGCGACGTTGTCATGAGCAAGGCTAAGATCACCTTGCTCCCATCGACTAACAGAAACACGTGCTTGCAACTCAAGTTGCAAGTCTGAATCTGGGCGAGACTCAACGTCCTTATGAATATTCATTTGTGGGCATGCAGCCATTACTGGCTGACCTCTTCCGAACGACTACGTCGCCCTTTTTTAAGGTAATCTTGCTGCTTTTTGTTAAAGTCTTCAAAATTCTTCTGCCATTCTGAAGGCTGCGTTACTTTTTCAACTTGTACTGCCGTGACCTTATACTCAGGACAGTTTGTCGCCCAATCTGAGCTATCAGTTGTAATTACATTGGCGCCACTGCCAGGGTGGTGGAACGTTGTATAGACAACGCCGGGCTGCATACGCTCACTGATGACTGCGCGCAGTACCGTTTGCCCTGCACGGCTACTAATACCTAACCAATCACCTTCATTGACACCACGCTCTTCTGCATCATGCGGATGAAGTTCCAAGACGTCTTCGTTGTGCCATGTCTGGTTTTCTGTACGGCGTGTTTGTGCGCCAACATTGTATTGCGAAAGAATACGACCGGTCGTTAACAACAGCGGGAAGCGTCGAGTCGCGCGCTCATCGGTTGCAACGTATTCAGTAATGGCCAAGTTACCCTTACCAATAGGAAAGTCTTCCACGTGCATAATCGGCATCCCATCTGGGTGCTGTTCATTACAAGGCCATTGGATACTACCAAGCTCTTCTAGGCGCTCATAATTTACGCCAGTAAAGCTAGGTGTGAGGCTCGCAATTTCATCCATAATTTCTGATGGGTGGTTATAATTCATTTCATAACCCAAAGCATTAGAAAGCGCTACTGTGACTTCCCAATCCTCTTTTCCTGCTAGAGGAGGCATAACCTTACGAACACGATTGATGCGACGCTCTGCATTAGTAAAGGTGCCATTTTTCTCAAGGAATGTAGATCCTGGCAATAAAACATGGGCAAATTTTGCAGTTTCATTGAGGAAGATATCCTGCACTATCACACAGTCCAGTGCTTTAAGTGCTGCTTCTACATGTTGAGTATTTGGGTCTGACTGTGCGATATCTTCACCTTGTACATACAAGGCTTTAAAGCTTCCTGCCAGCGCTGCATCAAACATGTTAGGAATACGCAAACCAGGCTCATCGTCTAGTTTAACGCCCCATGCTGCTTCAAACCTGCCGCGTGCTTCATCATCAGCTACATGCTGGTAGCCTGGCAGCTCATGAGGGAAAGAGCCCATATCACAAGAGCCTTGCACGTTATTTTGGCCACGTAGAGGGTTAACTCCCACGCCTTCACGGCCAATGTTGCCGGTTGCTAATGCTAAGTTTGCGATACCCATAACCATGGTTGAACCTTGGCTATGCTCAGTTACACCTAATCCATAAAAAATCGCACCATTACCTGCATTGGCATACACGCGAGCTGCTTTTCGAACATCCTCCGCATCAACACCCGTAATGCTTTGCATGGCTTCTGGCGAGTTACGCTCTTCTGTAATGAATGCCTGCCATTTGATAAATGCTTTATCGTCACAGCGTGAGGCTATAAACGCTTTATCTTCAAGGCCTTCGCTCATAATGGTATGTGCAAGTGAATTTACTAAGGCGACATTGGTACCAGGACGCAATGGTAGGTGTATAGCGCCTTTGAGATGAGGCGTTTTTAGCAGATCAATTTTACGAGGGTCAGCAACAATCAACTGCGCACCTTCGCGTAAACGACGACGCATCATTGAGCCAAAAACTGGATGTGCATCGGTTGGGTTTGCGCCGATAACTAACATCGTATCCGTATATTTAATCGAATCGAAGGTTTGCGTCCCAGCAGATTCACCCAGTGTGGTCTTAAGGCCGTAACCCGTAGGGCTATGACAAACTCGTGCACAGGTATCTGTATTGTTGTTACCAAACCCTGCTCGGATCAGCTTCTGCACTAAATAGGTTTCTTCATTGGTACAACGTGAAGAAGTGATGCCACCAATGCTCTCACGACCATAGGTTGCTTGAACCTCTTTTAAGCGTTTTGCAGCAAAGCCAATCGCTTCTTCCCAGCTGACTTCACGCCATGCTTCGTTGATGCTATCGCGAATCATGGGGGTTTTAATACGGTCTTTATGTGTTGCATAACCAAAAGCAAAACGGCCTTTAACACAAGAGTGCCCTTGGTTCGCTTCCCCACCTTTATATGGCACCATGCGGATAACTTGGTCACCCTTCATATCGGCTTTAAAAGAACAGCCAACACCACAGTATGCGCAGGTTGTCACAACGCTATGTTCGGGCTGCCCCATCTCTATGACATTGTTTTCCATCAAGGTTGAGGTTGGGCATGCTTGTACGCAAGCCACACATGAGACGCAGTCGGAATCAAGAAACGAGTCATCCTGCCCTGCAGCAATTTTAGAGTCAAAACCACGACCATCGACTGTTAATGCAAATGTACCTTGAACCTCTTCACAGGCGCGTACACAGCGTGAGCAAACAATGCATTTACTAGGATCAAAGCTGAAATATGGGTTTGATAGATCTTTTTCTGCATCTAAGTGATTATGGCCATCAAAACCATAACGTACTTCTCTTAAGCCAACAGCGCCGGCCATATCCTGTAGTTCGCAGTCACCATTTGAAGGGCAAGTCAGACAGTCCAAAGGATGGTCTGAGATGTACAACTCCATGATATTACGGCGTAGTTTTGCGAGTTTTTCGTGCTGTGTAACGACTTTCATTCCGGTATCAACCGGTGTAGTACAGGACGCAGGGTAGCCACGGCGACCTTCAATCTGTACCGCACACAATCGGCAAGAGCCAAAAGCATCAAGGTTATCACTGGCACACAATTTAGGAATGTTGATATCAACTAATGCCGCTGCACGTAATACAGAGGTGCCTTCAGGCACTGTGACAGTAACACCATCAATCTCAAGCGTAATTAGGTTTTCAGAAATACGTGCAGGTGTACCGTAATCTTTATTAGGATCAAAATGTTGCAACATGTTATTTAGCCTCCGCCTGAGCTGAAGAAGATGCATTGGCGAGTGCTATATCTTCTGAAAAGTATTGGAATGCACTTTTAACAGGGATCGGCGTCATGCTGCCCATGGCACACAAAGATCCATCGATCATGGTTTCACATAAATCATCCAATAATGCCAAATTAGCTTCTACATTATTACCTGACCTAATCTTATCAATTACTTCAACACCGCGTGTTGAGCCGATTCGGCAAGGTGTACATTTACCGCAAGACTCTGCGACACAAAACTCCATGGAAAAACGTGCTTGTTCAGTCATATCAACTGATTCATCAAATACTACAATGCCACCATGCCCAAGCACTGCACCAATAGCTGAAAATGCCTCATAATCTAGTGGCGTATCCCATTGGCTATCTGGCAAGTAAGCACCTAATGGACCACCTACTTGTATTGCTCGCATTGGCAACCCTGATTCGCTACCGCCGCCAAAATCATCAATTAACTCTCGTAACGTTGGCCCAAATGCTAGCTCAACTAAACCGCCCTGTTTAAGGTTTCCGGCTAGCTGGAATGGTAAGGTTCCCCGAGAACGTCCCATGCCGCAATCAGCATAGGCTTTACTACCTTTATCCATAATAAAAGGTACAGCTGCCAGAGAAAGTACGTTATTAACGACCGTTGGCTTACCAAACAGACCTTCTATTGCTGGCAGTGGTGGTTTAAAACGTACTAAGCCACGCTTACCTTCAAGACTTTCCAGCAAAGAGGTCTCTTCACCACAAATATAAGCTGCAGCACCTAAGCGCACCTCTAAATCGAATGCTTTGCCACTTCCCTGAATATTGTCACCCAGATAGCCCGATGCGTATGCATTAACAATGGCTTCATTCATAATTTGATGAGCGACAGGGTATTCAGAACGTAAGTAGATATACCCCTGCGTAGCACCAACAGCCAAGCCAGAAATAATCATTCCTTCAACCAGCATTAGCGGGTCGGCTTCCATAACAAGTCGATCAGCAAATGTACCTGAGTCACCTTCATCTGCATTACAGACGATGTATTTTTGATCCGCACTGCAGTCGTGTACGGTTTGCCATTTAATACCAGTGGGGAATGCTGCGCCACCACGACCACGCAAACCTGACGCTTTCACTTCATCTACAATAGCTTGGCCTGTTAATGTTAGGCTCTGCTCTAAACCTTTAAAGCCATCGTGTGCTTTGTAATCTTCAATAGAAACCGGATCTGTAACGCCCGCACGAGCAAATGTTAGACGTTGCTGTTTTTTTAGGTAGGGAATTTCTTCAGGATCTCCCAGTGCTAAAGGATGGCTAGTACTACCCTTGAAAAATTCCGCATCGAACAAGGCGGTAACATCACGCGCTTCTACAGGGCCGAAGGCAACACGTCCATTAGCTGTTTCTACCTCTACAAGAGGCTCAAGCCAGAACATGCCTCGTGAACCGTTACGAACAATCTCTATATCTAATTTGCGTGTCTGCGCTTCTTTAAGAATAGCCTCGACGACTTTCTCACCGCCAAGCGCTAAAGTAGTTGTATCACGTGGGATAAAAATTTTATGGCTCATTATCTTATCTCCAACGCAGTAGTTGTTAGCTCATCAACAAGAAGATCAAATTTTTCAGGTGTGATGCGCCCTATTACATCGTCGTCAATACGGATAGTTGGACCACAGGCACAGTTTCCTAAACAGTAAACCGGCTCCAAACTAAACTCTCTATCCAGGGTTGTATGGTGATAGTCGATACCTAATTTCTCTTTAACATGAGACTCAAGATGACGAGAACCTCGCGCCTGACAGGCTTCTGCACGGCAAACTTCTAGCTTGATGCGCCCAGGAGGCGTTAAACGAAAATGGTGATAAAAAGTAATGACGCCATGTATTTCAGCACGAGTCTGCTGCAAAGCATCAGCAATCATCGGCACCGAATCAGGTGGAATGTAACCCAAAGCATCCTGTATTCCATGCAAAATAGGCAATAAAGCACCGGGTTTATGTTGCAACGATGCAATGATGCTCTGTACTGTCTGGGGATCCCATTTTGCCTTGTCACTCATACGTTTGATACCTACTCGGTTTCTGTCAAAGATCTTGTTATTAGGTCAATAGCTTTATTACAGACAGGCTTTTTGTGGGGGAGAATATTTCATAACTAAATCCCTATAAAACTACCGGTCATACTATCTACCTGATAAATTACCATTCCCAAGAGATACAAAAAATATGAATTTTTGTGCATATTATGATTTTATGTGAAAATACACTAATTAAACGCTGATAAATCGATAAATTATCATCATATATGCATTTAATTGCCTATTTAAAACCACTTATTATTTAATGAATCTGTAAGAATGAGATATGTAAATGGCCGGTAAAAGAATACATATAGACCCTACTTGGGCATTCCGTGATGAGGCTGGAAATACATTAGATCCTCAACTATTTCGTTTATTAGCAGCCATTCACCTGCACAAAAAACTGACAGCCGCTGCTGAGTCTGCATGTATTTCTTACCGTCATGCTTGGAATATGCTCAATAAATGGGCTGATTTTTTTGGGGCTCCGTTGGTTAAACTCGAAAAAGGCAGAGGAGCAACACTAACTCCATTAGGAGAGAAGCTGCTGTGGGCCGAGCAGCGCGTGATGGCTCGTTTTCAGCCACAAATGGCTAACCTGGCATCAGAACTCAATGTAGAAATACAAAAAGTGCTCGTTAATCTCACTCCCCTGCTGCGTATCCAAGCAAGCCACGGTTATGCCGTAGCCCTTTTGCCTGATGTTTGTGCCGGGCTGCAGCTTGATCTGCAGTACAGTAGTCCATTAGAAGCGCTGACCGCACTCAATCGTGACGCTTGTGATATTGCAGGTTTTCATATGCCTGCTGGGGTTATTATTCCCTCACTAACTGAACGCTATCAACAACTATTAAAACCTCGATCACACAAGATCATTCGATTTATATCACGACAGCAAGGGTTAATGATCAAAAAAGATAACCCCTTAAACATCCAATCAATACACGATTTAACACACAAAGATATAAGGTTTATTAATCGTCAAGAAGATTCAGGAACACGTGCATTATTGGATCAACTCATTACTAATGAGGGTATTTCTGCCGAAAATATCCAAGGTTATAACAATCGCGAGTTCACCCATTCAGCGGTGGCTGCGTATATTGCTGCGGGTATGGCTGATGTGGGCTTTGGTGTTGAGCAGGCAGCGCATCAATTTGGGCTAGGGTTTATTCCTATATGTAGCGAAGATTATGTGTTTGTTTGCCATCAAAAGAGTCTTCAAAAGGCCGCTGTGAGCCAATTCATAGAGATCATAAAAAGTGATCTATTTAATAATAAAGTACAGGACCTTGCAGGCTATAAAAGTGAGTTAAGCGGCAAAATAGAAGATTTATTAGGTTTTATGCCACGTTAAGAAGCATTTAAACACCCTCGAAAGGCATCTACCCTTCAAGGGTGTTTAAAGCAGACATCCCAAGTACACACTGCGCACCAGAACATGCCCTATGAATTTATTTACGATGTAAGTAAAGACTGTCAATACTCAATCGTTGTCCAGATACTGATCGCTCTTCATCCGGCAGCACATCGACACTCGGCCAAATGCCTGTAAGTAACGCATCTTTATAGCCGGTATTTAAGCCTTCTCTTTGCATGGTGCTCGCTGCTGACTGTGCATCATATGCTAAACGATGCCACTCAACGCCCACTCCTTCTTGTGTAGGGATCACAAGCATATACCAGCCATCTCGTGTCCCATCGTTAGCAGGCATGCCAATAACGCCAGCATTGAGCCACGCTTTATTTCCTGAGCGTTTACCAAACGGGATACCGCAATGGCCACCAAAGACGATATCAACTTCTGTTTTATCTAGTTGTTGAGTAATTTCTTCATCATCAGAGGTGTAGATGAATTGATTAATCTGCTCAATCCCACCATGAATTGCTTCACAACGGAACCCTGCAAAGTTAAACGTAATAGAACGAGATAGTGCTTTCATCCACTGTTTGTTAGCTAAGCTAATACGAGGTTTTGAAAAGTTAAACCAGCCTGCTGAAAGTAAATCACAAGCTGTACCCTCTTCAAAGCCACAACCGCAATCATCCGCATCATTGCCGAACGACTCTTCGCAGTTGCCCATAACGACTGCAACTTGCCAATTTTTGATCAAGTCGATTGTTTCTTCAGGCGATGCACAATAAGCCACTAGATCGCCGGTACAAAGAATATTGCTAGGTGGAATATCTAATCGTTGCGCCTCAGCGATCAACGCCTGAGTTGCTTGCGCATTACTGTAAGGCCCTCCAAAAACAAGAAGGGGGTGCGTTGATGTTGGGGTAAATATTGTCATTATACTGCTACTTCTACACGTTGTTTTTGTGAATTACTTAATGAACCTAGCCAGAAGAACAAGCAACCAGCTATTAAGATTGAAGCCGAAATAAACAATAATTTAGTGTACTTATGATATTCACCGAGTAGTTGTGTATGCCCTGCTGACTCAACAAAATAGAGCGTTGCTCCCGTTAATGCGAGCATGAATGTGGCCAGATAACTCCATACTGGAATATCAGTTTTCCCGCCCCATAAAGAGAAGAAAATAACCGGTGCAAGATACATAGAAGCAGTACCGCTCACAGCAACGGCACTAAATAGATCTTTATTACCTAAGAAAACACAGAGCAAACCAACCAACATAAAGCAGGCCATAGTAATACGACCATTTTTCACATTAGGTGTGACCCATTTCATATCAACAGCGACCAATTTTGATGAACTCGATAGCGTACTATCTAATGTAGACATGGCTGAAATCACTAGCATTACATTGAATAGCAACATGGGAGCCTCACCCAGAATACGCAGTAAAACAGTATTCATGGCTTCTCCAGATTCTGCTTGAGCACCGGCTATTACGCCGAAAGATCCGAAAAGAGTAATACATATGACGCTGATCCATGCTGCATGCAAAAAGCTTTTTCGTGTGGTGTCTCTGTCTGCAAGAAAACCGCGATCCATCATGACAGGGTCATGCATTGGGTAGCTCCATACTTGCAGCAAAGCGACCAGCAATAAAATAGGGCCAGGATCAGAGATTTCAAAAGGCTTAAACAGTAAATTGTCTAACGTGGCGTTACCGCTACCGATAACTAAGATGGTAAGTGCAACCAATACAATAAGAAACAGTATCATCTGCATGAGGTCTGTACGCAAAGAGGCATGCAAGCCTCCCAACATTGAATAAACAAGTGTAACAACGGCAAAGGCAATAACGGCAAACATGTAAGAACTGCTGCCAGCAACACCAAATAAAATGCCTATAACCAGAATGTTAGCAAAAATTTCACTGACTAGCCGGATCCCAACAACAAAGTTATAGCAGCGGGTACCCCAAGCGCCAAAACGATCATCTAGAAACGCCTGAATGCTACTGAAGCCGTGTTGAAAACGTACCGAGTCAATAATTTTAGCGCCGGTAAGAAATGATAAATAGTATGCGGCATAAGCGAGTGTGCCCCACACACCGTAATAAAAACCGAGGATTGCGGCGTTAAGTAAGGAGCGTGCAAAAATCCATGTTGTCACTTGTGAAAAGATAAGGAGCAATAGTCCGGGTTGTTCGCCTGTTGGAGATAACCCTTTAAAAAAAGCTCCGTCACTTTTCGCTTTTGGCGATAGTAGTAGAGAGAGTACAGCAACAAAACCAACGGCAATGGCGAGCGATTGCTCCATAAAATCCCCTTATTGGGGCTAAATTACCCCCTTTGGATGATGTGATTACATGAACGTTTTTTAGTTCCGTTAAGCGATTAAGATTATGTTTTTTATGATATTAACGAATAACAAGGCAGATTTCGTCTTGAGGCGTCTCAATGAATAGGGAATATCCTCTTAACAAAACTTTACATTTCTTAGCAATACTATAACTGACAGTAGCAGCTCTTAAGGGATATTCTGAGAATAGCACCTAAATACCTAGGCGCTATTAGTAAGGAGGTAACCGTTATGCGTAGCATATACAATTTACCTTATCGTTTAAGTATTACTTTATTCGTTTCGTTATTGTTAGTCGCACCGGCAAAGGCCGAGGTCGATATTGTTGCCAACGGAGCACTTAATTTTTTCTTCCCGCATGGAGCCATATCTGTTTCGCTGGGAGCACCCATTTACCTACATAGTGATCGAGAAATACGCCGTTCATCTAGATATCAGCAGCATCACTATTCTCATCAAAACTACTCAAGCACTTATCTCGTTACGAAGAGACCACTTAAACGATCCTATAAACATTATCCTTATTCACCCAGAGAAAAATATCAAACACGCAGTAACAGAGGGCATAACAAGAAAAGGCTTAAACAACAATACTGGCAGCATCATAGGAATGAATCGCGCAGACCTATTAGAGCGAAGAAGTATTCCAACTATGAAAAAAAGCATAAGTACTTTCGAAGTAAAGAATACCGATAGAAATAATTAAAGAAAGCAACCGCTGAGTGCTCCTTCCTTGTGTTATCCATTAACGCTAAAAGTTAGCTCACTCTTGCACCCAAGAGTGAGCTAACTTGCTTAGGAGCACACATATTTCAATCGCTGCTTAATCACAGCAATTAAGTTTAATCATTAATATCCAGCCCCAAGAACCCACCTGTTTGGTGTGCCCATAGTTTTGCATAAATTCCACCAAAAGAGACAAGCTCCTGATGAGTGCCCTGCTCAACGATTTCTCCTTGGTCCATAACGATTAGTCGGTCCATTGCTGCAATTGTGGATAAGCGATGCGCAATCGCAATCACAGTTTTGTCTTCCATCAGCTTATTCAAACTGTGCTGAATAGCCGCTTCAACTTCTGAATCTAGGGCAGAAGTAGCTTCATCAAGAATGAGAATAGGTGCATTTTTTAATAATACACGAGCTATCGCTATTCGCTGACGATGCCCACCTGATAATTTAACACCACGCTCTCCTACCTGAGCATCTAAGCCAACTCGCCCAGCAGGGTCTGTTAGTTTTTGTATAAATTCGCTAGCCTCAGCTTTCTCTGTTGCTTCACGCAACTCTTCTTCAGTTGCTTCTGGGCGGCCATATAGAATGTTATCTCTCACCGAGCGGTGCAACAAAGAAGTATCCTGCGTCACCATGCCGATGTGCTGGCGTAGGCTTTCTTGCGTTACTTGGCTAATATCCTGCCCATCAAAAACGACTCGACCAGACTCGACATCATAGAAACGCATCAACAAATTGACCAGTGTTGATTTCCCAGCGCCAGAGCGCCCTACAATACCAATTTTCTCACCTGGTTTAATATCCAAGTTAAGGTGATCAATTACCCCTGATTTTTGGCCGTAATGAAAACCGACTTGGTCAAATTTAACAGCACCTTGTTTAACATGTAATGCTGGTGCATTGGGAATATCGGCTACTTCTTGTGGTGTCGACATTGTTTTCATACCGTCGCTGACTGTTCCAATATTCTCAAACAGGGAGCTTATCTCCCACATAATCCATTGAGCCATTCCGTTAATACGCAGCGCTAGACTCACTGCTATAGCAATAGCGCCTACCGTAATAGCACTGTCTTTCCACAACCAGATTGAAAATGCTGCTACACAGAATGCTAAAAAATAATTGATGAACTGTACGCAAAAATTAAGGCCTGTTACTAAACGCATCTGGCGATAAACCGTATCTAAAAAGCCATTCATCCCCTCTTCTGCATAGCGCGACTCACGGTCAGTATGTGAAAATAATTTAACCGTTTGAATATTGGTATAACTATCAACAATACGCCCTGTCATTATACTACGTGCATCAGCCTGCTCCATTGAGACCCGTTTTAGCTTGGGTACAAAGTACATCTGAATACCTACATAACATCCCATCCAAATAATCATAGGGAAAATCAGTCTAATATCTGCTTGAGCAACGAGTACAACGATAGAGATGAAGTACACCAGTACAAACATCAGCACATCAAGAATCTTCATTACGGTTTCGCGAATGGCCAATGACGTTTGCATAACCTTGGTCGCAATACGGCCTGCAAAATCATTGCTATAAAAAGACATGCTTTGTTTTAATAGATAACGATGTGTCATCCAACGGATAGACATGGGGTAATTGCCAAGCAATGTTTGATGAACAAGTAAGCCATGTAGCAGTACCAGTAACGGTAAAACTACCAGCACTACGATGCTCATCGTTATTAGGCGATGACCTTCATCCTGGAAAAGCGTTTCTGGAGATTTCGTGACCAACCAATCTACGAGCTCCCCCATAAAGCCGAACAACATAACTTCTGAGATAGCGATTAAGGCTGTCAGTACCGCCATCAGTAAAAGGTAGATCTCACTACCCTTCGTATAATGGCGGCAAAACGCATAAATACCTTTGGGCGGTTGCTGCGGCTCCTCCGGAGGAAACGGCACAACCAACCGCTCAAAAAATGCAAACATGGTATGTCCTTATGATTTGTCGTTATAAAAATTCTAGCGACAAATCATACCATTAATGCAGTTTCATTTTGGGTTTAACGCTCTTAGCAATTTTCTGTGCGAGCATCACTGCAGAGGCACGTAACCAGCCATGTATCGCTATCTGGTGCATTCTATATAATGAGATATAAACAAAGCGCGCAAGGCGCCCTTCAATAAACATCGTTCCCTTATTAAGGTTGCCCATCAAACTACCGACAGTGCTGTATTTGCTCAAATTCACTAAAGACCCGTGGTCTTTATAGAGATAGTTTTGCAAAGGTTTTTGCTTTATTTGTAGCTTAATATTCTTTCTGACCAAGTCAGCCATTTGATGAGCAGACTGTGCCCTTGGCGGAACCCAGCTCCCATCAGGCTGCTCGCATGCACAGCAATCACCAATAACAAAAATGTTATCGTCTACACTGCTTTGCAAACTCGGTTTTACAATGATTTGGCCGGCACGGTTAGTCTCAAAAATCTCAAGCGTTTTAATAAAGTCTGGAGCCTTCACTCCAGCGGCCCATACGGTTATATCTGCAGAAATACGTTGCTGGCCTGCTGTTTCAAACCCTTCGGCGTCGGCTGCTATAACACGAGTGTTTTCTAGTATTTGTACTCCGAGTTTTTGCAACTCTCGCCTGACTGTTGTCGCAATGCGGTCAGGTAACGCCGGAAGTAAACGAGGACCTGCTTCGACTAGTGTTATTTTTAATCGTTTAGCCGACATCGTAGGCATGCCGTAAACTTTTAATAAGTCAGCCACATGATAAAGTTCAGCAGCAAGCTCAACACCTGTTGCTCCGCCTCCTACAATGGCTAGCTTTAATACGCCTTGCTCAGCTGCTCGGTTTTCTGATTGTAGGCTGATTCTTAAAAAGTGGTTAAGCATTGACTGATGAAAGCGCTCCGCTTGAAGGTGCGAATCAAGATAGTAACAATTTTCTGCGACGCCTGGCGTACCAAAGTCATTACTTACGCTGCCAACAGCCATAACTAGCGTATCGTACTTAATCTCACGTTGCGGCAATATCTCTTTATTATCGTTATCATTTAGTGCTTGTAGAAGGATTGTTTTTTTCTCTCGATCAATCCCTATCATTGTTCCTTGCTGGAATTGGTAATAGTGAAGACTTGAGTGAGCACGATAGACAACACCATCAGTATTGATGTCTAAAGAGCCTGTCGCGACTTCATGCAACAATGGCTTCCAAATATGTGAACGGTTCTTATCTACAAGGATAATTTCAGTCTGTTGATCAGAGTCTCCTTTGCGCTTCTTCCCATATTGATGACCTAGCCGAGTTGCCAATTCAAGCCCTCCTGCTCCGCCACCTACAATTACAATAGTTTGCATATCAATTCCTTAAAATAGTGTCAGGCGAAAGCTCTATATAAAAACTTTTGCCTGATCTATCTCAAAGTGAATACTTTATACAAACCAATGTCAGGTTACCGAAGCATTAGATAGCTTTGCATCAACCATTTAGATGCAAAGCATTGCTACTTTGGCTGTATTATTAGACGTTAGTTCAGCAGGAATAACAAATAACTAAGAGACTTTAATAACATAAACGTTACTTATCATATGCATTGATAAAAGCAGCCTATTAAGGCTGCTCCCCATTACTGAGTTTTTCTTCAATCGTAGCTATTACTTGTGGTAACTCTGCGACCGAATCAATTACAAAATGAGCTCCTGCATTGTAAAACCGCTTATAAGCTGCATTTCGAAGGCTTTGCTGTTGTTCAATATTCATATTTTGCCATTCAGGTAAGTCTAGCCCTACTTCATTTCCAGTAACCGCTATCCCCACTGTCCAACAACCTGCATTTAAGCCCTCTTTAATGCCCGTTAATGTGTCATCGACCTTTACTACCGACTGAACAGCACTGATTTCAAGTTCGAGCATATTTTTTAACAGCATATGAGGAAAAGGACGCCCTTTGGAAACATCGGTCGCACACACAATAGAGGTAGGTTTGTAACCTTGAGAGGCAGCAGCTTGGCGCATATCAACAATCATTTCTTGGCTATAGCCGGTGTTAGCTCCCACTTTAACCCCACGTGCTATTAAGTAATCAAACATGGTTTTAACACCAGGGATCAACTCAGAGCGCTCTGCAATACTCGCTTTTTGAATAGGTATGAATTCATCATATAGCTGATCAATTACTCTATCATCAGGTAGCATGCAATGGGCTGCTAGCCAAGCTTTCTGTATACGCGGCATCAAGAGAAGTTGACGAATGTGCTCTCTTTTCTCAACGCCCATTGGCGCTCGCGCTTCGGATAAAGTGATAGCTACATGATGAGATTTGAATAGATCACAAAAAGCTTTTATAGGCGCAAGCGAGCCAAAGTCTATTGTTGTACCCGCCCAATCCAACACGACAGCCTGGATCTTATCGGTATAAAGGTATTTAGTTTGCTTCATAATCAACCTGTTGGCATATAAATTCTATTGAAAAATGCGCTATCACATAATGATCTGTCTAGTTATCAATTGGAAATAGGACCAAGAGGAATAATATAACTACCCAGAAATAAAGGTTTATAGGCACATGTGGCTATACTATATGTACTATATTTCTAAATTGTTTAATCTAGGTATCAGTCGTTTGAATAGAGTTGAAGCAGAAACCAGTTCGTCAGCTTCCAGTATTGTTCCGGTATTAGCGGGCGGCGGCAGCCGATTATCTGCACATATTGGTGTTTTAACCGCACTTGAAGAGATGGGGTTAAAGTTCTCGTCATTGGTCGGTGTTTCTGGCGGTAGTATTGTTGGTGCACTATATGCTGCCGGTTATTCTTTAAAGCAAATCAGAGTCATTGCAGAAGAAACAGATTTTAGTCACTTTTTAGGCCATTCGTTATTCCGCTTGTTACGCTCAGGCGGGCTCTCCACAGGGGATAGTTTCGAGGCATGGATCGACGATAAGCTTGATGGTATTACGTTTGCAGAACTACCTTATTCATTTCATGTAGTGGCAACAGATGTGCGCTCAGGCCAACCGGTTATTTTTGATAAAGAAAGGACACCAAACCTTAAAGTATCTTTAGCGGTTCGCTTTTCCATATCTATTCCAATTATTTTTAGTTTTAAAGAGTTTAGTGGTCAACTAATGGTTGACGGAAGTATTCTCTCAGAGGAAGCACTGCAGCAGAATTGGGCGGGAGATGACTCCCCAGTCGTCGTATTCAGATTAAGCAGCATTAAAGAACTAACAAACCCTAAAGGGATTAGGCTTTTACCCTTGATTAGCTATATGGCATTGTTGATCAGAACCTTCATGACAACGATGTCTAGAGAGTACATCAATGACCACTATTGGCACTCAACGGTTGTTATTCATGCGGGTAGCATTTCTCCTACTGAGTTTAAACTCAATCAAGAGCAAAAAAATGCTTTATATCAGGTAGGTTACGCGACAACGCTCAGAATTGTACCTATGAAAATATTACTAAAGTACCCACACATTCAGGCAGCAGAAAGCTAACCTGTCGCCAACCAAACTCCGACACCAATCATTAAACTGCCAGCAATTCGATTCATAAGACTGATGTTGCCGCTTTTCTGTAAGAAGCGGCGCATTGTGCGCCCCCCGCTTGCATAAGCTAATAGGCAAATAAACTCTACTATTAGAATAATCATAATCAATGCAGCTAATTGAGGCGCTAACGGCGCTTGAGAGTTAATAAATGGTGGTAAGAGAGATATAAAAAATGCCCAGCCTTTCGGGTTAGCGACTGCAGTGACAAAGCCTTGCAACGCTAGTGTTTTGCGACTCAGCGTACTTGAAACAGAATTCTCTGATGTAACGGCCATTTTTCCTCTGGATTGCCACATTTGCACTCCCAAGAAGACTAAATATGCACCACCAACATATTTAAATACAGCAAAGACTTCAGGGTAATTGAGCATAATCGCAGCAACGCCAATTACTGATAAAAATGCAACGAGCCCCACACCAATTAGCTCTCCCGCCATCATCCACATCGTACGACGTAAACCAATCGTCATACCCATAGTCATTGAAAGCGTCATGCACATACCAGGAGTGGCTGATACAAAGAAAAATGTAGGCACGAATACGGCCAATATTGAAAGCTCTAACATGGAAAAGCCCTGATACTTTTTGCTAATGAAAATTAAAAAATCATTAAACACCTGTCTAACTTAATAGTCAGCTATTTTTTATAGATTCAGTCTCAATAATCTGACGAAGTAGACTAACACCTTTTTGTATCTGCTCTTGTGTCGCTCCAGCGTAACCCAAAATAATACCGGTATAGCTGTTTTTGTTATCCGGTTTAGAGCGCTGGTAAGATGATAATGCTCGTATGCCTAAACCCTGTTGATTTGCCTTTTTGCAGATAGCTATATCATCTTGGTTTTCTTGGAAACAATAAACACTGTGCATTCCTCCATCGCTAGGTATGAGCGATAGACTCGGGATCTGTTCCTGTACGAGGTTATCAAGTATTGCTTTGCGGGACTTATATAATTTTCTCATCCGACGCAAATGCCGGCTATAAGCGCCGCTTTGCATAAATAATCCCATGGCAGCTTGCTGTTGAGCTGATAGGCCTCCATCAACAAAGCGTTTGTACTTATTAAAAAGCGGGACAAGTATAGCGGGTAATACTAGGTAGCCTAAGCGAATACCTGGAAACATAGTACGACTAAAAGTACCCGTATAGATAACTTTCCCACCAGAATCTAACCCCTGTAATGAAGCAATACTATGCCCACTAAAGATAAACTCGCTGTCGTAATCATCTTCAATAATCCATCCTTGAGTTTCATAAGCCCATTCAAGAATTGCTAAACGACGTTGTAACGAAAGCGTGTGCCCCAAAGGAAAACTACGCGAAGGGGTTAATATTAATGTTTTCGCCTGTTGGCATACGTCGTCATGTCTATTAAAGCAAATCCCCTGCTGATCAATAGGAAGTGTGGTTTGTAATGCTCCTAAACTGGAGAGTGCGCCATCAATGCCTTTGAAGCCAACCTCCTCTAATAAAACAGAATCACCACTATTAACTAATAAACTTAATGCGATTGATAACGCTTGCTGGGAGCCTGAAGTAATCATTACCTCATCTACCTTACAGCGTACTCCACGAGTGAGTAAGAGAAACTCTTTTATCTGCTCACGTAATAAACAAACACCCATTGCGGGCTGCTCAGAGTAAGTTGATACATCACGTAAGCTCTTGGTAACACAAGACTGCCATTCTTTATAAGGGAACAAGTCCATTGCAGGCTGTGCGGGCAGTAATAATTGCTCTCTTGGTTCTGCAACCTCGGAGCGCGCGGGTAATTCGATTGCATTCACTCGCTTGCCCGAATCAGAAATTCGTATATTTTCCTGAGCGAAAGCTGTAGTGGCTACCTTACCTAGTAAGGGCTTTAGGTCTGCAACATCTGCAATAAAAGTCCCGGCACCTTTTCGGCTCTCTATAAATCCTTCTGAGAAAAGTAACTCATAGGCTGTTAATACGGAGTTGCGTGAGACACCTACTCGCTTACTCAAATAGCGACTTGAAGGGAGCTTATCATTCGTTTTAAGACGACCACTAAATATTGCTTCCTTGATATGATCATATAACGCTTCATATTTCGGTTTTTTTTTATCTAAAAGGTCTGATGTTAAAGGAACAAAAACATCATTTGGTAGCTTATAGCTCATGAGTGGACCTACAAAGTATCTGTATTAAAGACAGTAATGTAGACCAGTATGAACTAGCAATATAATTTTGAGATATATGACAGACGATCGAAGATATTGAAAGTAAAATACAAGACTAGACCTGCCTTAGCAGGCCTTTACAGCAGTACTTATTTTGACATAGCTTGTGGCAAGAACTGTGTTCTTATCGCATCAAAATACCAATGTGATGCACTGAACCACTCATCAATAGTTTGCGACTCAAACACTCTTTCTATGTACGTATCAAGCAGAGCTTCCTGTTGCTCTAGCCAGTCTTCAGGGTTGCGTATTTTTGGGTACATAAACATACCTCCATGCGCCAATGCAGAAATTAAAAAAATCCGGTAATACTACCGAATCACATTACCCGACTATTTTACACAGGATTATTGTGCACCGCAACAAATTTCTACTTTAGTCTAGTTTTCGTTCATATTCAGTTAATCACATATTTTTAATATGTTATTTAGAAATATTTTGATTTTAATCTACACTGAAGCTACCAATTATAATTATTAGTGTGAGCTAAATGCCTTCAGATTTACCGGCCATTGATATGTCTTTCTTTCGTAGCCTGTTTGATCATGTAAGTGACGCTGTTTATATTATCGACCCCTCCACTTCGCACATCATAGAAGCCAATACTGAAGGTTGCAGTTCTTTAGGCATGACACGGCATGAACTCTTAAATCAAAGCGTTTTATCATTGAATAAAGATGTTATTGGGATATCCCAATGGGCTGAAATATCTGAAGCAATTAAAGCAGCCGGCAACTTTATCTTTGTTGGTCGTCATAAACGTAAAGATGGCAGCGATTACCCTGTAGAGGTTAGAACAAATTACTTCATACATAATGATGTTCCTTACTTTGTTTCAATAGCACGTGATATTACATTGCGTGCACAGCATGAAGACGACTTCCATAACGACGACACCATCCGTGCTTTTGCTCTTAATGAAGCCAGTGACGGTCTATGGGATTGGAATTTGTCAGATGACTCACTATTTTTAAGCCCGCAATGGTATCGCATGCTGGGATATGGGCCGCATGAAATAATGAGCCCCACACTTGAAACTTGGAGCTCTGCTGTACACCCAGACGATTTCGGCCGGGTTATTGAAATGCTTCAGGAACACCTCCAATCTAAAAGCTCTCGTTACGAAGCAAAATATCGTCTAAAGAACCGTAACGGTGATTTTATTTGGGTACATGATCGCGGTCTTGTAGTAAAACGAGATAACAATCACGAGCCATTGAGAATGATAGGCCTAGTATTGGATATAACTCAGTCCCCGCTTTTAACTGAGCAATTGTTTCACCGCTCTCAGCGTGATGATTTAACAGACTTATACAATCGAAAAACAGGCTATGAATTATTCGGCCAATACTTAACTGTTAGTCTACAACAAGGCCAACCTATGCAAGTTATCATGCTTGATATTGATAATTTCAAATCGATAAATGATAAATATGGCCATCAAAACGGGGATAAGGCAATCCAGCACGTTGCCAATACTGTGCCTAAGCTGATCCGTAAAACTGACCTTCTGTTTCGTTGGGGTGGTGAAGAGTTT
>JAWUYS010000068.1:0-13929 GCA_034110685.1 Neptunomonas sp.
ATTCTCTTGGCGCAGAGTCTAACTACAGCATACCGAGGGGATTTTATGAAGATTAAGCGAAGCATTGTCCCACTGTCAGCGACAGCCTTGCTTGCAGCGGGTTTGTTGTTTAATGCATCTGCACATGCCGCATATATAGTATCAAATGGGCAGTGTACTACCGATTCAGTGACAATCGACACTATTAATAAGAGTGACGGTACAGGTACGGTTCATACTGGGTCTAGTATTCAAGCAACAAGTTGTGCTGGCATGTTTCTTGGTGCGAATGATGATAGTCAAGGTGCTAGTAGCCCTACGCCCAATATCGGCCAGTTAGGAAATGGCTTTTTAAACGGCGAAACTATTAATACAGGAATGGGGACGACAGGTGAATTGGACCCTATGACCTTTATTGAGCCTTCAGACCTTCAGGCTTTAGATCCAGATGGAGTGTTTGATGATCCAGGTTGGATTCATCTGGCAAATTTTCAGGATAGCGGTTCAAATACTAGTAATCCGACATATTCGTTTATTGGTAGTGGAGCAAATAGTCTTGATCTCAATGTTGTATTAGATATTACTTTTGACTGTAATGTTGGCTCTGATTGTAAAGCTGGAACATGGTCAATAGCTACAACGACCAATATCCTTAGTCTTATTCAGCCTATATTAGGGGTTGGGACTTTTGATCACTTGGCTCTGGTGCTTAAAGGCGGTAATAGTGGCGTAGCTGTATACGACTTTGACTTTCCTGACTTAACAGATCCGTATGCATTTTCAGGGCCTGATATTCTTGACTATGTAACACCTTATACCTTTACGGGTACATGGAATACAGATGATCTATTAGCAACAAATGGACAGTTCCAGCCTCAAAGATTTTCTCATGCAAATTTTTGGGCGCGTGATCCCTTTGGTGGATCTACTGATGTGCCAGAGCCTGCAACTATTGCTTTGTTCGGCCTAGGCTTGTTGGGGCTTACTGGAATGAGAAGACGTAAAATAGCTTAAGCTCTGCTAACTGTTTTATTGTATTGAATAAAGGTCACCCCAAAAGGGTGGCCTTTTTCTTTTGGGCCGAAATATTTTGATAGATTTAAGGTACTGGGTTAGTAGTCTATTCAAACGCTGCTTTAAGTAGCTCTTGAGTGTAGGGGTGAGAAGGTGAGCTGAATAAGGTATCAGCATCGCTATGCTCTATTACTTCTCCTTGCTTCATAACTAGTACCTTATGGCTTAGGGCTTTTACGACAGATAAGTCGTGACTGATGAATATATAGCTAAGAGCATACTTTCTTTGTAGATCCTTGAGTAGTTCAACAATTTGCACTTGAACAGTTCGGTCTAACGCAGATGTTGGCTCGTCAAGGATAATAACATCAGGCTTAAGAATGAGTGCGCGTGCAATGGATATGCGCTGTCGCTGTCCGCCAGAAAACTCATGTGGGTAGCGGTGTCGAACAGCCGGATCAAGGCCGACTTCTAGCAGTGCTTGTGTGATTAATGATTCTCTTTCTGAATCTTTGCCAATGTTGTGAACGGCTAGACCTTCAGCGATGCATTCTTCAACTGACATGCGTGGGCTGAGGCTGCCAAATGGATCTTGAAAGACGACTTGCAGCTGCCTTCTTAAAGGCTTTATTTCACTTTGGTTGAGACTGTCGATTCTTTGGTTGTGGAAACTGATTGCTCCTTCGCTACGGATTAAACGAAGTATTGCCAGCCCCAGTGTTGTTTTTCCTGAACCGGATTCTCCTACAACGCCAAGCGTCTCACCTTGTTTCAAGTTGAGGCTAATACCGTTAACGGCTTTAACATGATCGACAGTTCTACCTAAAAATCCACGTTTAATAGGAAACCAGACTTTAAGGTCATCGGTTTCTAAAATACACTCACTATTATTAGCGACTGGTAGCGGTTTGCCGGATGGCTCAGCTGTAATGAGTTGTTGTGTGTAGTTAGCTTGTGGCTGATTAAAGATTTGTTGAGTATTGCCGCGTTCTACAATCTCTCCTTGGTACATTACGCAGACGTTTTTAGCATAACGCTTCACTATATTAAGGTCGTGAGTAATGAGTAGAATAGCCATGCCAAGCTGTTGCTGTAACTCTTGTAGCAGTTCGAGTATTTGCTTTTGTACGGTAACGTCTAAAGCAGTGGTCGGTTCGTCAGCAATGAGCAGGTCAGGCTCATTGGCAAGAGCCATCGCAATCATGACGCGCTGCCGTTGCCCGCCAGATAACTGGTGAGGATAGCTGGCTAAGCGGCTTTCAGGATCCCGGATGCCAACTAAAGTGAGCAGTTCCAGTGTGCGCTCTCGTGCTGCATTTCCTTTTAATAGTTTGTGCAGCCATAGGCTTTCAGCGATCTGTTTCTCTACCGTATGAAGAGGGTTTAGGGAGGTCATCGGCTCTTGGAATATGATGCTGATTTGGTCTCCTCTGATATCTCTAAGCGTTTCTTCATCGGCTTGTAGAATATCTTTTCCCTGATAATGAATACTACCAGTGGGATGGCTGGCTTTAGGGTAGGGAAGTAAGCGTAACAGGGAGAGGGCCGTGACTGATTTTCCAGAACCCGACTCACCGACTAAAGCCATTGTTTCGCCTTTTTTAATCTCAAAGCTAACAGACTTTACCGCAGTAACTGCTGAGCTTCCTTCTCCAAACTGCACACTCAGATTGTCGACCTTCACTAAGCTTTGTGTTGTTGTCGCCTGTGCGATAGCGTGCCCGGTCATAACAAGGTTTTCCTGGGATCAAAGGCATCACGTACCGCTTCACCGATAAAAATAAGTAACGTTAACATAACGGAAAGCGTCATAAAGGCGGATAGCCCTAGCCAAGGAGCATGAAGGTTGTCTTTACCCTGAGCAATTAGCTCACCTAATGATGCAGAGCCTGGTGGCAAGCCAAACCCTAGAAAGTCCAATGCGGTAAGGGTGACAATGCCGCCGTTGAAGATAAAAGGCATAAAAGTAAGAGTGGCAACCATTGCATTGGGCAATATGTGGCGGAACATGATTTGTTGGTTCGACACGCCTAAAGCTCTTGCGGCTCGAACGTATTCTAGGTTTCTTCCGCGAAGAAATTCAGCGCGAACTACATCAACTAAGTTCATCCATGAAAAAAGCAACATAATACCTAATAGCCACCAAAAGTTGGGTTCAACAATACTGGCAAGAATGATTAATAAAAACAGCACGGGTAGCCCAGACCAGATCTCTATGAAGCGTTGAAAATACAGATCGACTTTACCGCCATAGAAGCCCTGTAAGGCTCCAGCGATAACGCCAATGACTGAGCTTGTAAGTGTCAGGACTAAGGCAAATAGAATGGATATGCGAAATCCGTAGATGACGCGTGCCAGAACATCGCGACCTTGATCATCTGTGCCCAGTAAGTTTTCAGCACTCGGAGGTGAGGGGGCGGGCACCGGTAAATCGTAATTGATGGTACGGTGGTCATATCGCACGGGTGGCCAGATAATCCAACCATTTCCCTCTTCGGTAATGAGCTCTTGGACGAAGGGATCTTTGTAGTCGGCTGCAGATTGAAATTCACCACCAAATTCAGTTTCGTAATACTCTTTAACAACAGGGAAGTAGAAATTACTTTGATACTTAATTAAGAGGGGTTGGTCATTAGCAATAAACTCTGCGAACAAACTGAGCAGGAATAGGGCAAGAAAGATCCATAATGACCAGAAGCCGCGACGGTTTATTTTGAAATTAGCGAGTCGTCGTTGATTAATAGGGCTCATGATTATTGCTCCCTACTTTCAAAATCGATACGCGGGTCAACCGCAACATACATGAGGTCGCTGATTAGCTTCATGAGTAAGCCAATCAGTGTGAATATGTAAAGTGTGCCAAAGATAACGGGGTAATCGCGGTTAATAACGGCCTCATAGCCCAGCAGTCCAAGACCATCAAGAGAGAAAATAACCTCAATGAGCATTGAGCCAGTAAAGAATATACCGATTAATGCCGCAGGCATGCCGGCGATAATAAGCAGCATGGCGTTACGAAACACATGTCCATATAACACGCTCTTTTCTGTTAATCCCTTGGCGCGTGCAGTGAGCACATACTGCTTATTGATCTCATCCAGAAATGAGTTCTTGGTCAGCATGGTTAATGTAGCAAAGCTACTGATGACTGAGGCAACAACAGGTAGGGTAATGTGCCAAAAGTAGTCACCAATTTTTTCTAATAATGAGAGTTCGTCAAAGTTTGAAGAGGTCAGTCCTCTTAATGGAAACCAGTCAAAATAGCTTCCGCCAGCAAATAAAACAATCAGTAAAATAGCAAATAAGAAATTGGGAATAGCGTAGCCAATGATGATTGCTGTGCTGCTCCATATATCGAAACTAGAGCCGTCTTTGACTGCCTTTCTAATACCTAGAGGGACGGATATCAGATAAGTGAGTAGCGTTGTCCATAGGCCCAGTGATATAGAGACAGGGAGCTTTTCTATAATGAGATCGATAACACTTTTATCACTGTAAAAGCTTTTGCCAAAATCAAACGTTAGGTAGTTACCCAGCATTTGGAAGTAGCGTTCATGTGCAGGTTTATCAAAGCCGTATAGGGCCTCTATCTCTGCGACTAGGCGTGGATCGAGCCCACGCCCACCGCGATAGCTACTATCGTTACTATTCTGGCTGGCTGTTAAATCTCCACCACCGGAACTACCAGGGACAGAGCTGTTGCTTAAGCCCTCAAGTTGAGCAATAGTTTGCTCAACAGGGCCGCCTGGTGCCGCCTGAATAATAAGGAAGTTGATAGTGAGAATGCCGATCAGCGTTGGAATAATCAGTAGCAATCGCCTAAGAATATAAGCAGCCATTAATTAGCGGACTCACTAATAGCTTTTTTTACCCACCATGTATCAAACCCTAAATCATAAGTAGGTTTTACAGCAGGGAAGCCAAACATCTTTTTATAGGCAATGCGGTAGCTGCGGCTGTGGAACTGCGGAATAACATAGTAGTTCCACTGTAGGACTCGGTCGAGAGCGCGAGAGCGCAGTACCAATTGTTCGCGATCAGGGGCTTGTATGATTAACTCAATCAACTTATCTACCACAGGGTTTTCAATACCTATAAGGTTGCGACTACCAGGTTGTTGTGCGTTCTTAGAGCCCCAGTATTCAAAAAGTTCATTTCCGGGTGATGAGGATTGGCCAAATGAACCCACTACCATATCAAAGTCAAAAGCGCGTAAGCGGTTGATATATTGAGAAACATCAACTATTCGAATTTTGGTTTCTATGCCCATGCGTTGTAGGTTCTTGATCATGGGGGCCACAATGCGCTCGAACTCTTTTTGAACCAGTAAAATTTCAAACACCATCGGTTTCTTGGTGGCGTTGTTGATTAGTTTACCGTCAGTAAGCTCCCATCCAGCTCCTTTTAATAGGCGTAATGCTTGTCTTAATTCTTTTCGGATTTTCCCAGAACCATCATAGCTAGGTGCATGATAGGCTTGGGTAAATACTTCGTCAGGAAGTTGTGCTCTGAAAGGTTCTAAAATCTCTAACTCTTCAGGTGATGGTGAGGCTGTGGCAGCCATGTCAGAGTTTGAAAAATAGCTATGGGTGCGCGTATAAGCACTGTAAAACAGGTTGTTATTAGTCCACTCAAAGTCAAAGGCATAACTAAGTGCTTTACGTACATTAGGATCTTTAAAGTAAGGCCTACGAGTATTAAACATAAAAGCCTGCATGCCTGTTGGCTTACTATGAGTGATCTCTTCTTTAATCAACTTGCCACTGTCAAATTGTGGTCCTGAGTAACTAGTGGCCCATTGTTTTGATGAGGTTTCTTGGCGAAAGTCGTAAGCGCCAGCTTTGAAAGCCTCAAGTGAGACAGTGCTATCTCGATAATAGTCATAAGTGATTGAATCAAAGTTGAAGCGCCCTTTATTAACGGCAAGGTCTTTGCCCCAATAATTAGGGTTTCTTTGGTAGGTAATAGAGCGCCCTGATTCGAATTTTTCCAGTGTATATGGGCCTGAGCCAATTGGAATGTCTATCGAGGGAACAGAAAAATCACGCTCTTGCCAAAAGTGTTTGGACAGAATTGGAATTTCACCCACTATCAAAGGAAGTTCTCGGTTACCGTTATTTTTGAAATGGAATTTAACAGTGAGTGGGTCTATCGCTTCAATGTTTTGTATATCACCAAGATAAGACTTGTAAAAAGGGGCTCCTTTTTCAAGTAGCTGGTTGAAAGTGAAAATGACATCTTCAGCCCTAACAGGTTTGCCATCAGAAAAGCGTGCTTGAGGCCGAAGATAAAACGTTATGTTCTCTCTGGAGTCTGGCATATCTGCGCTGGCAGCTAAAAGGCCATATTGGGAAAAGGGCTCGTCCAATGCTTTGCTCATTAATGAGTCGTATATAAGCCCGAGTCCATTGGCGGAATTACCCTTAATGATAAACCCGTTGAAACTATCAAATGTGCCTAATGCCCACTCTTTGATGTCGCCGCCTTTTGGGGCGTTAGGGTTGGTGTACTCGAAATGGCTGAAATCGGGGGCGTATTTTAGATCGCCATGCATCGATAAGCCATGTTGGGCAGCGCTACAAGAGAGAGGTACTAAGCTTAAAAGAGCTGCGCGGATGAAAAGTTTTTTTAGTGAAAACATAGACATAAACTAAAATCCAGAAGGTAAACTGCTACTGATACAGAAGTTATATCAGTGGCACGCAGATAATACCACTGTTCAGTTTTACTCTTTTTCAGAAGTGTAGTGTTTAGCTGACTCAGTTAATGCTTCGTGCAGTGCTCGACGAGGCGTTTTCTCTACAATGAGCCTTTGTAATTCGTGGTTCAAATAGGCATGTTTGCTGTTATTGCCTTCAGCAAGCCCTTTTATTAAATCTTGATCCATCCACTTTTGAATGCGTTTATAAAGGAATACTTTAAACGCAATAGCGGTGATGGTAGCAACAGCAATGATAAAAACGTCGAGCATATCCATAATTAATTCTGCACTATTCGTGTATCAGTAATAAAAAGTTTTAATTGCTGGCCAGGTTTTATAATAATTGAATCGCTACGTAAGTTGTTCCATTCGCGAATGTCGGCAACATCGATATTGTAACGATCAGCAATAACAGATAATGAATCACCGCTACGTACTTTGTAGCCAATTTTTTGCAACGCTAACGCTTCATCATTACTAAAGCTTGCCGGTAAAGCGCCAATGCGAAGCTTTTGCCCAACCTTTAAAGTACTACCTGATTGTAGATTGTTCCATTGAGCGAGTTCCTTTACGCTGGTTTGATAGCGCTGGGCAATAGCCCAAAGAGTGTCGCCAGACTTCACTTTGTGCTGTGAAATAGAGGCTGTTCTTCTCGTTGTCTGCTTTCTAGGTGTGGCTGATGGCGTAAAAATTGCGTCTTGGGGAATGAGTAGAGTTTTTCCTGCGCGTAGCTTATTAGACGCTAATTGATTGGCATTTTTAATCATGCTGATAGGTGTTTCAAACCTCTCCGCAATAACGCTTAATGAGTCACCGGGTTTTATTTTGTATTCTACCCATTGAGAGCGTGACAAAGAGGTAAGTTCACTCATTGCTGCGTGTAAGTCTTGAGATTGTTTTTCAGGAACAAGCAATCGATGTGGCCCTGATGGATCACTCACTTTACGTAATAGCCCTGGGTTCAGTTGTTGTAGTTCCGCTAGGCGAATACCAGATACGCTAGCCGCTTGCGCTAAGTTAATTTGCCCTGCGGTTTTAACCACAGAAAAGTATGGTTCATTTTCAATGGCGGGTAGATCCATATTGTATTGATCTGGAGAGCGAACAAAGGAAGCGATAGCAAGAATGCGTGGTACATAAAGGCGAGTTTCACGTGGTAGTTTAAGTGACCAGAAATTCGTTGGCTTGCCTGCTTCGCGGTTTTTTCTCATGGCTTTTGAAACAGTACCACCGCCAGCATTATAGGCTGCCATAGTCAGTAACCAGTCGCCTTTGAAGCGTTTGTTGAGGTGCTCAAGATAATCCAGTGCAAACTGGGTCGAGTCGATTATATCTTTACGACCGTCATACCAGCGGTTTCTTTTGATACCTCGGTATTTTGCAGTGCTGGGTATAAATTGCCATATGCCAGCGGCATGTCCTGAAGAATATGCTTGAGGGTCGTAACTGCTTTCAACAGCGGGTAATAACGCAATCTCAGCGGGGAAGCCGCGCTTTAGAACCTCATTTAAAACATAGTGGTAATAACGCGCTGCGTTTTCGGTAATGCGACGCATGTGGCCAGGGTATTTACTATACCAACCAATCTGAATATCAACAGCATCATGTTGGGCTTCGCTAGTTAGCTGTAGATGCCGGCGCGTTAGTTCCCATAGATCATTAGGGTTTTGTGAATAGCTTGGTAAAGATTGTGGTTCTGAATAGATCTCGTTATTTTCAGCGAAAACAACGCTAGGTGCTTTCGCTGGTGTAGCAGATGGCTCAGGCTTAGTTGTCGCCATGTCATTTTTTTGTATTGTTTGGCAACCAGTAATCAGGCTTGAAACAACTACCATTGAAGCAATTAAACAACGCGACATACAATTTACCCAGCAAAATTTGATGGGTAATTTTAGCAGGCTTAAATAGTGGGTCAATGCACCTTATTGCTCAGAAGTTATTTTTCCACTCTCTAATGGCAGTAAAGGCTTCTAATTCATTGTTAATATTAGATTTTATGTAGGATTGAGCTGCCTCTTTTACTGTCTCTTCTTGGCTACGCATAAAGGGGTTAATCATTAATTCTTGGGAGATAGACGACGGTAACGTAGGAATATTTTGCTCACGAAGCTGTTTGCATCTATTTATGGTGGCGCTGATATCTAGATTATGAGGTTCTACAGCACTGGCAAAAGCTAAGTTAGCCAGTGAATATTCATGAGTACAATAAATGCTAGTCTCAAGTGGCAGTGTTTTAAAATAATCCATATTTTTTAACATTTGTTCAGCTGTTCCTTCAAATAAACGGCCACATCCTGCTAAAAACAATGTATCTCCACAAAAGAGCTGCGGTGTTTCTGTGCTTTTAAAGTAACAAATATGATCAAGGGTGTGTCCCGGTACTTCTTTAACCGTCATAGTTTCGCCTAAAAGAGTTATTTGTTCGGAATCTTTTAGAGGGTGCGATATTCCTTTAAACGGTGAGTTGTGGGGACCGTAAACAGGTACCGAGTAAAGCTCAACAAGTTGCTTGACACCGCCGGTATGGTCGCCATGGTGGTGTGTTAGTAAAATAGCAATTAGAGGTGTGTTAGTGTCGTTCACAGCTTTAATGACGACATCAGCATCGCCGGGATCGACCACCACCATTCCAGAGTAATCTGTGCTAGTTAGCATCCAGATGTAGTTGTCATCAAATGCAGGAAGTGGCAATACAGTAAACATAGTAAACCTCATCTTTTTTATTAGTCGGAGATTACCCTAAATGGTGATGGCTGTTAACATGTAGGCTTAGATAATGTTTAGGTTGATAATGCTTCAATATGAATTTTCATACCCAAAAGCCCATTGAAGAGCTGGCTGAACCGCTAAAACAATGGTTTTCAAATGATTTAGGTAAAGAGCTGCTGGATACTGAGCAGCAGATACTTGATCAGTTGTTGCCTAGCTTGTATGGCGTGCATTTGGTGCAGATTGGTGTTGACCCGACGATAGATTTGGCTAGTAAAAGTGCTGTTGCCCACACTTTTATTGTTTACCACAAGCTAGAGCTAGGTATGCAGCCGAACAGTCTTATTGCACAAAATGCTGAATTACCGCTTGAGCATAATAGTGTCGATGTGGTTTTGTTGCATCACTCGTTAGACTTTGCCGCCAGCCCCCATCAGGTTTTGCGTGAAGCGGCACGTATTCTTCGCCCCGGTGGTCACTTGCTAATCGTTAACTTTAATCCTGTGTCTTGGTGGGGTTTGTCGCGTTTTTGGACGCGTAAAAGCAAAGAACCTATTTGGCAAAAAGGACACTTTATTAGTCATCATCGCTTAGTTGATTGGATTAATCTATTGGAATTAACAGAGCTGAAAACTAAAAGTGATTATTTTTTGCCATCATATGAGTCATCAAGTGTGAGAAGGAAATTTGGAAAGCTTCAAAGTCTAGGAAGAAAGTATTTATCTCGCTTTGGGGCTTTTAATATTATTCTTGCTCGAAAAGATGTCGGTGGAATGACGGCCATACAGCCTGAAAAATCAGGAAAGCGTTTTATTAGACTACCGGTTGCTGAACCGGCTACAAGAGGACAGGCACGTGAAAGCCGTTGAGATATTTACTGATGGAGCTTGTAAAGGCAATCCGGGCCCCGGTGGTTGGGGAGCCGTTCTAAGATACGGCGAAACTGTTAAGCACCTCTGGGGGGGAGCTAAAGACACGACTAATAACCGAATGGAGTTGTTAGCAGCGATTGAAGCGCTTTCTGCTTTAAAGAGTACGCGTCCTGTTATTTTGACGACGGACTCACAGTATGTACGTAAAGGCATTACTGAGTGGATTGCAGGGTGGCGCAGAAACGGCTGGAAAACGGCGGCTAAGAAGCCGGTTAAAAATGCCGACTTATGGCAGCGCCTGGATGAATTATCTGCGCAGTACGAAATCGACTGGCGCTGGGTTAAGGGGCATAGTGGGCATCCAGAGAATGAGTTAGCGGATGACTTAGCCAATCGCGGTGTAGATGAGATTTTAAAAAAGGCTTAAAGAAGAATGCGTCAGATTATCCTCGATACAGAAACAACCGGCCTTGAGTGGTCTGAAGGGCACAATATTATCGAAATCGGCTGTGTTGAGATGCAGCGAAGAAAATTAACAGGTAATCATTACCACCAATATACAAAGCCTGTTCATGAAATTGATAAAGAGGCGATGGCTGTTCATGGTATTACACATGAATTTTTGTCCGATAAGCCACGCTTTAAAGAGATAGCTGATGAATTTTTGGAGTATATTCGCGGTGCTGAATTAATCATTCATAACGCAACTTTTGATATAGGTTTTCTCGATGCTGAGCTAGGTCGAAATGGTTACGATGTTCGCATAGCTGATATTTGTACTATTACCGATTCGTTGCGGTTGGCTCGACATAAGCACCCGGGGCAAAAGAATAATCTGGATGCATTATGTAAGCGATACGGTATTGATAACTCGCACCGTGAGCTACATGGCGCTTTATTGGATTCAGAAATACTTGCTGATGTTTATCTTGCGCTAACTGGTGGTCAAACTTCACTGCTATTAAGTGATAGTGATGGAGACCAGGGCCAAGAAGGTGACGAAATTGCTATTAAACGCATGGGGGCAGAGTCATTAGGTTTGACTGTTATAGCTGCAACAGAGAATGAGCTTGTTGAGCATGAAGAGTTTTTAAATAGGCTGGATAAAAGTGCGGGTGGTGAATGCGTTTGGCGTAAACCTGTCGCTGAATTGAATAGTTAATCTAGGTTAAAATAATAGTAAATAAAAAAACGGGCTAAAGAGCCCGTTTTTTTGTGATGGTAACAATCCTTGTGAGGGTAGCTGCCCTCGTTAAATACTTATCCTAATGTGACGGTAACAGCGATATAGCCGACAATACTCATCACAACAGTGTAAGGAAATGCCATAACAACCATGCGCCCATATGAAAGACGAATGAGTGGTGCTAGTGCAGATGTTAACAAGAATAGGAAAGCCGCCTGACCGTTTGGTGTAGCAACACTGGGAATATTTGTTCCCGTGTTGATAGCAATAGCTAGAGCATCAAAGTGATCTCGTGTGATTTCTCCCGCTTCGAGTGCGGCAGCAACTTCGTTAATGTACACGGTGGCTACAAACACGTTATCACTGATGGCAGAAAGCAGGCCGTTGGCTATAAAGAAGAAGCCAGGTTGGTCTTTAAGGTCCATCGCAAGCACTGCATGGATAATAGGTTGGAACAGATGCTGGTCATGTATGACTGAGACTATAGCGAAGAAAACGACTAAAAGAGCGGTGAATGGTAATGCTTCTTCAAACGCTTTGCCTATCTGGTGCTCTTCGGTGATGCCATTAAACGCGGTCAGTAATACGATGATCGTCAAACCGATCAGGCCTACAGCGGCAAGGTGAAATGCTAACGCTAGAACTAGGAAAATAGATACTAACACTTGAACGGCGAGCTCAGCCTTATCGCGAAGCGTACGTTTTTTATCTTCTGCTGCTGCAAAGTCTTCAAGAATGTGACGGACTCTAGAAGGAAGCTCTACGCCATATCCAAAGGTGTGCGTTTTTTCTAGGATAAAGCAGGTAAGCAGCCCTGCAACTAGAACAGGCATAGTGATAGGGGCCATTAATACGAAGAACTGAATGAAATCCCAGCCAGCTTTTTGAGCAATCAATAAGTTTTGTGGCTCACCTACTAGTGTACAAACACCACCCAAAGCAGTACCTACAGCACCATGCATTAATAAGCTTCTAAGAAATGCACGAAAGTCTTCTAAATCATTACGGTTTGTATCTTCAACCGTATCGTCATCAGCGTGGTCATGATCGTGGTCATAATGCTTGCCAGAAGCAACTTTATGATAAACAGAATAAAAACCAACGCCTACGCTGATAAGTACTGCCGTAACTGTTAGTGCATCGAGAAAAGCTGATAAAAATGCCGAAGATAATGAAAATAGCAATGACAGCATTGCTTTGGATTTTACCTTTAAAAGAATAATGGTAAAAATCCATAGCAGCATAGTTTTCATGAAGTAAATACCAGCTACCATAAACATCAATAGCAGGATGACTTCAAGGTTGCCGCTTACTTCATGGTAAACCGATTCTGGGGAGGCTAGTCCAATAACGATGCCTTCTAAGGCAAGCAGGCCGCCTGGCTGCAGCGGGTAGCACTTGAGAGCTAACGCTAGTGTAAAAATAAATTCAAAGATAAGGGTCCAGCCGGTAACAACGGGGCCTGCAACCATTAATAAAATGGGATTTAAGATCAAAAAGCCAATAATGGCCTGCTTGTACCAGACTGGCGAATTTCCTAGGAAATTGCGCATTAGCGCCTGAGGAAAAGTGATGGTCATTTATTATTGTCCTAATTGTTAAACAGGTCGTTTACTACAAACGGATATTCAAATGTTGGTGTAGACTAGCAGTAGATTGATAAAACCTGAATAGTTAAGCGTTATTATTGACCAATTAATTCCGTATTATAGTTTGTTTGTGACATAGATCAGGTGGGGGTTGGTACTTGATAAACATTTAAATAAGTATATCCCCCGATTTTTATAAGAAAATCAATGACAAAAGAGTAAGGAGCGGTAGTGGACGAGTGTTATATCGTTGGCTCATCAGGGGCTATGTTTTTGCATAATATGGGTGGTTATTTGCATGCCACTTTGGATGATTTTGCTAAAGAAGATGTTGAGGCGATTTATCCAGTGGGTGAGATGAGAGGCTCGCGTATCAATTTAGTGATCCTCAAGCGTGACTGCTCTATTCTCTTGGAAAAAGCCAATCTTAGAGGGTTATTATCCGTCTCTCAGGATGAGCAAGAGTATGTGACTCTGTCTCGGGCTGCACAATTAGTCACTTGGCATAATGAGCATCGTTTTTGTGGGCGCTGCGGGCATCAAATGCAGCATCATGCCGTTGACTTGGCAAAGCATTGTGAAAGCTGCGCTTTGGTGCAGTATCCGCGCATATCACCTTGTATCATTGTGTTAGTGGTTGATGGTGATCGTTGTATCTTGGCTCGCTCGCCTCGTTTTAAGCCGGGTATTTTCAGTACGTTAGCGGGTTTCATTGAAGCCGGTGAGACTGCTGAGTCAGCTGTGCACCGAGAAATCAAAGAAGAAGTGGGCGTGGATGTTAAGAATGTACGCTATGTACAAAGCCAGTCGTGGCCTTTCCCTCATTCTCTGATGTTAGGTTTTTTCGCCGATTATGCTGGAGGGGAGTTGATACCTGAT
>JAWUYS010000069.1:0-9084 GCA_034110685.1 Neptunomonas sp.
TCTGAAAAAGCAAAGGCTGCTATTGACCGCGCTTTGTACTTGTATCGTGGTAACCCTTTAATATTGAAGGCGTCTAAAGAATTATTGCTGACAGATTAGAGGAGAGTAAGTTTTCCTATTATCATAATTTCTGAGGTGAAGAATTCATGTGGCTTGGTTTTTCAATGTGCCGAGCGAGTCCCAGTAATGGACTTGCTCAACATGATGACCGGTATAATACCTACTAAAACGATGAGTAACGCGGCAAGGGCTGACTCTTCTAGTTGTTCATCTGATGCAAATTGATATACAAAAGTGGCCAATGTATCGTAATTGAAAGGTCTTAAAATCAGGGTTGCTGGCAGTTCTTTCATGCAGTCCACAAATACAACCAGCATAGCGGTTAATAGCCCGCCTTTAATCAGCGGAAAGTGGACTTTTACTAATGTTTTTCCAGGTGTCATACCTAATGAGCGGGCCGCCATATCCATGGTTGGGGTGACTTTATTAAGTGAGCTATCAACAGCTCCTGTAGCAACAGCTAAAAAGCGCACACAGTAAGCAAAAATAACTGCAAAAACAGTCCCGCTAAGTAAAAGCCCGGTAGATATATCAAATTTTTCACGCATCCAAGCGTCCACACTATTATCAAATGCAGCCAGAGGGATGATAACGCCAATGGCTAGTACAGCTCCAGGAAGGGCGTATCCAAGGCTAGAGAAGCGTACTGCAGATGTCAGTCCTAAGCGGTTTGGATTTAAGCGCTTAGCGTAGGTTAGAAGTACGGCAAGTATCAGGCAAAGTAGTGCTGCGCTCCCTGAGAGCAAAAAGCTATGACTGGCGTGTGTTAAAAAGTTGGTAGAAAAGAATTGGTCTAGATGACTGGCTGAATAAACAACTAGCAAAGTGACTGGAATAATAAAGCCCAATAGAATTGGCAGTAAGCAGGCAATAAAGGCGAGTATGCTGCGTGTACGGTTTAAAGGGTACGCTTGAATAGCTTTGAATCGATCAGTGCTGTGAAATTGTTTTTGTTTAGCGCGGGCAATGCGTTCTAGAGCAATGAGAACAACAACAAAGATCATCATCATAGTTGCTATCTGTGCGGCGCCACCCAAGTTTCCCATATTGAGCCATGTGTCATAAATACCTGCACTCATGCTTTGCACAGCAAAGTAGTCCACTGTTCCAAAGTCGTTAAGGGTTTCCATAGAAACCAGTGATAAACCGACAGCAATAGAAGGGCGGGCAATAGGCAATGATATACGGTAAAAGCTCTGCCAAGGAGTACAGCCCATCAAGCGGCTAGCATCTTTTAGGCTCATTGATTGTTCTAAAAATGCAGCCCTAGACATCAAATACACATAGGGATACAGGACTAAAGTGAGCATCGAAATTGCCCCTGAGAGTGATCTGATCTCAGGAAACCAATAATCTTTAGCGGTTTGCCAGCCAAAAATATCCCTTATAAATACTTGAACAGGTCCTGCAAACTCCAGAATGTCTGTATAGATATAAGCAATAACATAGGCGGGAACAGCAAAAGGAAGTAATAAGGCCCACTCGAAAAAACGCTTTCCAGGGAATTGGCACATAGTTACTAGCCATGCTGTAGTAACGCCAATAATGACGGATAGAGAAGCAACACCGACCAAGAGCTTTAATGTTGTACTGATATAGACAGGTAAAATAGTGTCGGCAAGATGTCGCCAGATATTTTCTTCTGGAAAGAAGGCCAGGTAGAACACCGAAAGAACAGGAAGCGCAACGAGTAATGCGGCTCCCCAGCTACTGATGTACCAACCGGTCGTGTTACTAGCGCGTATTGGGCGTGTAATAGTGTGTGTATTCATTAGCCAAAGCAATAAAACGATAGCCGCGAAGACTACCGTTTTAACTTATTAATGTCACTAGCGTTTTAGTTAATTAAAAGGCCAGCTATTAATTATCAAAACCAACTGTATCAACTAACTTTGCGGCTGCAGCACGTTGTGCCGATACTTTCTGCAAGTTGATGGAGTCACCTTTAAACTCACCCATGAACGTCTCGACCAGTTCTGAACGCGGGGTGTTTGGGCGTACTGGGAACTCGAAGTTAACATCAGCATAGAACTTTTGAGATTCTTCTTTGGTTAGAAACTCAATCAGTTTTTGTGCTGCTGCTGGGTGTGGCGCGTTTTTAGTAATTCCGGCACCTGAAATATTCATGTGGGTTCCGCGGTCTGCTTGGTTAGGAAAAATCAAATTTACAGATTCTGCCCATGCTTTTTGCTCAGGATTTTTCTCGTTCGTTAGCATCTTACCGAAGTAATAAGAGTTACCAAGTGCAAGATCACATACACCTTCTTTTACAGCTTTGACTTGAGCTCGGTCATTCCCTTGAGGCTTCTGTGCAAGGTTTTCTTTAACTGCACTTAACCAGTCTTCAGTTTTTTCTTCACCGTGATGAGCAATCATGCTGCCTATCAAGGAAAGGTTATAGGTATGCTTACCGCTGCGTGTGCAGATGCGGCCTTTCCATTTAGGGTCAGCCAGCTCTTCATAAGTGGTGATTTCACCATCTTTAACACGCTCTTTAGACGCATAAATTAAACGTGCGCGCGAAGTGAGTCCTACCCAACGGCCTTCTGGATCACGAAATTGTTGTGGCACGTTTTCGTTAACGATTTCACTGTTGAATGAAGCAAACAAGCCTTTTTTGGTAGCATCAAAAAGTGGGCCGATATCAGATGTTAATAGAATATCTGCTGGTGAGTTGCGGCCTTCATGCTCTAAGCGTTCCAGTAATCCTTTTTTTGCAAAGACAACATTAGTTTTAATGCCGGTCTCTTCTGAGAACGCTTTCAATAAAGGCTCAATCAGGAAAGGCTGACGATAAGAGTAAATGTTGACTTCTTCTGCCTGCGCCATGGAGTTGAAACTGAGCGCTGTTGTGAGAGTGGCAAATGCAAACAGAGACTTGCGTAACATAGTTTTTACCTTACTTAGTAATAAAGAATATGGTTGAAAAAGTGAAACATTAAAAGATAACGCGAATTATTATCGTTAAGGCATTGAAAGTCAATGCGGATGAGTATAATTCTCAATACCATTCGCTTATAAGTTTATGTTCATTGATTCAGGTCATATCTCTGTGGGTAACGACGTAAATATTTTAAGATACTAAATAACAGGAAAGATCCGTGAAATGACGGCAGGGATGGCTGTTTCAACCCGCAAAATGCGTTCACCAACATGAAAAGGAGTTAGGCCTGCTTGTTGTAGCTTTTCAACTTCGTAAGGGATGAAGCCACCCTCAGGGCCTATTGCAAGTGTTGTAGGGTCCATAGCGGGTTCTGGGCAACTAATAGCATCGTAGGGATGCGCTACTAAACCTCTAGTGTTAAGGCTGATAGAAGGGAGTTCGTCTTCTACGAAGGGTTTAAAACGCTTTCTTATATGCACGCAAGGCATTTGTGTATCACCCGCCTGTTCTAAACCTAATTGAAGCTGCTCCTTAATTGAATCTTCCGATAGCAGAGGAGTGGACCAATAGCTTTTGTCTACTCGATAACTATTTAATAGGTAGAGCTCTTTGACGCCCATTGTACTGATGGTTTGTAAAATGCGTTTCAGCATCTTTGGTCTAGGCAGTGCTAAAAGAAGTGTAAGAGGTAATGCTGCTGGAGGTGGTACAGATAGACTAACGTGTAGTGTTACTTGTTGATCGTCAATACTAATGACTTTTCCGGTACCTTTGTGGCCATTCACTTGCCCTACACGGAGCAAAGAATTTGGCTGTGCCTTATGGACCTCGATAATATGCTTATGGCGCCTATCACGTAAACAAATATGCTGAGTACTGCAAAAATCACTTTCTGTAAAAAGAATAAGATTCATTAATTATTCACTTGATTGCATCTTGGGAACATATTCTTCCATTATGACGGTTTTTCTTTTGCTTATCAGCCGTTAGGATGGCTTCTTACTTTGAACAGAGTACTTTATGGCAACGCCCGATTTACTTAAGGACACTATTCGTCCTACGCTTCTTCGCATGACAATTCCAATGATGATTGGGATTGTCACTTTAATGTTATTTAATCTTGCAGATATCTATTTTGTCTCTCTTTTGGGCACGGCCCCGATGGCGGCCTTAGCCTTTACTTTTCCTATGACGTTTTCTGTTGTTAGCTTGGCGATTGGTTTTGGGATCGGGACATCAGCGATTCTGGCTAAATTAATTGGAGAAGGTCAGCAAGAAAAGGCGGCCGAGCTTGCCACAGATAATTTGATGATGACGCTTTTATTGGTGTTGAGCATCAGTTTAGTTATGCAGTTGTTTATGGTGCCTTTATTTACGTTAATGGGCGCTGCGGAACAGCAGTTACCTTATATCTTAGATTATATGGATATATGGTGGTTTGGTGCGGTTTTTCTCGTGACTAATATGGTCGCAAATAGTGCTTTACGTGCCAGAGGTGATACAAAAACTCCTGCGTTGCTGATGGCTGGGTCGTCAATTTTGAATATGCTACTGGATCCACTATTGATTTTTGGCTGGGGGCCTGTGCCTGCATTTGGTATTCGGGGGGCGGCGATGGCCAGTGTCGTTTCCTGGGTGTGTGTGTTTGTTATCGTTGTTTACATTCTTTATCGGCGATATAACTTAATTATACTGATGAAGCCTGTTGCTAGAAGAATCTTTGGGCATTGGCTTACCGTTATGAAAATTGGTTTGCCAGCAGCATTGTCAAATATGATGACACCGTTGGCTGGTGGAGTACTAACAGCGATGGTTGCGCAGCACGGTGCTGAAGCTGTGGCGGCATTTGGTGTGGGTAATCGGCTTGAGTCACTATCTCTATTGGTATGCCTGGCTTTATCCATGACGTTACCGCCTTTTGTTAGTCAGAATTTTGGTGCTGGACAAATTCAGCGAGTAGTTTCTGCCTATAAAGGTGCTATTAAATTTGCTCTGATCTGGCAGTTTTTGGTATTTATGATGTTGTGGGTATTTAAGGATGCCATTGCTGACTTGTTTGCAGCTTCTGATTTAATCAAGGTGCCTTTGATTATGTGGTTAGGCATTGTTCCACTTGGGTTTGGAATGCAAGCAGTTATCTTTTTGAGCGCATCAACATTAAATGCATTACATCAGCCGTTAATAGCGATGCGAATCAGTATATTACGCTTATTTGTATTTTTTATACCTATGGCATGGGTTGCTAATGAGCTATGGGGGCTGCAGGCAATGTTTCTTGCTTTCGTGTTAGCGAATAGTGCCGCCTCATGGGTAGCTTATCGTAGTGTTATTAAAGTGTTCGCAGTGAAAACTGCGGCACATCAATGAATTTTAAGATAAATCGGGCCTATCATTAATCATTAACAATCAGATACTATCCTAAAGACTATAAACCAAAAGTCATATTATTAAATGGCAGCCTTAGGACTATGATCGATCTTAAGACTGCTTAGAAAAATAAAAAAGTAAGTCACATAAAACACAATAAATTGAAAGAAAAGGGATGTGAATATGGGTAAGTTGGTTGCTCTTGTAACAGGTGGTACTGGTGGACTGGGTGCTTCAATATGCCGGAGTCTAGCGGATAATGGGTTTACAGTAGTAGCAGGTTATAACAGTGGTGGTAATCACGAAAAAGCGAAAGCATGGCAAGCAGCACAAAAAGCTGATGGTTATGATATTCATGTAGCTTATGGTGATGTAACTAATACCGCTTCTTGTGAAGAGTGTATTGCGACAGTGCAAGAACTAACGGGTGGTACAGTTGATGTACTGGTAAACAATGCAGGTATTACCCGTGATGGCCAGTTCAAGAAAATGAGCTGGGATCAATGGGACGAAGTACTATCAGCAAACTTGGACTCAATGTTCCATATGACACGTTTGGTAATCAACCCAATGCTGGAAAAAGGCTTTGGTCGTGTTATCAATATTTCTTCTGTAAATGCGCAGAAAGGTCAGTTCGGACAGTGTAACTACTCTGCTGCTAAAGCCGGTATTCACGGTTTCACTAAGGCTCTAGCTCAAGAAGTTGCTTCTAAAGGCGTAACTGTTAATACGGTTTCTCCTGGTTATGTAATGACGCCGATGGTTGCTAAAATTGCTGTCGAAGTTCAGCAGAAAATTTGCTCTACTATTCCGGTAGGTCGTTTTGGTACACCTGAAGAGATTGGTCGTATCGTAACGTTCTTAGCTGAAGAGCAGTCTGGATATATCACAGGTGCTGATATGTCTATCAACGGTGGTCTTCATATGTCTTAATGACATACACCGATAGAATAAAAAAACCCGCTATATAGCGGGTTTTTTATTATTAAAAGACTTAGTTGAATACAGTATTTACTAACTCCTGAAAGCGTTCATTAAGTGCTTCATTTACTTGACGAAAAGGAATGCTAAGAGACTCTAGTTCGAGTTTCTTTATGTCCGTCAATTTTACTGCTTGCTGCTGTTGCTCCAGTGCTTTTTGCAGTCGCTGCATTTGATACTCCATTCGTAATGCTTGATCATAACTTGGCGACGGTAGATTCAGCGCTATTTCAAGACGTATGCATATCTCACGCAGTTGCTTATCGGCTTTGCTTAACAAGGCATCTAATTCACATTCTCCTGCGGCTATTGACTCAATTAAACTGCGACGGTTGTGAATTTTTTCATGTAATTCGTTGTTGTTCTGAAGATCCCAATGCGCAAAAAAGTCTTGGTTTGGTTCAGCTATCGAGTTATCGAGTAGGTGCCTTTCAAATTGGTCACACATGGCTGCATGTTCTTGTAGTTGAATATTATCAGAGTGCTCTGCAAAGCGTTTAAGCGCGTTTGTTTGTTGTTCAACATAGCGTGCTGCTTTTTTGAACTCTTCGATGTCTGTAGCCGCAAGACTGTCTTTGAATGTTTCAACAAGTTGTCGCGCTTCGTTGATGCTTTCTATTTTCTGTGCTGTATGTAATGGGATTTCTTCAAAGCCTAAAAGCTCACCTGTAATTTGGTTAAGTGTTACTTTGGCTGCGTGTGCAGCTTCGCGTGAAGGCGTTTGATCGTGTAGACGTTGGAAGATAACATCGCAGTGAACTCTAAATGCTTTCCAGAGTTTACGTTCCTGACTGTGAAAAGTGGGTCCACATTCCTTCCAATTTTTTTGTAATCTTTTGGCTTGATCTGCAGCGTCAACAATATCATCTGCGGTTGTTAAAGCCTCAGCATCACTGATGAGTTTTTCTTTAGCAGCCATTGAATCTTCTTTAACGGTTTGAAAATGGCTTTCTGCGTCAAGCAGTAACTCGTTAAATTTGACCTGTAAAGCTTGCCCAGGATTTCTATCGACCGGCGTAAAGCGTCTCCATTCTTGTTTGGCTGTCTGAATGATCTGTTCAACTGCGCGCCAGTCACAAGTCTGCCAGTCTATCTGTTGAAGATAGACCGCGACCTCTTGATAGATGAGTTCTTTTTGTTGCAAGTTGTAACGACGAGACTCATTTTGTGATGAAAAATATGTTTCACATGGCTCATATGCTTTATCTGAAGCGGTCTTAAAGCGCTTCCAAATAGCTTGAGAGTGAAACGGGTCGGTGGCATCGAGCAATTTCCATTGCTGTTGAAGTTGTTTTATTTTTTTAGCTTGTTCTTGGGGAAGCGCCTCTGCATTAATAAGGCTTTCCATATCTGCACAAAGTTGTTCTTTTTTTGGAGTTACTGCATAGCCTTGCCAGTCTTTAAGCTCTTCAAGGCGAGTATTTAAGCCTTTATATTGCTGTTCGAAAGACTCTTTAGAAGAACCTTTAATTTGAGATAATAACTCGACTGTTTTACGAGATTCTTTTTCGGCGGTTTTCACTTCGCCCTTATCAATAAAGCTTTCTAATTGGGTAAGCTGCAGTCGTAGCTTTTCAGTTAACTCTTGTGATTTTTGGGTAAGTAGCTGGTTTTTGGTTGCGAGCTTTGCTATTAGGCTATCAAGTTCTTGTAATACATCCGGGCGTTCTAAGTTGGCTGGCCAGGCTGTTTTTGTAAGAATTTTATTAGCTTGCTTTGACTGTTCTTGGACAGTTTTCTTCTTGAAACTGTTCTGCTCGCATGATGATAAAAACTCGGTAATATCGTTTAACTTGCTATCGACAGATTCGGCATGTGAGTGGATTTTACTCAGCGCTAGATTAAATTGCTTGTAAGTTTTCAGTTGGTTGGCAGAAGCGGTGTTACTAATGTCAGACCATTGGTTTTGAAACTCTTCCTGCATTTTTGTGAATTCAGAAAGACTTCCATCTTGTTGAGAATACGAAATTTGTTCTGCATTAGTAGTGAAGTCTTGAAGCTGCTGCAATACGCTATCAGCTTTCTCTCGGGCAAGCTTAATATTGAGTTGCTCTTGGACTTTTGCCGCCTCCGCTTCAGCGATGACTTGTATCCGCTTTTGACATGTCTCGTAGGCATCAGAAAATAGTAGTTTAAATTCTTCAGTTGCTGCAGGCGAAAAGCTGTTCCATTCTTGAGCTAGGGCTTCAAATTTTGCAGAATAAAGAGGGTACCATTCGCCTTTGGAAAGGCTAACCGTTTGCTCAAGAACAGCCATGACGCGGTCACGTAGAGCCTGTTGTTGCTTTATGTGCTCGCGTAGTTCATTGCATTTATCGCGCATGATACGGTAAATGGCTTTGTCATTTTGTTTTGTGGCTTTTAATAGTTGTTCAATCAGCGTCGGGTTTGAAATCTGCTCGGCGGCGACTTTACGAGTATTTACAGGAGTTGAAGAGGTGGCAATTTCTACCAATAAACCCTGGTCTTTAATGTTGTTAATCAGTGTTATGTGTAATTCTTGGTAAGAAGTTTGGCTGATGATTCGCCACATAAGCGTTTGTTCTAGGGCGCTTGATAGCTGCTCGAACAGTGCTTGCGGGTTAGCTTCATTGTTCAGCTTATGAGCTAAACGCGTTTCTATTGCTGAAGAGTTCGCATCAGAATCTTTCAAAAGTTGAATTAAGTTGTTGATGCTCATTATCTGAGCGATCGCTGCCTGCCTTACGCTACTATCAGGGTCGCGAATAGCTAGACCAGATAGAATAAGGTATTGATCATCAGATTCGTCACTCAAACTTTTAACGGCGTTC
>JAWUYS010000070.1:0-43165 GCA_034110685.1 Neptunomonas sp.
GTGATACAGCTGGGTGAGAGAACCGGGAACGACTGGGTTGTCGTTGCAGGGCTAAAAATAGGTGAAAGAATCATTGTCGAAGGTCTACAAAAGGCTAAACCCGGAAGAACGGTGAACCCTGTTTCTCTGTAACGTCAATAAAAGGACACGACTATGTTCAGCGGTTTTTTTATATCCCGACCTAAGTTTGCATTTGTGCTCTCTATTCTGATTACCCTTGCAGGGCTTTTGGCGTTCCCAGGTTTGCCCGTCTCACAGTTTCCACAAGTGACACCACCCACCGTACAGGTGACGGCTGTCTATCCTGGTGCTAGTGCTGAAGTCGTGGAGCAAACAGTAGCTCAGCCATTAGAGGCCGAAATAAACGGTGTAGAGAATATGCTCTACATCTCTTCAAAATCATCAAATGATGGCAGCATGACGCTGACAGTGACCTTTGAAATAGGCACTGACTCTGATATTGCAGCGGTCAACGTGCAAAATCGCGTATCTGCAGCGTTATCTAAATTGCCAGAAGATGTGAAGCGCCAAGGGGTTGTTACAAAGAAAAGTGCCACCGATATGGTACTGCTGATTAATCTGTTTTCTCCTGATAACTCGCGTGACGGTATTTTCCTATCCAATTATGCCACGATCAATATTCGAGACGCGTTGGCGCGAGTCGAAGGCGTGGGTAATGCGATGCTATTCGGTTCTCAAGATTACAGCATGCGTATTTGGTTAGATCCTAATCGCATGGCGAGCTTAAACATCAGTGCTTCGGATGTGGTTAACGCACTTAAAGAGCAAAATGTACAGATTCCAGCAGGCCAGATTGGTGCACCTCCGGTTGCCTCAGGGCAGCAATTTCAATATACCGTCACGACGCAAGGACGTTTAAGCGACCCTGAAGAGTTTGGCGATATTATGGTGCGGGTCAACAAGGAAGGCTCACAAGTAAGAATTAAAGACTTGGCTAGAGTAGAGCTGGGTGCCGCATCTTATGGGTCGTTCGGACGTTTAAATGGTAAGCCAGCAGTGGCCATGGCGGTATACCAACTGCCAGGGGCTAACGCGTTAGATGTTGCAGATAATATCAGAGCAGAGTTAGACAGTTTAGCCGAGAGCTTCCCTACAGGCGTCACCTACGACATTCTTTATGACACCACTAACTATGTGCGTATATCAATGACTGAAGTCGTGGTAACACTCTTTCAGGCACTGGCGTTAGTTATCTTGGTGGTATTCGTGTTTTTGGGGGATTGGCGGGCGACGCTGGTCCCAGCTATTGCCATTCCAGTATCATTGATAGGCACCTTTGCTGTCCTGTCGTTGATGGGTTTCTCGCTGAATACGGTGGTTTTGTTTGCGCTGATATTAGCTATCGGGATCGTGGTGGATGATGCCATTGTGGTGGTGGAAAACACTCAGCGGCATATCGATGAAGGGTTATTACCCAAAGATGCCACGATTCAAGCGATGAAAGAAGTCTCAACACCTGTTATTGCAACCACGTTAGTGTTGTTAGCGGTGTTTGTACCAGTAGCGATGATACCGGGTATCACAGGGGAGCTGTATAAACAGTTTGCTGTAACCATAGCCGCTTCAGTAACACTGTCATCTGTGGCAGCACTAACGCTGAGCCCTGCATTGTGTAGCATATTACTGCGCCCTAAAGCACAACCATCCACTGGTATGCTGGGTTTCTTTAATCGTGCAGTGACAAAACTCACTAACGGTTATTCAGCAACGGTTAGTTTCTTGTTACGCCGCTCTTTTATGGTGATGCTGGTATTGGTTGTCATGATTGGTGGTGTTTGGAAACTGTTTGATACGCTGCCAACTGCTTTTTTATTGCCTGAGGATCAAGGCGCACTCATGATAGATGTGCGTTTGCCAGATGCCGCTTCACTTGAAAGAACCACAGCAGTTTTAGCTAAAGTGGAACAAAAGCTGTTAGAAGTCCCTGGGGTAACAGATGTGATTGGTGTGACCGGTTTCAGTTTGATGTCTGGTACCGTTGCTTCAAATACCGCTTTTGCTATTGTTATGCTGGATGACTGTAGTAACCGTACCACACCAGAGGTTCAGTTGCGTGGTTTGATGAAACGCATTTGGGGTGAAATGTCGGCTATACCAGAAGCCAATATTATTACCTTTATGCCACCGGCTATTCCTGGTTTAGGTAGTAGCGATGGTTTTGAATTTATACTTCAAGATAAGTCTGGCTCTACACCGCAAGAGCTTGAATCTGTCATGAATGGGCTTTTAGTGGCCGCCAATACTGATGAGAAATTAAGCCGCGTATACTCGCAATATCGTGCAAATGTGCCGCGTGTCTGGGTTGATATTGATAAGCAGAAAGCGAAGGCTCTAGATGTACCTCTGAATGAAATCTTCACAACCTTACAGACGCAGTTAGGGGGGTATTATGTGAATGATTTCCCTAAATTTGGGCGTATTTATCGTGTTTTAGTCCAAGCTGATGCGCAGTATAGAGATGAGCCTGACGATATAAGCCATCTTTTCGTGAAGAGTAACGGTGGAAATATGATACCGCTATCAACATTAGTGACGGTGGGTATGAAGACCGGACCTGATGTTATTAGCCGTTATAACATGTTCCGCTCGACAACTATCAGCGGTAATGCAGCGCAAGGATTTAGTTCGGGGGATGCTATGTCTGAAATGGCATTGTTGGCCGAACAAAATTTACCCGAAGGCATGGGGTTCGAGTGGTCGGGAATGTCGTATCAAGAACTAAAATCTGCAGGCCAAACCACGTTAATCTTTATGCTCTCTTTGCTGTTTGTATACCTATTTTTGGTGGCTCAGTATGAAAGCTGGACAATTCCATTGGCGGTGTTGTTGTCAGTTCCCGTTGCTATTTTAGGTGCGTTGGGGCTGGTGGGCTTTGTGGGAATGCCTGTCAATATTTATACCCAAGTTGGGTTGGTCATGTTGATCGGCCTTGCCGCCAAAAATGCCATTTTGATTGTTGAGTTTGCCAAAGAGCTGCGGGAAAAAGGCGAAGATACAATGGCCGCTGCTGAAAAAGCTGCACGATTGCGTTTTCGTGCCGTGATGATGACAGCGATCTCTTTTGTGTTAGGTGTGTTGCCTTTGGTATTGGCAACAGGCGCTGGAGCAGTGAGCCGAGTTTCCATCGGTTTAGCGGTATTTGGCGGAATGCTTGCAGCGACGTTGATTGGTACCTTGATGATTCCTGTACTCTATTATGTGATTCAAAAAGGGCGTGATCGCTCGTCCGGATCTGATACAAAAACGAGTGCTTGATAGACTCTGTTAATAGGAGCCAGCCTTGGCTGACCTGATAGGACGTTTGCCGTTAAAGAGCCTCAATATTTTTCGTGTGGTAGCGAGGCTCAATAGTTTTAAACAAGCGGCAGAAGAGTTGTGTGTCACCTCGCAAGCTGTCAGTTTGCAAATTCGCTCGTTGGAAAGTGCGCTAGGTATTACCTTATTCCAGCGTTTTTCTGCAGGCGTTGGGCTTACGCCTGCGGGGGAGCGCTTATATGAATATACTGAGCGTAGCTTGCAGTTATTAGAGCAGGGCATTCGTGAAGCGCAATCGTGCCAGCAGCGCCGCCAGTTTCGCATTAATGCATCTCCATGGTTCGCTATTCACCGTTTGCTACCAGTGCTGGAGCAGTTTGAGCAGCAGCACCCTGATGTAGATGTAAAGATAACAACCGCGGTTGGTTTTCCTGACTTTGCATCGCAGCGATTAGATTGCGCGATACAGTGGGGATGGGGGCAGTGGCCGAGCAGTGCTAAACAATTGTTATTGAAAGATGACAAAAGGCTCGTTTGCGCACCTTCACTAATAAACACTCAAAAACCATTAGATACCCCAACCGATCTTAAACATCATCGTTTATTGTGCACAGAGTTATCAGTGGCTTTGTGGCAGCAGTTATCCAATACGCTAGATCTAGACCTATTATTGGAACGGCAAACGCTTATTCTCGATAGTCAGCCCAGCCAGGTAGAAGCAACAGAGAAAGGATTAGGTGTAGCCTTGATTTCAGACGCTGTGGCGCTAGATGCTTGTAAGGAAGGGCGGTTGATAATGCCACTATGGAAAACGCCTGTCAGTGTGCTTAATCCTTCGCTATTACCAGGCTATTGGCTGGTGGTTGGTGAAGAACGTCAGCAGGATAAACTGACGTTGGCATTCAAAAAATGGCTGTTCAATACATTGAAGAATGATGAGCGCTTCGCAGGCTTTTAGCATCGGCCTAGTTATTTTAGCTCAATAGCTCGTCCAGTTGGGCTTCAGAGTATTGTTCTCGTAGTGTTCGCTTTAATAATTTCCCTGCAGTGTTTTTAGGTAATTCATCAGCGAAAATAATCGCTTTAGGTACTTTAAAATTGGCTAGATGTTCTTGGCAGTGATCGATTAGCATTTGTGCTGTTGCTTCTCCGTCAGGCTTGAGAACCACGACTGCTGTAATGGCTTCAATCCATCGGTCGTGAGGTGTGCCTATAACGGCAACTTCAGCCACGGATGAATGCAGATAAAGTGCTTCCTCTACATCACGGCTGGCGACCAGCACGCCTCCAGTGTTGACGACATCCTTGATTCTATCGACGATATAGATAAAGCCTTCTTCATCTGCATAGGCTAAATCGCCTGAGTGAAACCAACCACCTTCAAAGGCTTCACGGGTTTCGTCGGGTTTGTCCCAGTAGCCAATCATCAAATGCGGTGAGCGGTGAACTATTTCACCACGTTCTCCTGGTGCGCAGTCGGCCATGGTTAGTGGATCAACAATACGAGTAGACACTGACATTACAGGTTTTCCGGCAGATGAAAGCCTCCCCGCATGCTCATCTGGACCTAATACCGTTGCCAATGGTGCAATCTCACTTTGTCCATAGCAATTGTACAAACGACTGCCAGTTAATCGTTTAGCCAATTCAGCGACAATCGGCTCAGGCATAATAGATGCGCCATAATAAACATTCTGTAGCGAGCTAAGATCGTGTTGGTCAAATGAGGGATGGCGTAAAAGACCTATCCATACGGTCGGCGGAGCGAAAAATGAATTTATTTTTTCGCGACTAATGATCTCAAATACTGACTCGGGTAGTGGCGCTTCGAGCAAATAAGTCAGGCTGCCAATCATTAAAGCTGGCATCGTAAATACATGCATCTGTGCTGAATGGTAAAGAGGTAATGCAGCTAATGATCGGTCCGTGCCTTTAAGGTTTAGGTGGTGAATACAGCTGTTGTATTCACTCATGAAAGAGCGGTGCGTGTGCATAGCGCCTTTAGGGTGTGAGGTAGTTCCTGATGTATATAAAATTTGTACTACATCAGTATCGTTTATATCGATATTTGGAAGGTGATCGTTACCTTGTGAGAGTGCAATATTGAGGATGTCCAATCTATCCTCTGAGGTTGTTTTTGAACGTAAGCTGCCAATAAGTGAAAGTGACGTTGAGTTTTGAACGTTTGATACATGCTCTGCTAACGTATCATCTACGAAAATTGCTTTGGCACCCGATTGCTTTAACAGGTAGCTAAGCTCGTCGTGAATAAGTGCGAAGTTAATTGGCACGTGAATCAGTCCGGCACGTGTGCAGGCAAGCCAGAGTATTAGGTACGCATCTGAGTTTTTACCATAAGCAGCAATCCTGTCTCCTTGTTGTAGACCGGATAGCATAAGGGAGTTAGCCACACGGTTAACTGCTAAATCTAGTTGTTGGTAAGTCCAACGACGCTGCTCAAAGATGATGGCTTCTTTGTGAGCAAAACGCATTGCTGAGCGGGTTAATCCATTGCCGATGGTATTACTGGTAGCAGCTTGGATCACAGGTAGAAAATCAGTTTGCATCGTCAATGGCCTCTAAAATTTTATTGTTGTTCTCTCATGGGCTTTTATCGAGTTATCTCATAGTTTCGGTGAGTGCTGCTAGGTAAACAATGACTATTATGTCCAAAGCGTTTAACGATTAAGGCCAGTAAGATAGTAGATGTTTGCTGTCTTCCTTAAAGAAGGTAAGACTTTAGCCGATATGTTGAGTACTGATCAGTAAATACTAAACAGCTAGTCAATATAGCCAATACGTATCGGAGTTGGTGTGAATACAGAAAATTTCCAAAAAAGTACTGCATACCTAGATGGTGCCTTGATGTCTCTGGACGGTGATAAAGTTATCATCATTAGCTTTGGGGCCAAACAAGAGCGTTTTTATGTGTCCAATAGCGGTGAAGTAAACCGCTGTGGTGAACAAGGTCCGGTTACAGGAAACGAGAGTGACTTTGAGCGTTATCGGATGGCTTTTTTAGAAGCTCTGATGGATGGTGGGTCATTAATTGTGCGTCAAATTGGCGTAGGTGAGCTTGAATTGCCTAAAACTTTGGGCAGCGGAGTTGTTCCTTTAGATTACTTAAGCGCAGCAAAAGTAGGACCTAAAGGAATACGCTCAATGAAAGCGGAGGAGCTAAAAAAAGTGTATCAACAAGGAGCCGATGGTGCCGTGGAGTACCATGATTTTCCTAGTAAGGATCAAGTGAAGATTGCCATGCTGAAGTTGCTAGAAACAGAGTGACGTTAATATCTAACGGTGTTATGAGCGGTGCTACCATCTAGCATCAGCTCATTAGCACAATGAGAAGAGTGTGGATCTGCAATGGCTTCCCATAGTCTATTTTTCTACTATGTCAATTAGGAAAGGAATAATTTCACTTTTTTAAGTATGCTATACCCTCACTGCTGAGAAATCAGGCTTTGATATTCTAATGAGCTACTGAAAAGCCATAACCCTTTGGTTATTAAGTACTCAGAAGGGTACGGGGGGCGTATGAATCTTTTTAAAATAGTAAAAAGTGCCTCATTACACGGAAGCTCTGAACTTGAGAGGGTTGACTATCTAGATGGATGGAGAGGAGTAGCTATTTTACTCGTCCTACTGAGTCATTTTTTTAATGTTGTCGAAGTTGACTTGGGTAGAATGGGGGTAGATGTCTTTTTTGTTTTGTCCGGCATGCTCATGTCTAATATCCTATTTATAAAACGAACACCGTTGAGTATTTTTTACAAAAGGCGTATTAGCAGGGTGCTCCCTGTTTTTATTGTTTTTTTGTCGTTAATTAGTTTGGTTAGCTTAGTTTTTAATATCTCTTCTGAACATTTTAATTACTTTTATAATTTATTTTTTATTCGGGCCTATTATCCAGTTGAACCTGGAATATTTAATTCGGGATTGCCACTAGGACACCTTTGGTCACTCAATGTTGAAGAGCATGTCTATGTTTTATTAAGTCTAATTACACTGGTTTCATTTTATAGAAACCGTATTTGCTTGATACTCTTGGCATTGGGAGGAGGAGCCATATTTCTTCAAGTTTTATATGTGAAATTTCCACAGTTAACATCTGAAGACTATTCGTTTAGAACAGAGGTCGCCGCAAGTTTCTTGCTGATTTCTGCAGGATATTTCTTGGTGAAAGAAAGGGTAGAGAAATTTGTTCCGTCTTGGCTACCGGTCGTCACCTTTTTTATTGCATTAATTTGCTACAGCACCTTTCCCCTTCATTGGTCTGCACAATGGCTGATTGCTCCTATTCTTTTGGCCTTTACAGTTAACCATCTCAATTCGCTTTCTCCCTTATTTAAACGCTTACTTTGCCTGCCTGTCTTGCGGCTTATCGGGATTTGGTCTTTCTCAATATACCTTTGGCAGCAACCCTTGTATTACTGGGGAACAAAAGGTGGGGATGCTTTTTATTTGGCAGGTCCAGTTCTTTTTATACTAAGTATTATTTTAGGGGCAATGTCTTTCTATTTAATAGAAAATCCTGTGCGAAGATATCTAAATAATAACTGGTAACCCTCTAATGTTATTCATCTCATCGAACATTTAATTTAAATCGCTACTGATGATACTGAATAGCGGCGTTCAATATAAAATTCAGCGGAAGTAGGCTTCACGGGTGAGGCATTTAGTCTTATGCAGGCTCCCTCTTTATTGATATGAGGCATTTACTAGGGGGCACTTGAAGTGCCTGAACGTAATGCTACTTCTAGCCTATAATAGTAATGGTAAGTTGAGTAGTATCTCGGATAAGCTACAAGAAAAATTATAATCTAAACCCAGTTTTGATTGTTATGAAGTACTTTCAATAGGGGATAAAGAATGGCAAAGTCATTTCAATGGGGCGATAACTACAAGACAGGATTACTTGAAGTTGATCAGCAGCATAGACGTTTAGTTGATCTCATCAATCAATTAGGGGATTTTCTGAGCCAGAATGAACTGGATTTAGATGAAATAGAACATATTTTTAGTGAGCTAGTCAGCTATACAAAACATCACTTCACGGATGAACAAAATATGATGGCGCGTGTAGGTATCGATAACCGTCATCTTGATCGTCATATTCAAAGCCATCACGATTTTATTAATGAACTTACTTCTTTGCATTTAAGAGTTTCTCCTGATGATAGTGAATCAGCAGAGAATTTATTGAATTTCCTGGTTAACTGGTTGGCAAGTCATATCCTTGATACTGACCAGAATATGGCGAGGCAAGTTGATTTAATTGAAAAAGGTTCAAGCCCAAATGATGCTTATGAAGAGGAAGAGAGAAGAAGTCATTCCTCAACAGAGCCTTTATTGGCTGCTTTGAAAGACCTGCTTCATCAGGTTTCTGCACGCAACAAAGAGTTAGTTACATTAAATGAAACTCTTGAACAAAAAGTATTGGAACGAACAGAAGCATTGTCTCAAGCTAATGCGGACCTTAAACAACTGGCGTTAACAGATGTTTTAACAGGTTTGCCAAATCGTCGTCATGCTATGCAGCAATTATCCATCTTATGGAGGGAAGCATTAGAGCATGGAACTGCATTATCTTGCATGATGATTGATGCTGATCATTTTAAAGAAGTAAACGATCAGCATGGGCATGATGCAGGCGATAATGTGTTGCGGGAGCTGGCTCGTGTACTACAACACAGTATACGTACTGATGATATTGTTTGCCGTTTGGGTGGGGATGAATTTCTGATTGTTTGTCCACATACGGATAGTAAGGGAGGACTTATAGTGGCTAACTTTGTTCACCAAGCGGTTTCGACAATGCGTATTGCTGTTGGCACGAGTAAGTGGGTTGGAAGTATTAGTGTTGGTATTGCTAGTTATACTCCTAATATGAGTACACATGACGATTTAATGAAGTTGGCTGATGAGGGAGTATATGCGGCGAAAATGGATGGTAAAAACTGTGTTAGGAGTTTGAACTAAATATTAGATTGAAGGTAAGCGCTGGGAGCTACACCGGTCCAGTTTTTGAAAGCTCTACAAAAAGCCGCCTGTTCTGTAAAGCCTATGAACTGGCTGATATCAGCAATTGATAGTGACTCTTCTGTGAGTAAACGAATCGCTGTATCGCAGCGTAATCGATCTTTAATCTGTTGATAACTTACCCCCTCATCTTTCAGCTTTCGACGTAGTGTTCGAGCTGTCATATGCAGAAGCTCTGCTATTCGTTCTAACGTAGGTAATTGCTCTAGTCCTTGTTTAAGTAATATGCGTCTTACCTGTGAATGCAAAGAGCTGTCCTGCCCTACACGTCGTAGTATTTCTAACGGAGACTGCCTTAAGAATGTAGCAAGCTCGCTCTGGTCTCTGACAATAGGAAGGTTGAGTAATTTAGAGTGTAATGAAAACCCCGATGTTGCTTGTTCAAATAATAGTTGTCCACTAAACATAGGAGCGTATTCATTATTATGAGAAGGTTCTGGATAGTTGAAACGAGTATCTAAAAAGGTCACTTGCTCGTTGACTAACCAGCAACTAAAACGCTGCCACATTAATAGTAAAAATTCTTGGAATAGGTGGTTTGGGTCATGTTCGGGGTGGCGCAATGTGATTGCGAAGTCGATGATGTCATCTTGTTGCTTGATGGTAAATTCAATGTCGTTCTGTACACGACTATAGAATCTAGCGCTTTGGTGCAGCATGCCGCCGAGTGTTTTGGACTGTAGTACTGACTCAGCCATTAATTCAAATACACCTAAACGGCATGGAGTAGCCGTTAACCCCATAAACTCATCACCAGTTTCACGCCATACGCTTCGTATTAAGTTAGCGAGCTGCACCTCTGTAATGCGTGCACGAGGCTTATTCATCAACTCTAGTGGAATCGCTGCTTGTGATAGAAGGTTCTGTTTTGAGAAACCCGCCTTAAGCGCCCCGCTAATGGTAGCGTGTATGTAGTGGTTAGATACCAGTTTCTTCTTCATTTTATTCTACGTGAAAACCCTGATTTAAGAGCATAACGCTATTACTGTTGACTCGCCAGCCTGAGACTAGCGCTTCTATATAGTTTCTACTAAAGGCATGCGTGGACATTTTAGTTAAATAAAACGTCTGTAATCATCATGGTCAGCATGTGCACTCACCGTTAATACTGGCAAGAAAAAAGTGCATGCAGAAGTAAGTACTTATCTAGGCAGTTTATTAGCGGAGTGTTCGTGTATGAATGTTGATAATAAGGTAGCGGTGGTGAGTGGAGGAGCATCGGGTTTGGGGTTAGCCACTAGCTTACGGTTAATAGAGCAGGGTGCCAAAGTCGCTGTTCTGGACCTGAATGCTGAATTTGGCGAATCGTTACAGGCAGAGTATCCACAGGACGTAGCTTTTTATTGCGCTGATGTAACCAAAGATGAGGCTATTGAACACGCCTTGAGTGATGTAGTGATGCGCTGGGGGAAAATCGATATTTGTGTCAATTGCGCAGGGATTGTTGCTGCCGGAAAAGTGCTTAATCGTGAAGGTAAAGCACAGCTCTTAGGCAGTTTTAGTCAGGCAATACAGATTAACTTAATAGGTGTGTTTAACGTATTACGTGTCGCCGCTGAAAAGATGACACTGAATCCCCCGGATGTAGATGGTCAGCGCGGCGTCATTATTAATACGGCATCTGTAGCTGCGTTTGATGGGCAGACAGGACAAGCGGCTTATAGCGCGAGTAAGGCTGGTATTGTCGGCATGACGTTGCCATTAGCGCGGGATTTGGCGGGTGTAGGTGTTCGTGTGATGACGATAGCCCCTGGGCTATTTGATACTCCCATGATGAAGTCTTTGCCACAAGAGGTGCGTGAACCATTGATTGATATGGTGCAGTCACCTAGTCGTTTTGGTGAGCCTAGTGAGTTCGCTTCTTTATGCTGCCATATCATCAACAATAACTACCTTAATGGCGAAGTCATCCGCTTGGATGCCGCTATTCGTATGGAGCCACGTTAATGTTAAATGAAGAAATGAATCTCTATCGGGATATGACTATTCGTATGCTGGAGCAAGAGGTCGCGCCTTTTTATGAAGCGTGGGAAAGTGCGGGCCAAGTACCACGTACTCTTTGGAATACTCTAGGTGCGGCGGGTTTGTTAGGTGTAGATATGCCCGAACGTTATGGCGCAGCGCAAGCGCCGTTTGATGTGGCTCAGATGATTCTGGAAGAGATGTCGCGTATGGGGTTTGGTGGGCTGGCGAGTGGGCTCAATATTCATGCCAATATTGTTATGCCTTACATTCTGGCGTATGGAAATGAGGAGCAGAAACAGCATTGGTTGCCTAAATTAATTGCAGGAAATGCGGTGGGTGCAATAGCAATGACGGAGCCCAGTACTGGCAGTGATTTAGCCGCTATCCAAACCCGCGCAGTACGTAAGGGTGATAACTGGGTTCTCAATGGATCAAAAATATTTATCACTAATGGATTACATGCCGATGTAGTCATTGTTTGCGCTAAAACAGAGCTGAAAGCAGGTGCTAAAGGCATCTCATTGTTTTTAGTAGATGCTTCTTTAGCGGGATTTTCTCGAGGCCCTGGTATTAAAAAAATAGGGCAGCATGCCAGTGATACTGCCGAACTGTTTTTTGATGATCTAGTCATTCCACATATGGCCCTGCTGGGTGAGAAAAATCAAGGTTTTGCTTATTTGATGCAAGAACTACCACGGGAGCGACTAGGCGTCGCAACTCAAGCGGTAGGCTCAGCGGAGGGGGCCTTGGCACTAACGATTGATTATGTCCAGCAGCGCACAGCTGTTGGGCAGCGCATTGCCGATTTTAAAAACACCCGCTTCAAATTGGCTGAAGTTAAAACTCGAATAGAAATCTGCAAAGCGTACTTGAGTCAGTGTATGCGGTTATATCAGGCAGGAGAGATGAATAGCCAAGAAGCATCTATTTTAAAACTGAGTTCGACCCAGATGCAGTGTTGGGTAGTAGATCAATGCTTACAGTTATTCGGTGGTTACGGTTATACGCAAGAGTACCCCATCTCACGGTTTTATCTCGACGCCCGTGTGCAAACCTTATATGCAGGTACATCTGAAATCATGAAAGAAGTGATTGCCCGTGGCATGATCAGTAAGAAGGAGACAAAATGAGTAATGCAAAAATTGCTGGTGTCGGCATGGTTAAATTTAGCAAACCTGGACAACACCAACCTTATAGCGTGATGGTAAAGCAGGCGGTAGAAACTGCATTAAAAGATGCGGGTATTAACTTTACGGATATTCAGCAGGCCTATGCTAGTTACATATATGGTGACAGTACCTGTGGACAAAATGCCCTTTACACGGTGGGAATGACCGGTATTCCGGTCATTAATGTGAATAACAACTGCTCTTCTGGATCAACTGCACTGTTTTTAGCTCGCCAGGCTGTTGCATCGGGGGCGGTAGAATGTGCTTTGGCGTTTGGTTTTGAAGAGATGCAACGCGGTGCATTGTCTTCTCATTGGACTGACAGAGAATCACCGTTTGATTCGATGTTGCAGCAACTGGATGTTATTGCCCCTGAAGCACCAGCGGGGCCATTAGCTTTACGTATGTTTGGCTCGGCGGGCACGGCATATATCGATAAATATACTGTAAATCCAGATATATTTGCCAAGGTTGCCGTCAAGTCACGCCAACATGCAGTACAGAATCCATTTTCACTCTTTAATAATGAGTTAAGTGTTGAAGAGGTGATGTCTTCGCCACAGATTTATGCACCTTATTTAACACGACTAATGGCATGCCCGCCGACCTGCGGAGCCGCCGCTGTGATTGTTTGTAGCGAAGCATTTGCACGTCGACATGGTATTAAGGCATCTGTTGAAATCGCAGGCCAAGCAATGGCGACTGATCTAGCCGATAGTTGGGATAATCCAATTGATTTGATTGGTGCGCAGATGACGCGAAAAGCAGCGAATGAAGCCTATAAAGAATCCGGTATTGGCATTGATGATGTTGATCTAGTTGAGCTGCATGACTGCTTTACACCTAACGAAGTGATCACCTATGAAGCTTTGGGGATGTGCGGCGAAGGGCAAGCAGAGCAGCTGATTAATGATGCAGAGAACACTTACGGAGGTCGCTTTGTTGTGAATCCATCAGGGGGCTTAATGTCTAAGGGACACCCTATTGGAGCGACGGGCTTAGCTCAGTGCACTGAGTTGGTTTGGCATTTGCGCGGTCAAGCGGGTGCACGACAAGTACCCAATGCAAAAGTCGCTTTACAGCATAATTTGGGTTTAGGAGGAGCTGCCGTCGTAACGATTTACAAAGCTTGCTCGTAGTCATTACAAGTTAATGTGAGTGAATAGTTAAACTTGTCCTAGGGGGTAAGTTTTATTGTTTGCGCTCTGTGAGGTTCGAGACCAAACTAACGTAAAATCATTCTGTTTTGGAGCGTGTTATGCAAGTTGAAGCCTTTTTTAATGAACTGTGGACTGACTATGTTGGTATAGCTCCTCAAGCTCAGAAAATTCATGATCTGTTTGCTGCCACTGATGGGGAAGTAATAAATGATCATGTGGCTTTTCGTACTTTTGCTAATACGCCTTTACGGTTAGATTTTCTTGAACCATTGATTCTAGCGATGGGGTATGAGCGCCAAGATAGTTATGAGTTCAAAGCAAAGAAGTTGCGTGCTCATAGTTTTATTCACCCGAACCCGCGGGTGCCAAAAATATTTTGTTCTGAGTTGTTGGTTGATCAATTAAGTGAAGCAGCACAAAAAATAATTGGAAATTACACATCAAAAATCACGGCTGAATATCGAGACCAATCTGTGTTTTGGTCTGGCCGCCACTGGGCTATGCCTAGCTGGGATGATTACAATACGCTTATGGCTGAAAGCGAATATGGTGCTTGGTTGCTGGCTATCGGTGTTCGGGTTAATCATTTTACCGTCAGTATCAACCACCTAAGGACGACGAGTGCGATTCATGAAGTGCTAGAGCGCGTGAAGAGCGCAGGGTATCAAGTGAATACGGTTGGGGGTGAGGTCAAAGGCACACCAGAATCTCTCTTAGAGCAAAGCTCGACAATGGCTGATCGTCAGGTTTTTGAGTTTTCAGGTGGTGATCTGCATGAGATCCCAACGTGCTTTTACGAATTTGCTAAGCGCCATGCTGATAATCAGGGCGTTGTTTACCAGGGATTTATTGAAGCGAACGCTGATAAAATTTTTGAATCGACAAACGGTTAGTTTTTTCTCGTTACAACGCATTTAGCTATACACATAGGCCCGCCTATATAACGTTATTGTTATTTAGTGTGGGCCTTGTTGATTTTATTGATATATTTTAAAGCGGATAGCATCTATAGTCATTTCTCTACCACAAAGAGGACCCACTTAATGAACTGCTGTCATCATTTTCAGCTCATGGCTACTTATAACCGACGGCTGAATGAACAGGTTTATCAGGCTTGTGCGGCTTTATCTCCTGCTGAGTTAGAACAAGACGTAGGTGCGTTTTTTAAATCCATTTTAGGATCACTGAATCATATAGTTGTCGGAGATTTATTGTGGTTATCACGTTTTGCAAAGCATTCTCCTCGCTATCAGTCTTTAGCGCGCTTGGCAGTATATCCAAAACCCTCTTCATTGGATGAGCAGCTGTATAATAATTTAGATGCATACTGGGTCGTTCGTAAAGATATCGATGACACGGTGTATGAGTGGTTGTCGAATGAGGCATGGAAAACTGATTTTGAGAGTGACCTTACCTATACCAGTAGCAAAGGTGTGGTCAGTAGGCGAAATTTTGCCGAGTTAGTTTCGCACTTGTTTAATCATCAGACGCATCATCGAGGCCAGATTAGTACCTTACTTTATCAAAAGGGTATTGATATAGGCGTGACTGATTTTTTAATGGATATCCCCGATACGCATTGAGCAGGTTCACTCGGTATCAGAGCTGGAATAACCTGGATTGAGAGGGTTTATTGTAGATAACCCGTAGGTAAGCATAGTTTGAACCCAGTTTTTGTCAGTTAGCATATTTTGTGAAGTTCTATCTATGTAGCTAGATAGCTCTTTATTTGTTGTTTTAATCAAAAACTGTCGATTAAAGTTATGATGTACAGCATAAGAGAAATCATCTTCCCAGCTATTATTTTTCATAATATAAGCACTGGCGCTATATGGGCTGATGCCAACATCGAAACGCTTAAGTAATAGCATTTCTAAGAGCTGTTGTTCTGAGCCTGTATCTGAGCGCTTAATCTCTCCAGACTTTACTAGCGGGTCGACATTGATGTAGCGATATCCCTGTATTCCCCCTAAATGAAATCCTTTTAGGTGCTCGGGTTGCGAGAATGTTTTTTCACCCTGCTGCTTCCATATATAAATACTACCATCTTCAATAATAGGCTTAGACCATTGGTATTTTTCAGTGGATTTTGGGCCAAACCACACGGGTGTTACCCAAGGAATAATCATGTTGGTTTTAGTTAACAACAAGTCCAAGCGCTTGCGTGGAAGTACTTCAACATTGAATTGATAGGCGCCATCGCTATTTTTAGAGAGGTACTTTGCAAGGTCATAGGTTAGCCCAACCTCACTGCCAGTAATAAAGGGCGGAGCTTGATGATAAGTATATAAAGTGACTTGCTCTGAACCGGAAGCCCACATTGATGTTAGCCCAGTCAGGCTAAATATAATTTTGATTAGGCATCTGTGATACTGAATACGATTTTTCATAGTCAATTAGCCCGATTGGTTGTTTTTTAGTAACAACGTCAGCATAAGTCATGCTTTAGAATTTGCTGGAGCGCGTCTACATTTTTAGTATAGATGGTTTTTTGGGAATGTGGGGGTGCTTAAGGTGCTGGCGTTTTACAATGCGAAAAGGTATCGGAATTAGTTTCTATAGGTATGAGTAATGCAGAGTGTTTTTAAGATAAGCTTCTGGGAGGTCTTGCCTCCCATTGTTGTGTTATGTGGGGCTTATAATAGTGCTTGGGAAGAGTTTGCTGGTACTTCTAAACCAAAGCTTGCGACTGTACTGTCAGCAACATTATTTATGTGTGTATCCGTTGCGAAATGCGCTTCAGTTGATGCACCTAAGTTAGACAGAGGACTTGTCACTACGGCAAAGCCTTGAGCTTGTGTCGTCACACTTGTTGTTAGGTTGTGTTCCACAGATTGGGTAGAGAAGTCATTTAATCCACCAGCAAAAGCCTGTGAAGCGAAAAGGGCTGAGGTGATTAGTGCAGCGCTAAGTAAAGTCTTCATATTGTATTACTCCAGTAACGTAAGTTGATGTGTGTACTTTAATGTCGCTTACTGAAACGAAGCTGAAAAATAATATAAAATATAGTTATTTTATTAGATAAAGTTTTCACATATTTATTACATGCATTTTTATTAAAAAAGGAATGTTTTTATGGATATCGATAGGACAGGAATTATCCTTAATACAGAAAAATATGATGAGTGTGTTGCGTTTTATCAGAACTTATTTTCGCTTAAAGTGCTTTTTGAAAAAGATGAAGGAGACTTTAAACTGACTGGTTTCGAATTTGGTGGTGCTTACTTGTTGGTAGAAACCGGAGGACTAGCTAAAGATAAGCAGAAATTGATATCTGAAAACTCAACAAAAATCCGTTTTAATGTCACTGATATTAAAAAGGCTTTAGAAGAAGTTATCGAGTACGGAATAGCGGCGAAGATAGACACATATGAGTGGGGAAGGACCATTAATATTACGGATCCTGATGGAAATCGAGTAGGTATTAGAGATATTCCGAATTCAAAAAACTCTTTATAGTTAATGATTTATTTTTAACTATTTGATATTAAAGTGCTTATGGGAGGTTCTGCCTCCCATTTTCGTATTAATAGCATTTATAGAAGTGCTTCAGTTGAACTTGTTGGTACTTCTAAACCAAAGCTTGCGACTGTGCTGCTAACAACGTTAGTGTGTGTATCTGTTGCGAAATGTGCTTCAGTTGATGCGCCTAAATTAGATAGAGGACTCGTTACTACTGCAAAGCCTTGAGCATGCGCCGTCACACCTGTCGCTAAGTTATGTTCTACTGATTGGGTAGAGAAGTCATTTAATCCACCAGCAAAAGCCTGCGAAGCGAAAAGAGCTGAAGTGATTAGTGCAGCGTTAAGTAAAGTTTTCATGTTGTGTTACTCCAGTAATGCAAGTTGATGTGTGTACTTTATAACTCGTTACTGAAATGAAACTGAAAAATATAAATTATTAAAATATAATATTATTTTTAATTATAAATTTTAATAATATAAAAATTAATTTTATCTAAATGTGTATTGGCATTTCTGTTGATCTTGATGCTTTATAGGTTTGCTTATGTTGTTTCTATTGAAAGGCTCTTTATTGTGAGGATAAAGAGCCTTTTAAGAAGATGTTTAAATTAGTTCAGTGCTTCACTAGGGCCAAAAATCTCAAAGTGTAGCTGCTCATCAGCTACGCCTAGCTGGCGTAGAGTAGTATAGATTGCTTGCATAAAAGGTAGCGGCCCACAGAAATAGAATTCGGCATCTAATGGGCAATTTTCTTTGATGAGTTGAGCCGTCATATATCCTTCGTGGTTGTAGTCAGTTTCTTTTGTTGCGTCTGTCACGTCATCATAAAAAACAACTTTTGTTAGATTAGCTAAGTCGTTATCTAGAGCGTTTATATGTTCACGGAATGCATGTGTATGGCGGTTGCGGGTACCATGCAGCCATGTGATTTTTCGTGTTGATTTTTGTAGAGTTAAATCATTTAGCATGCTAAGTAATGGGGTAATACCTACACCACCACTGATTAGGACAACAGGCTTATCTGATTCGTCTAAATAAAAATTACCACCCGGTGCATGCACTAAAATTGTATCTTCTACATTGATTTTATCGTGAAGAAAATTAGAGGCGACGCCTGCTGGGATATCATCTTGTAGTGTTGGCTCACGCTTAACCGATATACGATAATGTTCAGCATTATGTGAATCAGACAAGCTATATTGGCGCAGCTCTGTGTTCTCTAAGCTAGCATCAGTAATTTTCAAGCTGATATATTGGCCAGGTTTATAATCAGGTAATGGTTGCCCATCAACTGGTTGCAAATAGAAGGACGTAATTTCGCTGCTTTGGTTAATTTTTTGAACAATACGAAAAGGCTTAAAGCCAGACCAGCCACCTACGGCATTTTGTGCATCGTCATAAAGTGTCTTTTCTGCACCCACTAGAATGCTTGTTAATTGTCCGTAAGCTTCTGCCCATGCGCTGATAACAGCATCGGTAGCAACGTCTGCTCCTAGTACTTCACGAATGGCTTTTAACAAGTTCCTGCCAACAATCGGATACTGGTCGGGTTGAATGTCTAAACTGAAATGCTTAGCTGCAATGCTGCTGACGGCATCTCCGAGTGCTTCTAGTCGGTCGATATTCGCTGCATATCCTAAAATGGCATTAGCTAGGGAGGCAGGTTGGCGGCCATTCTTTTGGCTTGCCATATTGAATATATCTTTGAGTTCAGGGTTTTCTTCAAATAAGAGGTGATAGAAATGTTGTGTGATCTCTTCTCCTCGTTCTTGGATAACAGGTACGGTTTGTTTAATTATTTCGATATTTGACGCCAGCATAGAAAGTCTCATTTATAGATGTATTTTGGATGCATTAAAATGGATGCAAGTTAAAATGTCAATAAAATACATTTTTAAATGCAAACTTATTTCCGCTCTGAAATTCTGCTGGATAAGTCCGAAATCGAGAGGTTATTACAGATCTGTTTGTTTAGTGAATAAATCCAGTTTTTTTACAGAGGATCAAAGATTTTAAGATGATTTTTTTAGAAGGTTAAGGGGCTGCTTGTTGCAAAAAAAAAGCGGCGGATTGAGTTTTATTACGTTATTAAAATAAAGTGGCCAAGTACTTTAATAGCATAATAATACAACAACTATGGGAGGCTTAACCTCCCATTTCTGTATTGAAAACATTTATAGAAGTGCTTCAGTAGAGTTTGTAGGTGCTTCTAAACCAAAACTAGCGACTGTGCTGCTGGCAATGTTGCTTGTCTGTGTACCCGTTGCAAAATGTGCTTCAGTTGATGCACCTAAAGAAGAAAGAGGGCTAGTCACTGCAGTAAATCCTTGAGCCTGAGTAGCCACACCAGCAGCTAAGTTATGCTCTACTGATTGAGTAGAAAAATCATTCAAGCCACCAGCAAAAGCCTGTGAAGCAAAAAGGGCGGAAGTGATTAGTGCTGCGTTAAGTAAAGTTTTCATGTTGTGTTACCCCAGTAATGTAAGTTGATGTGTGTACTTTAAAACTCATTACTGAAACGAAACTGAAAACAATAAGATACTTCTGAAAAAAAATTCAAGCGAACTCTTAAGTCTCAATAACAGCCAGCATTATTAGTAATAACTTATCGTCACGCTTGATAAAGCGTGGCGATAAGTCGGCTGTTGCTGGCGTTAGCTTGCTTGTGATGCATGATGTGCTTGTGCTTCGAGTTCGGCTTTTAAAGCAGGCTCAAATTTTAATTGTCGAGCGAGTTCTTCTAGGTAAGCTTTTTCCATAAAACTATCTTCGTCAATAACTAATAAACTAGCCAAATACATCTCTGCTGCCATCTCTGGAGTATTTGCGTTACGGGCGATTTCGGCAGGGTCTAAAGGCTTGTGTAGTTCTTGCTCAAACCAGTGCTGTAACTCAGGGTCATTGGTTATCCCTGCAATACCTTGATCAATTAACTGGCGCTCATGCTCATCAATATGACCGTCTGCTTTTGCTGCACCGATCATTGCACATAAAACAGCACGGCTATGATTCTCTGCTTCTTGTGCTGGTAAGGCATTCATTGGACGCGCAGCGGGAGTAGATGGGCTATCTTGTTGCTCTTGCCAGTTATTATAGGCTTTGTATGCAACAGTACCTAGAGCGGCGAGACTGCCGTAAGTTAGTACTTTTCCGCCTATCTTGCGCCCTTTTTTACTACCCAGAAGTAGTCCAAGAACTCCACCAGCAAGTACACCACCGCTGGTGCCTGATAGCAGATTGCCTAGTACTGAGCTGTCTTGTGGTTTACCTGTGTAATTAGTGCTATCGGTGTTTTTGTTCTGTAAAAAATCTGTTCCTGATTTAAGGAGCTGATCTAGTAAGTTACGTGTATCCATAAAATCTCCTAAAGGTTGTTGATATGGCTATTCGACACCGGTTGCACAGGATAATTTCTGAGTATCGAGTAATTTATTATCACTTATCTATCGATGAATTTTTGTTGTGGATCGTTTTATTCTGTTGAAACATCTCGCCTTAAAATCACCTCTAATGTTGTCAGGCTTTTATGTGTCGCTGTGCCTGTTTAGTGAATGATTTTGTATGTAATGAGAAAAGAAAATGAGCCAGGTTAGCTGGCTCAATAATAATTCAAACTAAGCGCCTGGTGCCGGAGCTGGAGTAGCTACTGGAGAGCTGGATTTATTGGAATCGGTGTTGGCGTAGCCGATGCTCGCTTGAGCTGCTTCTTGCAAGAAGTCCCAACTGAGTACGGCCGCTGCGTCGTCAAATGTATAACCGATACCCGCATCAAGCCCGAATGACTTATTAGTATAAGGGTAAAAAGTTGCGCCTACTGCTGCGACAAATTCATCTTCATCGTCATTTGATAGTGCTTTAACAGTGACGCCAAACTCACCATTGAAGGAGTAGCTTAATCCAAACATTATGGCAGGGTCGGCTTGAGCGGTTGACGCACATAGGATAGATAAAGTGAGAAATAGAGTTTTTTTCATGTTGCCATCCTTGCACCCAAGTGTAAGCCGTCCTGCATCAGGGTGCTTAGATACTGAACGGTTATCTACTTGTAATACTGCTGATAGGACAAGTTTAAAAATATGGAGAGCCTTCCAGATATTGCGTTACGCCAACCTAGAAAAGTCTCTGATTTCGATCATGCAATTTTTTTTTAGGGGAGTCTAGTGCAATTTTTATAACCTTGTGCTACTGCCAGCTAGTTGTTTGTATTCATAGGGAAAATAAAAAATTATATTTTTTTAGGTAAAAAAGGAGAGAGGGAATAAGAGGAACGATAGGAGTTGATGTAAATATCATCTCCTATGTCGTGTTCGCTTATAAATATGGGGTTGGTGTCGTATGAAAGTGCTTAACCGTAACGCTTGAGGATTTCCATGTATTTACTCACTTGTGCTGAGGTGCGTTGCTCAGGGCTGAGTTTGTCGGCGATAGTAAGCGCTGTTTTTAAATCACTTAAGGATTGTTTCTCATCGTCGGTGAGAATTTTAGAGTCGTCGCTTTTTAAATAGTGATCAAGTTCTGCCGCGGCTGTTGCCGGGTCGATTGGAAATGTTTTTGATTTTGATCCATCAAGGTTATCGAGTATTTTTTGAGATTTATCCAATACAGACAACAGGCCTGACACACCTTCTTCATCTTTAACACGCTCAAATATAGTGTCCAAAGCAGACTTCAGCGTTGTGAGGTTTTGTGTAGATTTGCTTCCGTCACTGGTTAGCGGCAATCCTTGGTTTAACTCTGTCGCTTCGCTTTTGCTTAATAATCCTATTTCGGACAGGCGGTTAATAAACTGTTGTGAAATATGAAAATCAGACCCAGTAATATCAAATTCTTTGTTCATCTGGACCAGCATTTCTGCTCGTGAGCTAAATTCTGGTTGAGCAGTTTGTGATTCTATTTCTTTAGCTATCGAAGCGTCTGTATTTGATGCTGATTGAACATCTGTCGCCTTAGCTTGATCAGTTTTAGTTGAGGTTGATGCGAGTGGGTTGCTGTGGAGTGTGATCAAGGTTGGCCTCAATTAAGTCCGTTTATTTAGGGCAAACTATAGCATGGTTTTTCTTCTAGTAAGCAAGACGATTCAACGGGTGAAAAACAATCAAAAAAGCGGCACAAACATGTTGCTTCTGCCGCTTATAATTAACGCTTATTTGCGTTTTGCGAGTTTCTTTTCTTGGGCTAGCTGGTCGGCTAGATACTCTTCATAAGTACCCTGGAAATCGATAAGTTTTTTGTCTTTTATCTCGATGACACGAGTAGCCAGTGATGATACAAATTCGCGGTCATGGCTGACAAAAATCAATGTGCCAGGGTAGTTTTCCAGTGCCAAGTTTAACGCTTCGATCGCTTCCATATCCAAATGGTTAGTCGGCTCGTCCATAATCAGGACGTTAGGATTAGACATCATCAACTTGCCGAATAACAGGCGGTTTTTCTCACCACCAGAGCACACTCTTGCTTTTTTGTTGTAATCATCAGCAGAAAATAGCAGTTGTCCCAATATGGAGCGAACGATCTGGTCGCCATGTTTGGGTTTGCGCCATTGGCTCATCCAATCAAATACGTTGATATCAGAGTTAAAGTCCGCGGTGCTGTCTTGCGGGCAGTAGCCAAATGAGGTGTTTTCAGACCATTTGACGGTACCTTCGTTGGCGCTTAACTGATCTAGCAAGCAACGTAAGAGTGTGGTTTTACCTGCACCATTCTCACCAATAATGGCCAAACGACTACCTGCATCAAGGATGATATTACCCCCTGTAAATAGTGGCTCTCCTTCAAACCCATGTCCCAGGTTTTCCAGAACCAGTGCCTGACGAAATAGTTTTTTATCTTGATTGAAACGGATAAAAGGATTGATACGGCTGGACGGTTTGACTTCATCGAGCTTAATTTTATCAATCTTTTTAGCACGCGAGCTAGCTTGCTTTGCTTTAGATGCGTTAGCTGAAAAGCGGCTAACAAACTGCTGAAGGTCAGCGATTTGAGCACTCTTTTTCGCATTTTCTGATAGCAGCCGTTCCTGAACTTCGGTTGCAGCCATCATGAAGTCGTCATAGTTGCCTGGGTAGACACGTAGTTCGCGATAATCGATATCCGCCATATGAGTACAAACAGCGTTTAGGAAGTGACGGTCATGTGAGATGATAACCATTGTGCTTTTACGCTCGTTCAGTAGCGCTTCCAACCAGCGAATTGTGTTGATATCTAGGTTGTTGGTTGGCTCATCCAATAACAAAATATCTGGATCTGAAAAGATCGCCTGTGCTAGTAGGACTCGCAACTTCCAACCCGGAGCAACACCACTCATAGGGCCATAAAACAGTGATTGATCAATACCAGCACCTAGCAGTATTTCTTCAGCGCGGCTTTCTGCACTGTAGCCATCCATTTCGGCAAAAATGACTTCCAGCTCCGCAACCTTCATGCCTTCTTCTTCAGACATCTCTGGTAAAGAATAGATGCGTTCACGCTCTTGTTTGATCTCCCATAGCTCTTTGTGACCCATGATGACGGTATTAACCACACTGAACTGTTCGAAGGCGAACTGGTCCTGATGTAGTTTGCCGACACGCTGGTTAGGAGAGATAGAGACGTTACCAGACGTAGGCGTAAGGCTACCATCCAGAATCTTCATGAAAGTTGTTTTTCCGCAACCATTTGCGCCAATTAATCCGTAGCGATTACCGTTGCCAAATTTCACAGAGATGTTTTCGAACAATGGCGTGGCGCCAAATTGCATGGTGATGTTTGCGGTGGAGATCAATGAATTATTCCTGAATCTTGAAAGCGTTTAAAAATGCTGCATGAGCGGTACGGTACTATAAAGGATTGTGCAGCGATTCAAAGGGGGAGATGCATATTATTGGATAAATTTTGTGCAATAGTTAGCAGGGTTATGGATTTGTCCTATTACGGTATTAATAACTCTACGCTCATGCCTTGGTCTATCCATTTTAGTTCAAGCTTCCAGCCAAGGCGGTCGCAAATTTTTTGCACTAAAATCAGTCCTAATCCGAAGCTGTTATCATGATCTGTGTTTTTAGCGTAGCTACGATTAGTGATAACGATTCGGCATTGATCTACCGACAACTCGATCTCTCCCTGATCAGTGTACTGATAGGCATTACGCAGCAGATTGCTGAGGACAATACGTAGCGGTGTGTGAGGTAAGGGCAGTTCGGTTAGTTCGTTCAAGTAGTGGCGTGTCACGTTTACTTCTTTGTCTTGCAGAAGGTAACTTAGCTCGTCACAAAGCTCATCCAGCAGTAAATCAGGCCTTAACTTTTTAAGTGAGGGCGCTTCTTCATTTTCTCGGCTGAGCCAAAGCAAGGTTTCAGTCAGTTGCTGCATGTTGTGGTTGGCTCGACTGACTCTTTCTATCGGGCGCTCTAGCGGTATTGGTATGCCTATTTTTTGCAGCAGTTCCATATTGGCACGGATTATTGCGATGGGAGTTCGTAATTCATGGCTGGCATGGCGCAAAAACTGATGTTCTCGGTCCATTAAGCCGGCTATCCGCTGAAAAGCTGAAAGTAACTGCTCTGCTATGCTGTTTAGTTCGCGGTAGCGAAAGTCAGGACGTGTTTTATTTAGGTTAGATAGTGTCAGCGAATCTGCCCAAAAGGAAAGCGCTTGGGTGTAATGGTTGATCCGTTTGTTATACAGCCATACTGCCAGCAACATCAGTAATAAGTAAACGCCTGCGAATAACAGCATTTTGTAGTAAACATTATCAAATTCCTGCAGCTCTTCTTGGGTGAGTAGGTTGGCTTGATAATCAGCAATAACGTATAGGGTACGTTGGTCCCCAAGGCGATGTAGATACACAACTAAATAGCGTGAGTCCTGCCATTCGTTGAGCCCATTAGGGTTCCATTCGAATTCACTGAACTTCTCGTATTGAAGTTCATCCATGTTTATCAGTTCTTTATATAACTCAGGTGCCTGCTGCAAGTCATCATAGAAAAAGCGCAAGGTGCTGCTTGTTGGTAGTGGTGTTGTAGGGTCATCACGATAGTTAGCCTCGAAGAAGCGGGTTTCCATACGAATGACAGCCTGGGCATTATCTGTTAATCCTTTTTCAAAGAAAAAAAGTAGAGCCGTAATAAATGCCAGAGAGGATGCTAACGCTAAAGCGAGAACATACAGACTTAACTCCCGCTGCATAGTACGGCCCGTTTTTTTTCGTTTTTTCTCAGACATCGTTAATGATGAATCCTTGCCCTTTTACGGTATGGTTTAGGGGGTTAGAAAAGGGTTTATCCACTTGTTGGCGTAGGTGGTACATATGAACCTTGAGGCTATTCGTATCTGGCAGGTCATCCGGCCATAGTGCTTGCTCTAGCTGTTGCCTACTGACTATCGCAGGGCTAGCTCTCAATAATGTTTCGAGCAGAATCCACTCACTGGGGGTGAGTTTAATTATCTGCCCGTTTCGGGTGGCGACTTTGCTATCTAACTCCAAGACAAGGTCGGCTCGTTGTAACTTCTTCATTTGGCCACTGCGTCGTTTAGCCAGTGCCTTAATACGTACTGTTAGTTCCTCAAGGGCAAAGGGTTTGACTAGGTAGTCATCAGTCCCTGCGCCGAACCCTGCAACTTTGTCGTCAAGAGTATCGCGAGCCGTCAACATCAGAACCGGAGTGTCGATGCCGTGTTGGCGAAGCTTTTCACATAAGGTGAGCCCGTCCATTCGAGGCAGCATCAAGTCCAGCAACAGTACATCGTAGCTGTTCTCCAATACTAGAGTTAACCCCGCTTGGCCATTGTAGGCATGGTCGACACTGATTTTTTCAAGTAGCAAATAATCAGCCACTGACGCCGCTAAATCCCGGTCATCTTCGACAAGTAAAACTTGCAAGGGTTTACTGTTCATTAAGCGGGATCCAATTTTTCTTGACGAGCCTTACGGCCAGCCAGCCAGTTGTGAATGTTCAGATCATCACTGATAATCACTAAAGCAGGAATCAGTATTAGTGTTATCAGAGTGGCGAAGAGAATACCGTATCCCATCGCGACTGCTGCAGGTATTAAGAACTGGGCATTTTCTGCCGTTTCCCATATTAGTGGTACCAAGCCTGCGTAAGTCGTAATCGAGGTTAGTATAATTGCGCGCATGCGACCGCACCCCGCTTCAACCATTGCTAGTCGTGCTGGTTTTCCTGCCGCTCGGTTCTCATTATAGCGACTGACCAATAACAGACTATCGTTTACCACGACACCTGACAATGCCAGGATACCAAACATTGATAGCAAGCTCAGTGGTATGCCATGTAACCAGTGACCCAGCAGGGCACCAATCACTCCGAAAGGAATCGCACTCATAATCATGAGAGGCTGAATATAGGATTTCAGAGGAATGGCCAGCAGTGCATAGATAGTAATAAGAGCCACTAAAAATGCCCCCTTGAGTGATCCCGTTGTTTCCGCTTCTTCCTGGGCTTCACCAGCAAACGTGATGGTTAAATCAGGGTGGTCTTGTTGTAGCTGCGCCAGTAAATTTTGGTTTAGGCTGGTAAGCACCTTATCGGAAGAGGTGACGGTTTTATCTAGGTCGGCGCTTATTTTAGCGACCCGACTACGATCAACATGTTCGATCTCATTTGATACATAGCGTGTGTTGATTTGAGCGACTGTACGCAACGGAATTATCAGCCCGTTAGGTGTACGGATTCGAGCTTGATCTAAATCTTCTAGCCGCTTACGCTGCTGCTCAGGGTAGCTGATTTTTACTTTTATTTCGTCTGAGCCACGCTGTATACGCTGAATTTCGTATCCCTGAAATGCCTGTTGGATTTGCTGTGCCAGCATTGCTGTTGTCAGCCCCATCGCTTCTCCCGCAGGTAGTAACTGCAAGTCGACTTGGGCCTGACCGGCTTTGATGCTATTTTCGATACCGGATACACCGTTGAATTGAGCCAGAGCATCACGTACCTGAGGTGCGACTTGCTTTAGCGTTTCGGTGGATTCGGAGCGTAGTTCGATAGTAATATCAGCGGCACCTTCCCACGCGGTTACAAACTTGAGTTTGCGTACGGCTTCCATGGCGCCAACCTGCTGTTGCCATTGCTTTGCAATCTCTTCAGTGCCGAAGGGGCGCTCCGAGCGAGGCGAGAGTCCTGCTATAATTGAGGCGCTATTATTACTGGTTAGTGTCATCAAATGTGGTATGGGTTCGCTACTGAGTTGGTACTTTTCCTTAAGCTCTCGGTTAACTTTCATCGCGATCTGTTCGATCTCCAATGCCTGTTTTTGTACTAGCCCATAGCCGGCTTGATCATCGAGTTCCAGTTGTACTTCGATAGAATCACTAGGAATATCCGGAAAAAAGACAGTACGTATTTGCCCGGAAGGAACCAATCCACCGACCAATATGAACAGAGCAATGGCTAATAGCACTACTGCATAGCGAATGTTCAGTACCTGATGAATAATAGGTCGGTAAATTTTACGCGTGAAATACTTAAGGCCGCTGCTGGTCTTGTGTTGTAGCCAACCCCAGCCTTGGCTAATAGGGTTATTTTTTGGTTTGCTGTCCATCTTTAGATGTGCAAGATGTGCCGGTAGAATTAGTTTTGTCTCGATGAGCGCAAAGACCAAACAGGCAGCAGCAGCGTAGGCAAAGTAGCTGAAGATTTTACCCATCTCCCCCTCAACTAGTGCCAGTGCCATAAAGGCGACTATGGTTGTGAGTACACCAAATATCGTTGGTATAGCCACTCGCTGGGCACCGCGAATGGTTGAGTGCAAAGTAGCGCCGTGGCGTTGCCGTTCAGTATAGATACTCTCTCCAACGACAACGGAGTCATCGACCACGATGCCTAAGGCCATTATAAAACCAAAAGTGGTGAGTTCATTTAATGTCATATTAAATTGATTCATGATCAGCATGGCGCCGGCAAAGATAACCGGAAGCCCAGCGCCTACCCAAAAAGCGATGCGTAAGTTCAGGAATATAGCCAAGAGCAGCATTACTAAGGCGATACCAACAACACTGTTCTTCAGTAGCAGGCTGAGGCGACTAGATATATATATGCTTTGGTCGTTCCAAACGGTAATGTCAATGTTGTCGGGTTGAGTGTTGCGAAATTGCCGAACTTCTTCCTGCACGGCCTTGGATATGGTCATTATGTCTGAACTGGAATACATTTTTACATCCAGCCAGATGGCTCGTTCTCCATTGAACCGAGATAGTACTCCTGATTGCTCATAGGAATCTTTAACAGTAGCGATATCGGCTAACGTAAGCCTCTGACCATCTTGTGTCTGTTTAATCAGAATTGACTCAAAATCTCTCTGCCGATAGCGCTGCTGGTCTGCTTTAACAATGAGGTAACCGTCTTTACTGAGCAGCTCTCCCCCGGCGACGGTAAGGGAAGACGCGGCAACTCGCTCGGCAATATCATTAATGGTCAGCCCCAATGCCTGCAACTGTTGTTCGTCTATCTGAATACTAATTTCTGGGGTATGGCGCCCATTAGTTGTTACGCTTTCAATCGCAGGGTTACTTAGCAGCTGTTTGCGTAAAGAGCGCGCACTCTGTTGCAAGGTATCTTGTGGCACATTCCCAGAAAGGTGCACGGATACCGCATCTTCAAGGTATACCTCTTGGCTGATAATGGGGCGTTCGGCACTGGCTGGTAGTGTTGCTATCCCATCGACCCGGTTCTTAATATCTCTGTATAACGTATCAAGGTCATAGCCACTGACTCTCTCTACTGTAATTGAAGCATTACTGGTGCCCGAGGTGCTTGTTATTTTTTTGATACCTTGTACGCCTTGCAAGGCCTCTTCGATCTTTGTAGTGACGCCTTCTTCTACAGAACGGGCGGATCCGGTGTCATAAATAACACTAATACTGACGCTGTTCGGCGGCAAAGGCGGGAAGGCTTCAACCCGCAGGTTTAATGCAGACATCACACCGGCCACCAAAATCAGAGCCATGAGTAGGTTGGCTGCTACAGAATTGCCAGCAAACCAGGCGACCCAGCCCTTTTGAATATGATGGCTCATTCAAAGGCTCCGTTGCTGTTTGCTAAGGATGGGCTGCTTTGCTCAGTGATGAGTGGCTCTATTGCCATCCCCGGTAGGTAGCTTGCGAGTGGTTTAACTACTAGTGCCATTTGTTGCGGTAGCTCGGATTGGGGGATGTACAGTTTTCCGTTGGCACTGAACAGCGGACGGCTTTTGTGTCGTTGTAACCGGTTATCAACGACATCCCAGATATAACCGTCAGCAGTGAGGGCAGTACTTGGAATGGCAAATAGCTTGTCTACTGCTCGACCTTTGATGTGAGCACTGACAAAACTGCCTGAAAGCAGCGGTGGTTGTTGTGCCAAAGGTTCTTTGACGCGCACCATTAGACTACGTTGTCGGGTGGAGGGGTCAATTGTTTCTGATAGATGGCTAATTTCACCTTGCCAGCGACTGCCCAGCTGATCAGGATCACTGAGCTGCACCGTTGTTGAACTCAGGTCTTGTGGTAGCTGTTGCCACTGGCTAGCAGATAGTGTCAGGACTATTTCTGCTTCAGCACTGCCTCGAAGGGTAGCCAGAACAGTACCCACTTCGATAAAGCTTCCTAAAGAAGCACTACGATTGAGTATAACACCGTCAAATGGCGCTTTTACGGTGGTTTCAGCAAGGTTGCGACGAGCGTGGCTTACGCTGCTTTTCGCTGCATTAAAACGGGCTTTAGCCAGTTTTAACTGAGGTTTACGTAGCACCAGAGCGCCGGGCTTTTCTGTTAATCCTGAGCGCTGCCAGTCGATGACAGCCTGGCTTTTTTGTTGTTTTTCCTGCTGTAAAATCAGTTCAGCTTCTGCGAGATTTTGCTGAGCGATAGCGAGGGCTTCGCGATACTCTGTGTCATCCAAGCGCAATAAGGATTCGTTTTTAGTCACCTGTTGACCATTGATGAATCCAGGAGCACGCCAAATTACCCGGCCAGCAACTAGGCTACTGAAACTGATTTCATTGCTTGCTCGAACTTCTGCAAAGCTGGTGATGGAGCTATGGTGAGTACCTGTATTGAGCAACTGTATTGAAACACGCGGGACAGTTATTTTTGTTTTAGACTGTTCAGGTTCCGGCTGGATGCTGATGGCGTAGCTGGTATAGCCGATTGCTAGCGGGATAGCGACCAGTGCAATGGCGGTGACTATTAAGGAGCGTCGGCGTTTATTGTGTTGCATGGTTAAATTCCCGCTTTTTATTGGCAGTGTTAGCATTGTTGTTTGTGTTCGTTTCTACGTTCATACCCAGAGCAAGGCCCAAATTAATACGATTGGTTAAGCGGGCCTGCTGGATCTGAATGATCTGAATTTGAGCTTCAAAGGCACTCTGTTGTGCACTGAGCAAGTTGAGAATGTCACTGACACCCTCACGATAACGAGTTTGATAATGGCTCAGGCTTGCATGTGAGTTATGTAAGGCCCGCTCTAGCGCTTGCTCTTGTTGCGCTAGGCTGCTTTCTTGGTCGAGAGTGTTTTCCACTTCAAGTATGGCGTTGAGTAGGGTCTGTTGATAACTCAAATAACTTAACTCGGCATCTAGCTGAGAGGTTTCTGCTGCGGCTTTTAAACGGCCAGAATTAAACAGAGGAGCGGTTAATTGACCTAGTAGGCTCCAGACGGGAGAACCTTGCAGTAAATTTTCTAGGTTTGGGCCACTATCAGAGATGGTTGTCGTCAATGAAAAACCGGGTAGTAATTGCTTATAAGCGACTTTTGTACGCTTGTCTGCAGCACGAATTTGTAAGTAGGCTGATTGCAGGTCTGGTCTGTTGGACAGTACCTGAGCTGGCAGTAGAACCGGTGGTGCACTAATCTGTGGAACCTGTAATATTGCCGGCAGCTTAGCTGCCGAAGTTGCTCCTCTTAACAGGTTAAATGCTCGCTTGGCGTCTCGTTGATTAGATTGCTTGGCAGTGAGGTTTGCTTTAATTCGAGCGGTTGCAGCGCGAGCAGTTGTTAAGTCATTGAGGTCTCCTAGCCCGCGACGGTATCTGCCTAGAATAACGGCTTCATTATTTTCTAGGCTGGTTAACCACTGTTGCTCAGTGCGGATGATTTGTTGGCGTAGTGATATATCAATCCAGCGTTGAATGACCCGGCCAGCCAGAGAGTTTCGAGCGGCTTGGTAGTCCAGTGATTGAGCCATAGTGGTGCTATGGGCAGCCGAGTTTGCATCGGCAAGCCGGCCCCAGACATCAAGCTCCCAGTTTAAATTGAGCGCCAGAGAATGAGTGTTGTTTACTTGTTGTTCTTTGCTGCGTTGGCTACTTAAATTTAGGCTCAGATCAGGGCGGCCAGCAGCGTTGGTTTGATGAGTAAGGAGTCGTTGTTGTTGTAATCTCAGGGCTGTTTTACGAAGATCGATATTGTTGCTTAGTGTTTCGTTAATCAGTTTTTTAAGTTGCGGTTGAGCAAACAGAGATAGCAGCGTCGTATCGACTGTTGCTATACCTGCTGTAGTTACTGTGTCAGCAGTATTGTAACTATCCCATGAGGCTGGAATAGTGAGCTCCTCGGCCAATGAAGTTCGGGGCTGTGGCATTGAACTACAAGCGCTGATCAGTACAGTGAGTGCCAAAATTAAGCTGGTGCGCGGTACGGCCTTGGTAAACATCTAAGGTATCCGATTAAAGTTTGAGCTAGTTATACTCCACGCAGGGTAAAGAGAAGGTTAAGGTGTTTTTGAATTGATGATTTCTATATGAAAATTAGCCAGCGTTTACAGAAGATCGATAGCATGGTGATGCCTAGGTATGATCATATTTGGGACTGTTGCTGTGATCATGGTTTATTAGGTTTCTTATTGTTACGACGTGAAGCTGCAAAAACGATACATTTTGTCGATGTAGCTGAGCCTTTGGTGGCAGAGGTTACGACTAAGCTACAGCGTTTTTTTCCTGAGGGAGCAAAAACTAGCAGTTGGCAGACACATGTGGCTGATGTAGCAAAATTACAGTTGTCATCAGCTACAAATGTAAATGAAGGCAGTTGTCATTTAATGATAATTGCAGGCGTCGGTGGTGATTTACTGATTGAATTAGTAGCCGGGCTACTTGTTGAGAACCCTCAACAGAAAATGGAGTTTTTACTATGCCCCGTGCTGCATACTTATAAAGTACGTAATGCACTGATTGAAATGGGATTCTCTTTAATTGATGAGTGCCTGGTACAAGAAAATGGCCGATTTTATGAAGTTCTACATGTTAGCTTACACGCAACACAGCCTATCTCCCCGGTAGGCTCTATTATGTGGGATCTGTCTAGGCCGGATGATCAGGCTTATTTAACGAGAACTATTAGCCATTATCAGCGGGTGTCTCAAGATGTAGAGAGAGATGTTCAGCAGATTTTAAAAGATTATCAGGCGTTAAACTGTGTACTTGGGAGTTAATCACTCATAACTCCAAGTACAGCAGCATAACAGCCTAAGTGGCTTAGTCAGCAAATACCACGGTACGTTGTCCGTTTAAGAAAACCCGTTGTTCAACATGATAACGTACCGCTCGTGAAAGAGTGACGCGTTCTATATCTCGGCCTTTGGCGACCAAGTCTTCTGGGTAGTAGGCATGGTCTACTGAGTCGATACCTTGCGCAATAATGGGGCCTTCATCGAGGTCATCATTAATGTAGTGGGCTGTTGCTCCCACTGTTTTAACGCCTTTTTCATACGCTTGGTGGTAGGGCTTAGCGCCTTTAAAACCAGGTAGCAATGAGTGATGGATATTAATTGCCCAGCCTTCTAGGTGCTGGCACAGTTGTGGAGACAGCACCTGCATATATCGTGCAAGTACGACTAGCTCCGCGTCCACATCTTTGATGATCTGCATGACTTGGGCTTCTTGAGCCGGTTTAGTCTCGGCACTCACCGGTAGGTGGTAATAAGGAATATCATGCCATTGAGCTAATGATTCAAGATCCGGGTGGTTGGAAATGATAGCCGGTATTTCGATTGAGAGCTGTCCAATACGGTGCTTGTAAAGCAGGTCATTGAGGCAGTGATCAAACTTGGAAACCATGATCACGACTTTAGGTTTGTCGGCAGTGGAGCGTAATTGCCATTGCATATCAAACTGTTCTGCTTTTAATGAGAACTCTTGGCGAAAGGCAGCTTCATCAAAAGAGTCATTGGCACGAAACTGCGCTCGGATAAAGAATTGGTTGCTATGGCTATCATCAAACGAGTGCAATTCAGTGATGTAATGTTGATTGTTATAAAGCAGCCCAGTAACAGCATCGATAGTCCCTAAGCGGCTTGGGCATTGTGCGGTAAGAATCCAATGATTATTGTCCATCAATTACCTCCAAAGAGTACGATAAAAAGCCAGTGTAGAAGATATTACTCTCCAATACCTGTTATGCCGCTTGTGAGTGTGTTTTTCGAACTGACGATTTATTCATTGTGATAAAGCGCACTAAGCCTCCCACAGCAAGTTGTAATGCTTGAAAGGTTGCTTGATCAATAATGAAATCACCGTTTTCAGTAACCTTCCCAGGCGCTAAAGCAACACGGTAATCATCAAGATCCTCATTACTCACTAAATACATCTGTGATGAAGCTGGTAGATCACTTACCACTTGAAAATGGCTGCTACAGCTATCTTTAACACTGCGAATCTCTTTGGTATCGGCTTGTACAGAAGGGCCTCCATCAAATAAATCTACATAGCCTGAAAACTGAAAACCTTCTTTTTTCAGCATAAACAATGCTGGCGCAGAGAAATCATGCGGTTTACCTATTACCTCTTGTGCTTCTTGCGGTAGAAGGCTGATATAGATTGGGTATTTAGGCATGAGGTCAGAAATAAACTGTGAACCCTTAAGCGCTGCTGTGTTTACCGCATCTTGGAACTCAATACCAAAAAATGGTTTGCCAAGGTTATCCCATAGCGGAGAACGGCCATTTTCATCCTGCCAGCCACGTAGTTCAGCAATGACTTGATCACCAAATCGTTCTGGGAAATCGGCCATCGTTAAAAAGCGTGCACGTGATAAAAACTGTCCTACACCAGGCTTGCGGTATTCAGGTAACAAGTAAATAGAGCCAACTTCGGTTGAACCGGTGTAATCATTGACGATATTAAGTACTTGGGTTTTACGAATCATATCAAGGTCACTGCTGCTACTGACCAGTGTGGATATCTTATAAGAATAGAAAGGACGACTCAGTCCAACACCCGTATAAATAGCTGTCGTGCCAGCTAAATGACCAGTGGCTGTATCTTCTAACACCATAAAATATGTATTGCTCTGTGCCGCTGGCTGAGCAGAATTAAAAGCTTTAGCCGATGCACTGATCTTTTCTAACCAGGCCGCTTCATCAGCAGGCATTGATGTCATCCCTTTGCCGACAGCATGGGAAATATTCATCAAATCATCCAAGTCACTTTCTTTACAAGGGCGAATAATCAGCATGTTGGGCTCACTCAGTTATCATTATTATCTGATATTTTACGCGTCGCCTTTCAAAATGAGCTGTTTAAATACTTGCTTAGCTAGCAATAAAATACGGAAATAATAATTTATGCCGAATATTATTCGGTCTGTAGGGAAAGTGCTGTATTAGTTATTTCTTATGGCAGGGTAGATGTTTAAATGCAGTCATCTATAAGGATGATAACTGTAGAGGGGGGTTAAAGCGTCGTGAGACGAAATATTCTTTTGTGGGTGCAATAAAAGTAAGAAACTCTCTACTTATATAAACAGAGATAATTACAAAGTGCTGGATGCATAAAATTACATAGCACTATAAGAGAGTTCATCGATCTCCATAGCAGATCTATATTGTTTGATGATCGCTCTAGCTGAGCGAGTGCATTTACCACAGCAGCTACCAACTGATAGCGTTTTATTGAGGTCAGCGACACTCGTAGCACCGTCGTCCAGCGCATCTTTAATTTGTGAGTCTGTTACTGCGTTGCAAATACATATGTACATAATTAGAGAACCTATATGTTATTAAGATTGATAATAGTTCTCATGTAGATTTATATCAAGCTTTTGGTGGATTTTTATCCTAACGTACGACTTTTGTATTTCATCGCCTTGCGCTTCTGCTATCTTACAAACTTAAGTAGAGTCTGCCGGAGGATGATATGCAGGGTGATAAGCAAGTACTAAGTATGCTCAATAAGGTTTTAACAGCCGAATTGACATCCATTAACCAGTTTTTCTTACATGCTCGTATGTATAAAAATTGGGGGCTGGGTGAGTTAAACGAGAAAGCTTATAAAAAATCGATCAAAGATATGAAGCAGGCAGACGAACTGATCGAGCGAATTTTATTCCTTGAAGGTTTACCGAACCTTCAGCATTTGGAACGATTACGTATTGGCGAACATACCGCTGAAATGCTGCAATGTGATCTAGATTTTGAAACAGATCAATTGTCACAGCTACGTGAAGCGATAGCGCTGTGTGAAACCCAGTCAGATTACGTAAGTAGAGATATGTTAGAAGAGATTCTTGAAGCTGAAGAGGCGCATCTCGATTGGATTGAAGCTCAGTTATATCTGATTAGCCAGATGGGCATCGAAAATTATCTACAGAGTAAGATGTAAGAGAGCGGAGAACAGAGATGAAAGGTAATCAGCGCGTTATTGATGGCTTGAACTCACTGCTGGCAATGGAGCTAGCAGCTATGGATCAGTATTTTATCCACTCACGTATGTACGATGATTGGGGGCTAACGAAGCTTTTTGAGCGTATCGATCATGAAGTGGAAGATGAAAAAGGGCATGCCTCGTTATTGATCGAGCGTATGCTGTTTCTCGAAGGCACACCAGATATGGTGACGCGAGAAGGTTTAAAAATCGGTACTAATGTTGTTGAGATGATTGAAAGTGACCTACGGATTGAATATACCGTGGGTAATCAGCTCAAAGCAGTGATTAAAATCTGCGAAGAAGAACAGGATTACCAGTCTCGAGAAATTCTTGAGAAATTACTGGAAGATACTGAAGTTGATCATGCTTATTGGCTTGAGCAGCAATTGCGTCTTGTGAAGATGATTGGATTAGAAAACTACCTCCAATCACAGATGTAATTCGTTTTTCTTTTAAACGATAATCGATAAAAGCGGCTTCCTTTTTAAATAAAGGCGCCGCTTTTTTATTGGTCTTTTAATTTATTCCCATCAACTAGCGGCCTTTAATTTTTGTTGGCGCAATGTTTGTGCTGCTGCCACCATATTTTGCAAAGCAGGGATTGCCTCTTCCCACTGTCGAGTTTTTAAACCACAGTCTGGATTGATCCAAAGACGTTCAGGAGGAATCCGTTGAGCTGCTTTCTCTATTAAGCCAACTATTTGGGCCTGTGTTGGTGTGTTTGGTGTGTGGATATCATATACACCTGGTCCAATGTCATTGGGGTAGTTGAAATGATCAAATACATCTAGCAGTTCCATATCGGAGCGTGATGTTTCAATCGTAATAACATCCGCATCCATATCGGCAATGGCAGAGATAATATCGTTAAACTCGGAATAACACATGTGAGTATGAATCTGAGTCTTATCATCTACACCGTTGGCACTGATACGAAAACTCTCAATGGCCCATTGCAAGTATTCTTGCCATTGGGATTGGCGCAAAGGAAGCCCTTCACGCAGTGCTGCTTCATCAATTTGGATGATGTTTACACCGGCTTTTTCAAGGTCCTGAACTTCTTCACGTATCGCTAGTGCTAACTGGTAACAAGAGACTGAGCGTGGCTGATCATCTCGAACAAATGACCAGTTAAGTATGGTCACAGGTCCGGTTAGCATGCCTTTCATAGGTTTCTTTGTGTTACACAGTCTGGCTTGTATCTGCTTAGGTTAGCGGAGCGTATTTTGCCGCAGCTCGAATTAGCCGAAGAGGTCGTCAGTGAGATTGCCAGCGGCCAGCGAGGAACGTTGCGTATTGGGATGGAGTGTCACCCTTGTTATCAATGGTTACTAAAGGTGGTAAGTCCCTATTTAGCTGCTTGGCCAGATGTTGATGTTAAGCAACGCTTTCAGTTTGGCGGTATTGGTGCTTTATATGCGTATGAGATTGATTTGCTGGTAACGCCTGACCCGTTATTTCGTACCGGGCTGATTTATGAACCCGTATTTGATTATGAGCAAGTGCTGGTGGTTGCAGATACTCACCCTTTAGCAAAACAAAAAGCGATAAGCCCAGAGCAGCTGGTACCTGAAACCTTGATAACTTACCCCGTAGAGCCACAACGTTTAGATATCTTTAGTCAGTTTTTACTCCCGGCTAGTTGCAGCCCAAAGAAGCATAAAACAATAGAAACCACTGATATTATGTTGCAAATGGTCGCCGCCGGGCGAGGCGTTGCCGCCTTGCCAGGGTGGTTGGTAGCAGAGTATCAAAGTCGCATGCCGATTACGTCGGTGCGCTTAGGCGAGGGGATGCAAAAACAGATTTTTATTGGCCAGCGCTCTACCGATTTACAAACAGATTATCTGACAGCGTTTATTGAGTTGGCTAAGGGGCATGCTAATACGTCTAGGGCAATGAGGTAGATCGTATTTTTTCAGGGGTATATCGATGGATCACAATCTCACCTGTTGCTGAAAGTGCCGTGGAATCAATGATTGTGGGTCGCTCGTTAGAGCGACCTATTTCTGGTTGCCCCAGTATTACGAACTTTTGTCATTTACTGGAACGGAACAACTATTGTTGACTAGGTAGTTAGATGATTGTTCGAAGCTGTGAAGTTACCAAATATTTGATGTAGTAGGTGGTGCCTGTTCATGAATTGTCTATTGACAAGGCAGGGCTATTTTTATATAAATGTTATGTTATAACATAACAAAGGTTGTATTTTTATATGAACTCCCTCGTATTGCCTGATGTAGCGAGTCAGGTCCATTCCTATAAAGGCATCCCTCTGAAGTTAGTCGGCATGCAGGGGATAGCCTTACCCATTCGACTTGCTGGGCAGCAGTTAAATGTATATGTAGATGCTGGCGTCAGTCTTGATAGTCCAGAGGCTCGGGGCATCCATATGTCGCGCCTGTATTTGGCGCTAGAAACGCTTGAGCATCAAGAATTGACAGTACCTCTACTTGATGAGGTGCTAGACCGTTTCCTCGATAGCCATTGTGGTTTATCTAAAACGGCTAATCTAAGTATCAAGGGTGATGTCCTGTTCAAACGTCCGGCATTGCTAAGCCAATTGGGTGGCTGGAAAGCCTACCCCTTTGAAGTGAATGCCACCCGCGATGGTCAAGGTTCGCACATGACGATGAAGTTAGAGATTGGCTACTCATCGACTTGCCCTTGCTCAGCTGCTCTTGCTCGCCAGTTAATACAAAAACAATTCAGCAAGGAGTTCGCCGACAGAGATTTACATCATGCGGAGCTACACGATTGGCTGGGAAGCTCGCAAGGCATCGTGGCGACACCTCACAGCCAGCGCAGTGCAGCCACGTTCAAGGTACATCTCGCATCGGGATGTATAGAGTTGCCCTTGTTGGTATTGCTTGAGCGCGTAGAGTTAGCACTTGGCACTGCGCTGCAAACGGCAGTGAAACGGGTCGATGAACAGGCGTTTGCCTTGGCCAACGGCCAAAACACTATGTTCTGTGAGGATGCCGCGCGACGAATTCATCAGGCTCTGCAAGAGGAAGCCTGCTTACAGGGATTTCATTTGCGCGTCGAGCATATGGAAAGCCTGCATGCTCATGATGCCGTTGCCGAAAGTGCGTGGAACTGGGGAAGTCAGGGATGATCCAGTGTTGCGGATTGCAGTGGGGAGCTAATGGACGCTCTCTAACTCCTCCACTTGATTTGCAGTTGGTTCCTGGGAGCCTAACGGCAATGATTGGTAGAAATGGTTCTGGCAAGAGCAGTCTCCTTAAGATTATGGCGGGGCTGAACCAACCCCTGCGTGGGCAAGTTAAGATCAGCACGCCATTGCTAGGAGGTATCTCCTACTTACCACAACAGCAGGAATTGGATAGGCAATTTCCCATACGTTTAGCTGAGTTGGTCAGTGCTGGTTTTTGGCGCACTCGTGTGAGCCGCCGCGAGCGCCAAGTGCGCCTGCAGCAAGCCTTATCTGATTGGGGTCTTCTTGAGCTGGAAAAACAGAGTCTAGAGGTTTTGTCGGGTGGCGAATTACAAAGAGCCTTGCTGGCGCGCCTTAGCTTGACCGACGCTCAAGTCCTGCTGCTAGACGAGCCAGAGGTTGCGTTGGATGAACACGGGCAACAACTGCTCTGGCAGCATATAGCACGTTGGAAACAACAAGGCAGAACCATAGTAATTGTTAGTCATAACCTCGCTAGCCTGAATCAGAAGCTTGATATGGCTCTAATGATTTCGAGCAATGGCTGTATTTTCGCACCTATCGAGCAGTTCAACAGCAATTGTCAAACGCTAGAGGAGGTTGCTTGAACGTGGAATTGCTCTGGGAACCATTTACAGAGTTTAGCTTTATGCGTCGTGCTCTTTTCGGAGGAATCGCATTGGCTTGTAGTGCTGGGCCGCTGGGTGTGTTTTTAATTCTGCGACGTATGAGCCTGATCGGTGATGCTATCGCTCACGGTATCCTGCCCGGTACGGCACTAGCTTTCTGGTTGTTCGGTTTGAGTCTGCCTGCCTTAACTATTGGTGGCCTAGTCGCAGGATTGAGCATGGCAGGGCTGTCTGCTTGGATCAGTCGTCGTACAGGCTTGCGTGAAGATGCCAGCCTGGCTGCGCTCTATCCGATCTCCTTGGCAAGCGGTGTGCTTCTCCTCGGCTTAGGCGGACGAAAACTGGATCTGATACACCTGCTGTTCGGTTCAGCATTGGCTGTGGACACAACAACCTTGAACGGGATGCTTGGTACGTCAGTGCTAAGTCTACTGTTGCTCGTCCTGATCTATCGCGCTCTAGCTCTGGACAGCCTAGATCCGCTGTTTCTGCGCAGTGTTAGCCATTTTGGAGCACTCGCACATGGCGTGTTCCTAACCCTAGTGGTACTTAACTTGGTCATTGGATTCCAGGCCATCGGCGCGCTTATGGTTGTCGGTCTGATGATATTACCAGCCGCTGCCGCTCGTTTTTGGAGTAGGCAATTACCGGTCTTGTTAATGCTTGCCGCGCTCTTCGGTGCGACCTGTGTGTGGTTGGGGCTGCTCCTGTCTTACTATGCAAACTTGCCTAGCGGGCCGTGTATCGTGCTCCTGGCAGGTTTTCTATACGTAACTTCTGTCGTGATTGGGCCTGTTCGTGGTCTATTGCGCTCATTCCCGTCGCTCACAACTATTTGAGGTATTTATCATGCGTAACTTGTTTCTTGCGATACTCCTGTTGTTCCCTTTGTCCTTGCATGCAACAGAGAAAATTAAAGTTGTCACCAGTTTCAGTATCCTTGCTGACTTGGTCAGTGAAGTAGGAGGAGACCGAATTGAATTGACCAACTTTGTCGGCGCTGATGCCGATGCGCATACATATGAACCCAGCCCAGACAACGCTAAAGCGTTACTCAGGGCTAAGCTAATAGTCGCCAATGGTTTGGGCTTTGAGCCTTGGTTGGAGCGTCTACTGGCCAGCACTGAATCAACGGGAAAGCGCATCAATGCCAGTGCTGGGGTACAACCGTTGATGTTAGACGACGAAGGCGAGCAAGTACCTGATCCGCATGCTTGGCAGAGCCTTAACAACGCCGAAGTTTATGTGCGTAACATCGCAAATGCTTTGATCGATGTAGATCCAACCCATGCTGAAGAATATACAAGCCGCCGTGATGCTTACTTAATACGCCTGCATACGATGCTCAAAGAGGCTAATAAGCGGTTTGCTTCCTTGCCCGCTAGTAAGCGAAAAGTGGTGACCAGCCACGATGCTTTCGGTTACCTAGGCCAGGCGTGGCAGCTACAATTTATCGCGCCGCAGGGGCTCTCAACTCATGACGAGCCTTCAGCTGGTGAAGTGGCTGCTCTGATCCGTCAATTGCGCAACGAAGGTGTACGTGCGGTGTTTGTAGAAAATATCCGAGACCCTCGACTGATTCAGCAAATCGCCGAAGAATCTGGCGCTAAAGTGGGTGGTACCTTGTACTCTGATGCGCTGGCGAGTCAGGCCCCGGCTAATACTTATCTAGGTATGTTCAAGCATAACCTAAACACACTCATGGCAGCGCTTAAGCCGTGAGCATCTGGTTGCAACTAGAGCAGACAGAGGTTGGCCAAGGCCAGCCTCTAGTTGATGTCCTAGATGCCATTCCATGGAGTGCTAATGGCTTGGTCGCTACTATCGCCCAGCAGCATGACACTGGCGAAGTGCTTATGTTGGCTTGGATGAATCGCACTGCGTTGGAAGAAACCCTAGCGACAGGACAGGTTTGCTACTGGTCTCGCTCACGGCAGCAGTTATGGCGAAAAGGCGAAACCAGTGGCCATCGTCAGTACCTGGTCGAAGCCCGTTTAGACTGTGATGGTGATGCTATTCTGTTGCGCATCGAACAGCAAGGTCCTGCTTGCCATACCGGCCGACCAAACTGTTTCTACAACTCCATTCAGAGCGATCAAGTAGTGGTGATCAGCGCGCCGCAATGAAACCTTTATTGTCATACTTAATATGTGAGCATCGTCCAGTGTGCATGCTGGACGATGTTGTTGCGCATATAAGTTGCCGAATTTTATTCGGTTTGTATGACATTAAGGTTCTTAATGAATATCCCTGAATTAGCAGCTACTATGGGTGCATCTCCAGTATAGTTAGAAATAATCAGGTTACTTCATGACTCTTGATCGTATTAATCGAAAGATTCTTTCGGTGCTCCAGCAAAGCGCACGTATTACTAATCAAGATCTCGCTGATCGAGTGGGTTTGTCTCCGAGTTCTTGCTTAAACCGTGTAAAAAAGCTGGAAGAAGAGGGGTTAATTGATGCCTACATGGCCGTTTTAGACCTGCCATCTCTGTGTCGCAGTGTGACGGTTATCGCAACAGTCAGTTTAAAAGACCAAAGTACCGAAGCCTTTAAGCTATTTCGTAATGCCACAGATGACATCCCAGAAGTGGTGGAGTGCTATACCGTGAGTGGCGCATTTGATTTCTTTTTACGCATCATAGCTCCTGATATGCAGCGCTATAATGCTATTAATGACCGTTTGCTTGATCTATTACCTGGCCAGGTTAATATCAGCAGCCATGTTGTACTGGAAACAGGCAAGCCTTTTAAGGGCTATCCATTAGCGCAATTGTTGGATGAGATAAAGCCTGTTAAAGCATAACCGGCTTCATCTAATCTGTTATTTTACGCTTCGCTTATAGCAGCAATAACGGATATCTCGACCAGTAATTCAGGGCTGGCCATGCGTGCTTCCACGCAAGCTCTCGCCGGTGCTTTACCTTCTTCAACCCATGCATCCCAAACGCTGTTCATCTGGGCAAATAAGCTCATATCTTTTAAGTAGATAGTGGCTGAAAGAATATTTTCTTTTGAGCTACCGACAGTCTCAAGCAGAGAGACAACTTTTGCCAGCATGGTTTGTGTTTGCTCAGTAATATCTGCTGAGCGATCTTCAGCTACTTGTCCACAAAGGTAAACAGTATTGTTGTGTACAACAGCGCGACTCATGCGCACAGCGGTTTCATATCGGGTTATCGACATCTCTTTTACTACCTGTAAGTTAATTAGTGATGGGTATTGAGCTTTTACTCTGCTAAATCTGCTAATTCACCAATAGTGAGTGGTTTAATCGGTGTGCGAATCTGGTAATAACCCACCTCACTGACAGCTACTTGTCTCTCATCAGCGATGATTTGAGCCACTGTTAATCCGCAAAGACGTCCTTGGCAGGGCCCCATACCGGCTCGGCTAAAGGCTTTGGTTTGGTTGGGGCCTGTGCAACCTTGTGCGACCATACTGCGTATCTGGCCTGCGGTTACTTCCTCACAACGGCACACTAATGTTTCATCTGAAGGCTTTAAAAACTCATCTGCTGGTTGATATAGTGCATCAAGAAAAGGGCGTATTGCTTGCTGTTGCTGAAGTAATCTGCCTGTTTTAGCTGTTTCTAGCAGTAACGTTTCTTGAGATGATTTATCGAGTTGTTGCACGATACGCCGTGCAGTTAATGCGCCCATATACTCAG
>JAWUYS010000071.1:0-11299 GCA_034110685.1 Neptunomonas sp.
GTTCGGGTAGCCAGTGTTCTTACTTCATCAGCAACAACAGCAAACCCCCTACCAGCGTCACCTGCTCTAGCTGCCTCCATCGCCGCATTTAATGCAAGAAGATTAGTTTGTTCAGAAATGGCATTAATAACATCAATAATAGATTCTATCTTTTCGCTATCCGTGCGTAGTTTAACAATAGACTCAGAGATGAGGGTGATCTCCAGAGAAAGCTGATCCATGCCCTGCATGGTTTGCTGTGCCACATGCTGGCCATCGTTTAGTGTTTCAACACTTGCTTTAACTGAGCTTGATATTTGTTGAATACGAAGAGTCACTTCTTTAGCTGATTCAGTCGTTTCTTCCATTGAACTACCGACCTGTAAACTACGCTCACGTTGCTCAGTGGCTGCTTGTTCAATGTTATTATTAGTTTGCGACAGTTCTTTTGCCATAGGCACCAGTCTAACGACAGACTTAGTGACCTGTGAAACTAGATTATCAGTATGCTCAATGAAATCATTAAACGCTTGAGCCAACTGAGCTAGCTCATCTTTCCCTTTGATTGGTAAGCGCTGAGTTAAGTCCCCTTCACCGTTTACAAGGTTTTGTGCCATTTCAACGATATTATGAACCGGCATAAGGACAAACCGATGGATACCAAACAACGCGATTAAGAGGAGGATTAAAAATATACAGAAAAATAGAACATTTACGTCTTGTGCTGATTCGGTGGACTCTAACTCAATGGCAAACTGCTCGTCGGCTTTGCTGTTAAGTTGTTTAGATAGCTCAGCAACCTTACCGAACAGAGCTGAGGCAGTAACATCAAACTCCCCTTTGATTTCATTACCAGCGTGAGCCCCACCATCAACGTAAGCATGAGCCATTTTCTGGCCAACGACATAATAGTTATCCATAAGAGGCAACAAAGCTGAGTAATCAAAACCAAACTTAGTATCTATTCGCTGTAGTGTTTGTACCGATGTTTGAAAAAGCTCAACACTCTTAGCCGCTTTATCAAAGCCATCACTCAATCCATCCATCCCTCGCGTTGCACTAATATCTGTCAGGCGCTGCTGTACCTGAATAACAGCAAGCTGCATTTCATGCAGATGAGTCATGATTGCACTCTGCGTATTAGCAAGATATGCACTCTGCTCATGCACTCTTTCGGCTTGCAAGTGCTGCATAATGCCTTGAAGCAATAGTGTCACAGCAAAAAAACTTACGAACAAATAGGCTTTGAAACGTATTGTTGAAAACATCAAAAAATCCTTTTTTTCTCTTATTTGTTAGCGTTTCCATAAAGGAATAACGCGTAAAAAAGAGAGACATCAGAGCTGGAATTAATTGTAGTGTAGTACAAGATTACAAAAACGAATCAGAGGCTTAATAAGAAATATATTTTTTTAGTTTAGTTTAATCTCGATCCATCTTTTTACTCAATAGAAGGTATAAGCCACTCATTACTATGACTAATGTTCCACAAATAGTAAGGACATCGGGGCGCTCATCAAAAATTATAACACCTAGAATCATCGCAAAAATCACTCGTGAGTACCTAAAAGGAGCCACCACAGATACAGAGCCTGATCGCATTGCAATCGTTAAAGAGTGGTACGCAATAACACCGAAAAGTATTGCGCCTATTATTTTCAAACCAGAATCAAAATTAATAATGAATGCTTGACCCGAGGCTAGTGATAAACAACAGCCTGCCGCTATTAATACCAGAAATCCATAAAACCCTAATTGAGCATTAGATAACTTAGGTGATGCTGCACGTGTTGCAAGGTCACGCCCTGCAAAACCTAAGGTGCTAACAACAGCAAATACTGAAGCGAAATCAAAGTCATTTAATCCTGGGCGAACAATCATTATCACACCGACAAAACCGATAAAAATAGCAATCCAATGCGTTAAAGATATTTTCTCCTTAAGAAAAAGCGTAGCGCCTAACACCACAACCAGTGGAGTGGCTTGAAGAATGGCTGAAGCGCTCGATAAAGGCATCATTACAATAGCTAAGGCAAAAAAACTACGTCCTATAATTTCGCAAAAGACACGAATAAGCATTGTACGGCTACGCATTTCTGGTGGGAAAATCGCCTCTGCCTTATGCCTCACCAAGCAATAAAAAATAAATGAACCCCCTAGGCCAAAAAGCAAAACTGTGAAACCTAGAGGTACAACTTGTGAAGCGCTTTTTATAAACATGTCTTCTATAGAAAAAGCGGCCATAGCAAGAAGCATAAAAACACAACCTCTATAGCTACCTGATGATGCTAACGTATTCTGCATAGTAGTGAATATCTCGATTTTATCGGATTTACTTAATGTGGTATTTCTCTTTATCACTTAGTCGTTTGAACCAATCATATCTAGGTTGTAGGTTGGCGTTATCGATATTTTCAGGAGGCGTTAAATAAGCGTCTGCTTCTGCGAAAGTGCGTAGTTCTACGCTAAACCTACAATACCCGCGAGGTTTCTCTGTACTGGCATGTAAATGAGCGCTTGAAAAGCAAACAAGATCTCCTGGATTGGTTATGATACTTACAGGGTTATCACAAAGAATGGTCTGCGTTGCTTCTGGCGCATAAGGGTAATCTATATGTGATATACCCTGTTGCTTTGCAAATGCCCTCGCCTTACAAAAAGCACTATAAGACCACTCGCTAGTGCTGTTTTCTATGGGTTTCCCCCAGTATTCAGGATAAAAGACAAGCGTATTTTCTTCAGTAGTAGGACAAAGAGAACTCCACCAGTTAATTTGCTGCTGAATGTTACTTCCCCATGTGTCACGGTGGGGAGAAATTCTACCTCGGTACATATTATTTTTTAGCAAAGGAGGCACACAGCGTAAAAACAGCGCGTCAGCATAATTACTATCTGTATCCATACCCGCTTGTTTAAGTGCTGATATAAACAAAGCAGTAAACCTTGACTCTTCAGAGAAGCGCTTTTGTAATTGTTCAATCTGAACGTTAAAAGCTAAATCTCCAATTATCTCTCCAAAGATACTTTGCACAAGCCTATCTAAATAAGCATTTAATTCCAATATGGCCGGTAGCTGCTCAAAGATGAGCACATTACCGTTATAGAGAAGATGATTACGTGCAGCATCGCTCAGAGGTTGTGATGCCTTAATAATTTCCATTATTAACTCTCCCCCTTCTCTACATTTATGAATAAGTGTAAAGATTAGGGTAGTTAGGCAATAAGACACAGACTCAAAAAAATTAAAACCAATAGGGACAGGTTGTTTTCTAGATACCTACCTAGGAATAAGATGGGTAATGCATAAGCGGGCATAAAAATAATTATTCACAAAAAAGGCAGCCAAAAGGCTGCCTAAAAACTACTAAGGGTCTTAGGTGAGGTACTATTGACTGCTCACGAGGCCGTGATTAGTCAAAATTTCCTCGATTTCCGGCAAGCTAGCTGGGTCATCAATTGTTGAAGGAACTGAGTATCCAGAACCATCAGCAATCTGACGCAGCAACTTACGCAGAATTTTTCCTGAACGGGTTTTTGGAAGACGCTGAACAACCATTGCTTTTCTGAAACATGCAACCGCTCCGATCTCTTTACGGACCATGGCAACCAATTCGGCTTCCAGTTCTTTCTCGTCTAACTCAATACCATTCTTGAGAAGCACCAGCCCGATAGGCTGCTGACCTTTCAGCGGATCATTTACACCGATAACACAGCACTCTGCTACTGCTGAGTGGCTAGCGACAATCTCTTCCATCTCACCGGTTGACAGGCGATGCCCGGCCACGTTGATTACATCATCGGTACGCCCCATGATAAATACATAACCTTCTTCGTCTTTATATCCGCCATCACCCGTTGAATAGTAACCAGGGAACTCAGCTAGATAACCCGTACGGAAGCGTTCATGATCGCCCCATACAGTGGGTAAGCAGCTTGGAGGCAGCGGAAGCTTCATAGCAATGTTGCCTTGCTCACCTGCAGGTAGTTCATTACCTTCTGAGTCAACGATCTGTACATTAAAACCAGGCATAGGCAGTGTAGAAGAGCCGGCTTTCGGCGCTTTCATCTCAACACCTGTTAAGTTACCGCAGATAGCCCAACCGGTTTCTGTTTGCCACCAGTGATCAATAACTGGCTTACCGAGAGTTTCTGTCGTCCAGGTATATGTGGGCGGATCTAGTCGCTCGCCTGCCATGAAAATAGCTTTCAGGTGAGATAGATCGTAAGGCTTCAACAACTCTGAATCGGGATCTTCTTTACGAATTGCTCGGAACGCAGTAGGTGCAGCAAACAACGATTTTACTTTGTATTCTTCACATACACGCCAGAATGCACCGGCATCTGGGGTTTTAATTGGCTTGCCTTCAAAAACAACAGTAGTACAACCTGCCAATAATGGTGCGTAAACAATATAGGAGTGACCAACAACCCAACCTACATCTGATGCAGCCCAGAAAACATCACCCGCTTCCATATTATAAATAGCTTTCATACTGTATTTCAGCGCAACAGCATGACCACCATTATCACGAACGACACCTTTAGGTTTGCCCGTAGTTCCCGATGTATAAAGGATATAGAGTGGGTCTGTACCTTTAACAGGAACACAATCAGCAGGTTCAGCCGTTTTCATTGCTGTAACCCAGTCAATATCACGATCAGCAATTAATTCTGCAGTCACTTGTGGACGCTGGAATACGATACAGCTGCTAGGTTTGTGTGCTGACTTTTCAATTGCTTCATCAAGCAATGGCTTATAAGGCAGTATTTTTTTGATCTCGATACCGCATGAAGCGGTGATAACCACTTTCGGTTCTGCATCATCAATACGTACGGCTAACTCTTGTGGAGCAAAACCGCCGAAAACTACAGAGTGAATAGCACCAAGACGGGCAACACCCAGCATAGCAATAACAGCTTCTGGGATCATTGGCATATAGATGACGACACGATCACCTTTACCAACGCCTTGGGCTTTAAGAATACCTGCAAACTTTGCAACTTCATCACGCAGTTCTTTATAGGTATAACGAATCTTTGTATTCGTAACGGGAGAATCAAAGATCAATGCATCTTGTTCGGCACGTCCGTTTTCAACGTGAAAATCCAAAGCCAGGTAAGCGGTGTTCAGCTCCCCATCAGCGAACCAACGGCTAATGCCATTCTCGTCTTGACTGAGAATTTTTTGAGGTTTTTTAAACCAATGAATGTCTTCTGCTTTTTCACCCCAAAACAGCTCTGGAGTTTCTATCGATTTTTCATATTCTGCTTGGTAGGACATAGCGCGGGCCCTTTGTGCTTGTAAGTTAATTTTCAGGACTACGTCAATGTGAGCCGTTATTGTTATTGTTGACAGTCGGCCTACAAGATCCAAGTACTTTAACTAAAAAAAAGGCGAATTTAACTACGACATAAGGCGAATATGGCCTTATTAGAGTAAAATCTGCATTTTTAATGCGATTTTTTCATTATCAAAAAACATGATTGTCGACAATCCGTCCTATTTTTGTAGATAAACCACCTTTTTAGGGCTTGAAAAACTAACATATTGAGGGTTTATCGATAGTTGGCTAAAAAACCATCAGATTAATGGCTATTCGGGGTAAGGCCGCGTCGTTAATAAATAACACCTATAGTATAAGTACTTAGAATCAATACATTCGATATGAAAGCAACAATTTTTCATAGGTGTTGTCTGAGCAAATGCATTAAAATAATCACTCTTTTCAGTTTGATTTCAGATTCAAAATATATAGTTAGCTTACTTTTTGCAGCCAAGCTGTTCGCTTGATTGCAAACAAAAATAACATAACAAATACAAAAGTTCAGAGGGTACCTAAATGACTAATCTACTTTCATATAAAAAAGCATGGGGCTCAGTAATTGCAGCAATATTGATGGTTTTCTCTTTGCAGGCAAGTGCTAAGTCTCCTATCTATACATCGTACTTCAGTGACCTAGCTGTAGCAGGTTACGATACGGTTGCTTACTTTACTGAGAACAAGCCCGTTGAAGGTAATAAGCGTTTTGTAACTGAATATAAAGGTGCTGAATGGCGTTTTAAAAATGCTGATAATTTAGCGGCTTTTAAAGCAAACCCTGAAAAATACGCACCACAATACGGCGGCTACTGTGCATGGGCTGTTGCCAATAATGACACCGCAAAAGGTGATCCTCTTCAGTGGACAGTTCATAATGGAAAACTTTATCTCAATTATGATGCACAAGTGCAATCCAAATGGCTAAAAGATAAACAAGGCTTTATTAGCTCTGCTGATAAAAACTGGCCTAACGTTATTAAGTAATTGAATCGATAAAAACTAATAAGAATATTAAGGATAAAATATGAAATCTCGAATCATCACAATATTTAGCTGGGTGGTTGTTGCGTGGACATGTAAGGTGTTTTTGAGCTCCCTACCCTACAAATTTTCAGGCCACCCTGACACACAGCATATTTTTTCAACGATTGGTGCTTGGATGAGCACTACTATCTCAAACGGCTTAGGTACATGGTTTGCTGAATATGGCGCTTATGCGGTAGGTAGTGCCGAACTGCTTGTTTCGATCTTTTTATTGCTTCCTATTGTGTTTTTTATCCTTAAAAAGCTAGGTGTTATCAGTAAAGCACCAGAACGAGCCTTGGTTCACAGTGCTGGTGGCGTACTCGCCGCAGGTATTATGGCTGGAGCAGCTTTTTTTCACTTAGCAACTCCACTAGGAATAGAAGTATTGCATAATGGTCAAAGTGATCACGGTTCACTGTTTTATGCGGCTGTTTCTATCTTTGTCTTAGGGTTGATTATGGCTGCTGTTAACTTTACGTATTGGCGTAATAGCAATACTAACCGCAACAACACACTGTAAGTTTCAGATAATTATGATGATTCGAATTCTGTTGGTGACTTCTTATATAGTCTCGTGTTTTCGCCTGAGAATAATGCCTTGGCATTACTTTCAATTAAACGCTGGTTACTTTAATAAGGGCAAAGGTATCTACTCCAAACAGGATATTAATGATCTGATTCCGGAAAAATGGCATTTACAACAATGGCTGGATTCTGGTGATAAGCAGCCAGAATCTTACCCAGTATTTGCCAAACCAGAATGGGGGCAAAACTCCCAGGGGATTCGACGAGCAGACAACATCGACGAATTAGACGCTATTCGCAGCCAAAGGGTATCAGGGCAGTCGCAATACCTAATTCAAGAAGCGGCTCAAGGAAAAATTGAGTTTGAAATTTTCCTTATTCCATCCGATGTCGCTCCAGATCAGTATGCGATGTTGTCAGTCACACAAGTGATAAACCACAGTGCAGACAAGTTTCCGATTAATGGTATTTATAATAAGCAGACTGAATATCAAGATGTAACAGCACAACTTAGTAAAGAAAAGCTCGAAGCGTTGTGGGAGCATTTAAAGACTGTCGGGCACTTTAGGATTTCACGTTTCGGCGTACGAGCTGATTCACTAGACAAGTTGATAGACGGTCATTTTAAAGTTATTGAGATTAACCTGTTTTTACCCATGCCACTCGTGTTGCTTACCAAGAATACATCGCTCAAGAGAAAGTTAAGCTTGGCAATCCAATGTACTTGGTTGCTGGCAAAAATAACAAGAACCATACCAGAAGAACAAAATGAGCCTTTTCTATTCTTTAAGAAACTAGGTTTCATGCAGCGCACTAAGCGCACTGACTAAGACGAGCACATGTAATGCAAAATATAAAAAAGATAATTTATAGCTGGATAAGCCAGCGTTATATGAACGGCTGTAGTAGCTACAATAATTTAGAAGTAAGAAAAAGCTGTCGTTCTAAAGAACAAGCTCGCGCTGTATTTAGTCAAGGTAATGTCCCTCATGCCAAAGGGCAAATATTCTTAAACCCAATGACTGCACACCGTTTTGCTAAAATACATGGTTTTCCTTTAGTTATTAAGCCAAATGTTAGCGGCTATTCTCGCGGTAGCTACTTCCCTATCAACAGCTTCACTGAGTTATGGAAAGCTATTTTTCTAGCAAAAATTTGGTGGCCTACCACGGTCGTTGAGCAGTATTTAAAAGGTCACAACTACCGTGTTGTTGCGATCAAAGGCGAGCTGATGTCGGTGATTGAGCGTTACCCACCTACTATTACTGGTGATGGGATACATACCATTAGTGAACTTATTGACGAAGAGAACGCCATTCGTAAAGCAATGGAGCTACATCCTTGTATCTACCCAATAGAAAAGAATGAGCAAACCATCAATTATTTGAAAAAGAGCAAGTATACGCTCGAGAGTATTCCAGCAGAAGGCGAAGACGTCATACTCTTTTATCGCATCTCGTTAGCACCAGGTGGTACGGTCCGCACTATTGATAAAGATACGATTCCAGAAGACAACAAGCAGCTGTTCTTAGATGTGCTAGGCATGTTTGATGCAAACATACTGGGTATTGATGTTATTTTTGAAAAGGGTATAGAGCATTCTTTTCACGACCAGAAGTGTATTTTTCTGGAAGTAAATTCACGTCCCTATTTGAAGATGCATGACTACCCTCGCTATGGCAAAAAAGAAGATTTGAGCCCTTATTACAATAAGCTCAATCAAATCGAAATTAGTAACGCAGATATTTTCTAATGAAGACTGTCTCTTCAAGCTTCTTCCAGTTTGCAGGTATTCACTCGTTTTTGATTGGGCTACTGCCCTTCTTTATACCTGTGCTGCTGCTAAAACAAGGCGCTTCAGTTGAAGGAATAGCTTTATTTATTGCCGCCACTGGTTTTGGCTTTATTGTTTCACTTAAAATATGGGAAGTATTGTTCCAGCAGTCGCAGTGGCGCTGGATCATTGGTTTATCTTTTATTACTGAAGTGATTCTTGTCGGAGTTTTACTTTTTAGTGACTCACCGCTTATATGGACGTTTGCCGCATTACTCAACTGCGCCTACAACTGTGTTTACTGGACAACCCAGCGTGTATTGTTCAGCACGATGACCTCTGAACCTCAAAGTACCCCTAACCAAGCCGGTAGTGTTAATCAAACGGGCAAGCAGTTTGGTAATTTTCAGATTTTAGTCGTTGTTGTTTTAAAGTTAGGCATTCTAGTGGGTGCCTTTATGCTAGAAGATAGCCTTAAGTACTCACTATGGCTGGTAAGCTCATTTATATCTTTAGCAGGGCTTATTTGGTTTTTCCAACCCGAGCGGATGAATGCGTTCCTTATTGTGAGCCGAGTTTTACCTGCTAATGTAGATGCACAACAGCCCTTACGAACCTCTATTTTTCGCTTCAAGGACTCTAACAACTCTGCAGTTGTGTTCTACCTTGACGGTGTCTTTCTTTTCCTTGAAAGCTATTTCTGGGTAGTCTCTTTGTTTTTGATTTCTCAGGAAAGCGTTAAAGAGTTAGGCATTGTTATTGTCTCATTAACAGTGCTGCTGTCTGTTATTTTCTATCTGTTGAAAAACAAGATCGACAGTATTGACCGTAACAAAGTCTATATTTGTGCCGTTATTTTTTACGCTATTTCGTGGTGGCTGAGAAGCTTATTAGACCCTTCTTTACCTAATCACTTGGTATACCCAGCCATTTTGTTGATTGCGTTTTTAACGACATTTTTCCGCTTAAGTTTTAATAAGCGCTTTTTTGATCATGCAAAAGAGCAGCGTCCTTTGAACTATTTACTGGCTAAGAGTTACTTATCTCAAACAGGTATTGTTATTTTTTATTCGGCTGTTGCTTTGCTTGCCTCTTATTTCTCAGACGTTCATTCATCACTGGCAACTTTGTACTTAGTATTAACACCTATCGCATTGATCTATATGGTTTATTCCGGCCCTAAGGAGTCCAGCATTAGCTCTAATGTTGCAGCTAACGCACCCTTAAGAACGTCCAAAACTTAGCGCCCTCTTAATTTATAAAGATTTGTCTAACGGTAGAATTTTATGCAAAAAGTAATTGATAGCAGTATAGAAATTTTTGATCAGCTTAATGATTTTATTGAAAGCATTGATAATGATGTTTATCAGGATAACTCGTCGACTTTGTTCGAGAGCAGCATTGGCCAGCACTTAAGACATATTTTAGATATCTACCACGCACTTATCAGAAACATGGCAGACGATATCGTGGACTATGATATTCGTCTGCGTGGTAGCTCGGTTGAAGTTAATAGAAGTGATGCCTTACAAACACTAAGCGATATAAGAGCGTGGTTGGTTGCGCTTTGCCCGCATGAGATAAATCATTGCGTAAAAATCCGTACCGAAATAGCTATTTCTGAGCAACACAGTTCTGTGTTAGAGACGTCGTTTGGGCGAGAGCTATTTTTTGCATCCAATCCAACTATTAACCATTTAGCGTTAATGGTTACTATTGCTAAAGTACTTGGCTGCCTTATCGGCGCTAATTATGGCGTTGCACCGGCAACAGCTACATATAATCGTGAACAGGCTCAATCTTAATGTGCACCGTCAGCTGGCTCATTGATCAAAACGGTTACCACCTATTTTTTAACCGAGATGAACAGCGTAGTCGCAGTAAAGCCATACCTCCACAGCATAATGATATCAACGGCGTTGCTGTGATCATGCCAAAAGATCCAGACGGAGGTGGGAGCTGGATCTCTGTTAATGAAAGGGGCTTTAGCCTTTGTTTGTTAAATTTTTATCAAGGAAAAACGCTAAGCGGCCCTTTGTATAGCCGGGGGCAGTTACTGAAATCACTTTCGTGCAGTGATCAAATTAGCACTTTTAGCGAACAGCTAGCCTTATTAGATCTTAAGTATTATGCGCCTTTCACTATCCTGGCTTTCCAACGAGTGTCGTCTAAAAGTAGCAATCTTACTTCAGGGGTAAAAGGTTATCAGTGGGATGGACGTAAGCTTGTAGAGCTAAGCCTCAATAGCCCTCTAACCTCTTCTTCTGTTGAATTTGACAATGTGTCTGCTGCCCGACTTGCTAATTACCAAGCGCCAATGAATACTCCCCATCAACATATTCGCTACCATAGTCAGCATCACCCAGAAAAAGGCCATCAGTCAGTATGCATGCATCGAAGTGATGCTAAAACGGTTAGTTTTAGTCATATTTGCGTTTCCAGTGAGCGAGCAAATTTCACTTATGTCGACGGCTCACCATGCTTACATGCATCGCTTGGAGAAGAAGAAAAGCAGCGCATAAACCACCAAAGCGAATTAACGCTAGCGTACTTATCAGCCCCCTGCTTAGCCTGATTTTCAGTTTCATTTCATATAAGAGTATTAATATCTCCCTTATTAAAGGCTTTAAAGGCTCTATACTTACAAAGAGCACAGATTTAGTCATGCAATAAA
>JAWUYS010000072.1:0-25560 GCA_034110685.1 Neptunomonas sp.
CAACCACTGCAACAGCGGCCGCTTCAGTTGGCGTGCAGATGCCACCGTAAATCCCGCCAAGAATCAGAAAAGGCAGCGACAGAGCCGGCAGAGCTGATTTTGTAATACTCCAGCGCGAGGCTATCTTTTGTCCCGGTGTCGTGTCGTCGGGGTTAGTTTCGGTAAACAGACGCCCAGCGCAAAAACGGTTGAACAGGGTCAGGCCAAGCATCAATAACAGAGCAGGCCCTATTGTCGCAGCGAATAAGGCAGTAATGGACTGTCGTGTGACTACACCAAACAAGATCATGGTGACCGAGGGCGGAATCAGGATTCCCAGCAAAGACGAAATGCCCAATAGTGCACTGGCGTATCCACGAGGGTAGCCGCGCTCGGCCAATGGGCCAATCATGATGGTGCCGATCGAGGCTACGGCACCACTGGCAGTACCTGAAATTGCGCCAAAGATACCTGAGGCGTACACCATAGAGGCACCCAAGCCGCCGCGTCGTCCTCGTACCAGCATTTCGATGAAATCAATGAGGCGTCGAGCGATACCACCACTCTTCATTAGGTAGCCAGCGAGTACAAAGAGCGGCAGTGCTAACAGGATAATATGATCCAGCGAGCGGAAACCCTGCAATAGTAATGTTGTCATGTTCACGTCATAGATGAACACCAGATACGCCAGTACGGCGGCAAACGACCAAGCCACAGGCACGCCGATGGTCATTAATACGATCAACAAAAGTATGGCCAGAACGCCCATTATTTATCACCTTCTTCTTTTGGATTGTGGCACGCCCTGCCGGTAATAAGGTCACGCATGGCGTAGGCGAAGCAGCCAATGCTGGCGAGTGCTAAGGAGCTAAGTGGAATCAACTCGGGGAGCCCGAGTCCAGGTGTGGTTTGTGGGCGTTTGATTGCGAAGCCCATCATGCGCCAAGCCAGATAGATAAAGAACACGGTTGTTGCGACCATGATCAGAGCAACCACTCGCTGGTGTAGGTGCAGTAAGAATGGCGAGGTAAGCTGCTGCGGCAGAAAGTCGACTACCAGATGCTCTGCACGTCGACTAGCGATGATCCCGCCAACCATGTACAGCCACATTGCGCTGATCAATGCCAATTCGTCAACACCGACAATGGACCATTCCAGAGCGTAGCGAGCAACCACCATGAAGAACACAAGCCCAGCCACTACTACGCTGGCAATAATAGCGATGAGATTGAGCAGGCGAGCCATCACGCGATCGACCGAAGAGAAAAAACTAAGCATGGATACCTCCGAAACAGGCTAAAGGCCCTGCCTTGCGGCAAGGCCTGTCAATCGTTATAGCTTAGGCGCATTTTCCCGCACTTGTTGTACGAGTTCTGGGCCCACTTCCGCTTCCATTTGTGGCCATACCTGTTCACGTGCAACTTTTGCCAGTGCGCGCAGCTCTTCTTCAGTTGGCTCTATGTATTTCATGCCACCTGCCACCGCTTTGTCGACGTAGCTCTGGTCTAGGGCTCTAGCATCAGAGAACTGTTTCTCCATAACTACCAGTGCGGCATCAGCAACGATCTTTTGCTGGTTAGGGTTTAGCTCTTCCCACGTTTCCGTATTCATTGATAGCACGCCAGTTACGAATACATGCTTAGTACGTGTGTAGTGGGTCAGCACATCACGAAAGTACTCGTAGTCCCAGTAGATGATGTTGCCCGCATCGCCATCAACAACTCCGGTCTGTATAGATGTGTATACCTCACCCCAAGTGATGGCTGTCGCTTGATATCCCAATGCTTGCATGGTCTGTGGGTTCGGGAAGTTAGACGGCACGCGAACCTTGAGTCCCTTGGCGCCTTCGACAGTGGTTGCGTACTTGCCACGGGTAGCTACACCGCCAAACCCTTCAGGCCAGGCGCCGAAAAAGGTCAGTCCTTGGTCGTTATGTACTTCGTTATAAATTGTGTTGAGCCAACCACCTGGACGGTAGGCATCAAATGCTTGCTCCCAGCTGAGGAACATATAAGGCAAATTGCGCAAGCCCATACGCTTGTCGTAGGAAGTAAGAGGCCAGTTGAGCATCATGTCTACTTCGCCTGCCATGAACAGATCAAACACTTCTTTTTGGTCGCCCAGCTCATCTTGATAAAAGATATTAATCTTGATTTCGTCGGGTGTGCCGGCTGTTTTTTGCTGGATAATTTCAGCCCAGTTATCAAGAGCATTACCTGTCGGAGAACCCTTGGATCCGGTAGCTGTGGCCATCTTCAGCTTAATGGTGTCGGCAGTCGTCGCCATAGAAAAAACCACAGCAGCAGAAATAGCCAGCACCTTTGTAAACTTGAGTATTTTCATTTAGCCTCTCACTTATTTAGATTTATTTTGTGTTTTGTTTGCTCGCGCATCCTGCACGAATATTATGAAGCATCGGATCTCATATTTCTGTCCGGCTTGCCAGTCGTGCCATTGCCATACGCAGTGGTACGCCTATTCGAAGCAGCGGTTTGGGCGGCAAGCGTGAAGGGCTGCCCGATACCTCCTGCATGTTGGTGAGCAGTTCGCTGTGTTTGCCTGAAAGCATATCAGCCAGCATTATGCCCGAGATTGTTCCCCGTGCGGCTCCGACACTCTGGTCGCAGCCCGATGAGTAGATACCTTCTTCGAGTTTACCAAAGTAGGTCTCAAAATTGGCTGACAGACTGGTCGCGCCACCCCATGTGTATTCGATGTCGACATGCTTTAGCGTTGGGTAACGATGGTCCAATCCTTCGCGGTGCCGCTCTTTGATAGAAGGAATGATAGCAGCGGGGGTATTGTAATCTGGAGCATAGCGGTACGAGTTACGAATGATCAACCGACGATCTTGTGTCATGCGCATGGTCGTACCGGCATGGTCCGCAGGTGTCATGCCCCAGTCCAGCTGGCCGCCGTACAGCGTCATTTCCGCGTCGGTTAGTGGTCGCGTCATGCTGGCAAAAGTCATCACCGGTAAGATCCGGTTTTTCATGAACCCCAGCTCCGGTGTAAAGATGCTGGTTGCCACAATGAGCTGTTTGCAGGTGATAGTGGCGTTGCGGGTTTTCAGTTTGAAGCCGCTGTGCTGACGACAGATTTCCAGCACCGGTGTGTTCTCGACGACCTGAACGTTGTCAGGCATCGAGTCCGCTAGGCCACGCATCAGAGCGGCGGGCTGTACCAGCGTACCACCGGGAGTGTAGATGGCGGCGTTGTAGTAATCGGTGCCGAAAACAGCCTGAGCTTCGGCTTTAGACAGTCTCTCATAGGGCTCGCCAGAGTTGCGTAGAAGCTCCTCATAGTTGTTGAGGTATTTTTCACCGCGCGAGCCAACTGCGCCCTGATACTTACCAACCCGAGACCACTGGCAGTCAATGCCGAAATTATCGATCTGCTGTTCCAAGTGTTCAATCGCCGCTCGATTGAGCTGAATAATCTTGTTCTTGAATACGTCGTCGGCACGTTCGAGGTCACGTTTGTGAGGCTGGTCGATTACAAAGCCGGAATTACGTCCCGAAGCACCCTGACCGATTTTCAATGCATCGATCAATAGCACCTTGTCATCTGGGCAATTTTCGGCGAGGCGACGTGCGGCTGCCGTACCAACAAAGCCACCACCAATGACAACGGTATCGAATGTCGCGTCATCGGTGAGTGCAGAGAACTCGGAAACTGAATCGAGTAGCTCGTACCAACCACAGCGATCATCGTATTGCGGAAAAATCACGTCTATTCTCCTGTTCGAGCTTGTCAGATGATGGACAGATAAGGGCGCTTGGCACCGGTCTGTCCAAGTGCGAGACAATAGTGCACTTTGAATATTCATTTGTCTTCATTAGGAGGTGTTTTTAAGCTAAAATTACCTTGAGTATAAATAATATTTATATTCAGGCTAATTCAAACAGGAGAGATACCATGAAAGATGGTCGACTAATCGATACCCATGCTCTTAATTCTTTCGTCACCATTGCTGAGGCCGGGTCGATGAGCGAAGCGGCGAAGCGCCTCGGAGTTACCCAGCCTGCTGTCTCTCAGATTCTCAAGCAACTGGAGGCGCAGGTCGGCACTCAATTGGTGGTTCGTCGTACCAGCCCTGTACGGCTGACGGTAGCCGGGCATGTACTCAAGAAAAATGCCGATGCCATTTTAGGTGAGTTGCGCAGGCTTATCGCAACGGTGCGCGAAGCGGCCGACAAGGGCTTGGTGCAATGCCGTTTGGGATTTGTTACCTCATGTGCAGAGGTGTTTGGCAGCAAATTGATTGGTGCGCTTGGCCACCAGACGGAACGGCTTACCCTGCGTAGCGGGCTGACGTCAGGAATGGCTGAGGCTTTCCTCAATCGGGAGATAGACGTCTTGGTGTCAGACGAGGCGCTCGCTGGTGTGGAGGGTCTTGAGCGCTTTGCGGTGTTCCGTGATCCAATGCTACTTGCGGTTTCGAGTGAACACATAAGCGACTCAGATTTTTCTCTACAAGACCTCGCAGCGCGCTGGCCTATGATCAAGTACGGTCGTGATGCCAGTATTGGTCGATTCAGCGAAGTCGTGTTGCGACGAATGCAAGTACAGGCCAACGTACGCTTTGAAACTGATGATACTCACACCCTGATGAGCTTCGTGCGCGACGGTCACGGGTGGGCCATTCTAACAGCGACCTGCTTAGCTCAAACGCTCCATACCTCGGGTGAAGGTGCTGGAGTTAAGGTAATGGAGCTGGGTAATAGTCGCCACTCCAGAACTATTCAGCTGATCGCACGCAAAGGGGAGTTGGGAGCAATTCCAAGCAAGATCGCAGCATTGATTCAGTCGATCCTCGTCAGCGATATTTTGCCCCGATTACAAACGCAGGCTCCCTGGATAACTGACGAGTTATTCAATGTAGCGTTGCCAACTAAAATAGAAAGTTAAGGCCGAAGATTGATCAACATTCGGCCTGTACTTATACCTAGGCCCTCTCAATAGCGATGCTACTTCTCTTCTATAACGCCAGAAGTTGTTAGTCTCGCACCTTCATTCGCTAAAAAAACTGCCAACAATTTAGCGTTAGATGTTTTGCTTGGATTATGCGTTAAAGAGTGCGTAATACCGGGTTGCTCTATCCAGCTGTCACCTTCTTTATATTCCACAATTTCTTGATCTCCAAGTTGTGAATGAACATAGCCTTCAAGCACATAGACATAAACAAAGCCTTCATGTTGATGAGAACCAATGCGCACCAATGGGGAGATATCTACCTCGACCGCAGTTAGTTTACCGCTTAGCAAGTTGGGTAGATGCTCAGATATTAATATGTCTCTTTGAACACCTCCTGAGGAAGACTCATGGGCAGAGGACAGCCCAGAGAAAAAAATCAAAATAAATATCATTGCTCTCATATGTATTTTCCTAAAATGATTAAACCTTACGGGTAGCTTTCGCACTCGAAGTGCTCCGAGATCACTAGCTTCCTTGCTGTAGCGATTTTTAACTATGTTTATTACTTACCGCTTGAATCTCCTGAAGAGCTTCAAGCTCGCATCGAAATTGCCATACGGTTCCAAGCGTTTATTGTTGAAATCAGCATAATCAATTGCGCAATCTCTGCAGTAGAGATGAATTTTTTTACATATTGATAGGTTTCTTCAGATAACCCTTGGTCTGTAATCAAAGTTACTTCTTCTGTCACTGCCAGTATTGCTCGCTCTCTTTCAGAGAAAAGAGATGACTCTTTCCAGGTTGCCAGTTCACTAAGGCGTTGCTCTGTTTCACCTTGCTTAAGAGCTGAGTTGCTATGCATGCCAATACAGAAATGACAGCCGTTGATTTGAGAAGCACGAATCCGCACAAGCTCTTGTGTCACAGGTAAAATTAATGATGTTGCAAGATATTTTTCTAATGCAAACATAGCCGCGTAAGCATCGGGTTGAAGTTGCTGGATATTGAATCTGCTCATGATGATTTACCTATATTGTTTGGTTGCTGTATTGATAACAGGGGCAATTGTAGGCTTCTTGAGTGAGACGAAAACCGCTATAGTCACAAATTATCTTTGCTTATTTAGCAATAATGGTGATTTAAATGCCCCGCATTCAGACCGATGAACTGGTAGCTTTTATTGCTGTCGTTGAGGCAGGAAGCTTTAGCCGCGCAGCAGAACAGTTGAATCAGGCAACTTCGATGGTCAGCCGACAAGTAAAAAAACTGGAAACTAAATTAGCCACCACTCTTCTTAATCGAACGACAAGAACACTCAATCTCACTCAGGAAGGTGAGTGGTTTTATATCCGCGCTACAGAATTAGTAGGAAAGCTGACGGATGCAGAAATCCATTTTACTGAAAATCAAAATAATCCGAGTGGTGTGCTGCGAGTAGATGCTGCTACCCCTTTTGCGATTCATGCCATCGCTCCACTTATCGCTGGATTTAATGCTCTTTACCCAAACTTGAGAGTGGTTTTAGAGTCGAATGAATCAATCGTCAATCTGCTGCACAACAAAGTTGATATTGCCATTCGCATTGGGAATCTTGAAGACTCTACGCTCAAAGCCAGAAAAATCGGGACAACCTACCGAAAAATAGTAGCTTCACCGTCCTACATTAAGGAGTTTGGCACCCCAAAAAGTGCTGAAGATTTACTGAGGCATCGTTGTTTGGGTTTTACCAAACCTGGAAAGCTCAATCGCTGGCCAATTTACGATAGTAACAACGAGCAGCTTATGATCACTCCTTCGATTTTATGCGATAGTGGCGAAACAATCAGACATTTGGCTCTGCAGAACAATGGCATCGCTTGCTTATCTGGCTTTACGATCCATGAAAACCTCCAACGTGGTGAGTTGGTTTCTATATTGGAGCAAGAGACTATCGATATCGGTATTCCTATTTACGCCGTATATTATTCTGATAAGTCTATAAGTACCCGAATCCGTTGCTTTATCGACTACCTCGATAGCCATATAAAGTTGTTTTAAGTCCTTCCTATTGCGGGTTAGTTGCCTATTTACACGATATTATTTTCTATGAAATGTTTTGGCTTGGATCCACATAAAAGTTTCAGACTGGGTCTATAGCAGTTTTATCAGAGGTTATAAATTGACTAGTAAACCCGTGGTCGTCATATAGAGATAAAACCAATAGATAAAATATTTTATAAGAGATATATCAATGGCATATACAGAGAAATTCCAAAAGTTAGCAGATGATGCATGTTTATGTGTTGAAGGGGTGTTGCCTAAACAGGTTGATGCGTTGATAGAGCAAGGTGCAATTGCACTGGATATCCGTGATAGAGAAGAACATGAGAGAGGCCATATTGAAGGCTCGCTCAATATAAGTCGCGGAAAATTGGAAATGATCATCGAAGCTAAAGTAGAAAATTTAGAAACGGTGATTTTGTGTTATTGCAATGCAGTAAACCGTGGAGCTTTATCAGCTGCTGCACTAAGAAATATGGGGTATGAAAATGCCAAGTACATTAATGGAGGCCTTTTAGGATACCGTAGCTTTCAAAAGGAAGGGGTTAAGTAGTTTCTTTCCCTAAGTGGCTAGGCGGCATTATCCGCCTTAACCGCTGAGCTTACACATTCAAGGGTGTGGGCATTTACGAGTATCCGTAACTCAGGGATACAGGAACCGCAATTACTACCGCACTTTAGTTTTTCTCCTAAGCACTCAACACTTTTTGCTTCACCATTTTGTAGTGCATTGATAATGGTTTGCTCGCCCACCTGATAACAGGCGCAAATCGTTTTTCCTGTTTGTAGTGAAGGGTCTGTAGGGAACCCAGCGAGTAAACGTAAGCGATCCTGATCAAGTGAAAACTCTGTTCCAATCTGGTTTGCTAGCCAAGTTTTATCGTACTCAGGCAATTCTGGCCCGCTAAGTAAAATTACTTGTAGCTGATTACCAATGAAACCAGCCCCGCTTAAGTATCGCTGTTCTGAGTCTGCTAAGTGTACCCATTGATCGATCTTTGGAAATGCGGCGGTTAACCATGCAAATGAAGGTGACGTTTCAAGATCAATAAGCTCCCACAAGGTGCAATTGGCCAATGGGGTTTTAAACCACTCCATTTTTTTATCAGGTAAAAAATCAGGAGCGCTGAGTAAAACTCCCTGCCAACGAGGGGTTAATGGTTTGATGGTTACAGGACTGTGTTTAAACTCGGGTTGTCCAGAAAGTGCATCTTGAATAGGGCGTACCAAGCTATTTGCACGGGCATGGCTGGCAAATGCATCGCTCCAGTGCATTGGTACAAATACAGAGTCCTTACGTTGTGAGTCGCTAATATTGGCGCGTGCAATATATTCGATTCCTCGATCCTTGAGAGATACCAGTGAGGTGTTTTTGATCAGCAGTTTTGCTGCGGTATCGGGGTGGATTTCAATCAAAGGTGTGGCGATATGCTCCAGTAAGCGATGTGCTTTACCGGTGCGTGTCATGGTGTGCCACTGGTCTCTGATACGTCCTGTATTAAGAATCAACTGATCACAGTTGGCTGCATAAGTAGGTAAGCGGGGTGTGATAGGGATGAGGTTTGCCTTGTTAGAAGCAGTATAAAAGTGCCCATCGTTAAAGAAGCGCTTTCTGCCTTGAGGGTAGGTACTATTAACAGGCCACTGAACCGGTTCAAGATTTTGGTATTCCAGATCGCTTATCTCTGCAAGCCCAGAAATATCAAAGTCACGTTCACGGTTACCGGCAGCGCCGTTAACACTGTTGTTTTCAAAACCAGACAGTGCAGCATGTTCACGAAATATATCGGCGCTAGATGAAAAATTGAAGGCATCATTAAAGCCCATACGCTTTGCGACTTCACAGATTATTTTCCAATCATCTTGCGCTTTTTCAGGTGGGCTAAGAAAACGACGTTGCCTAGAAATTCGTCGTTCTGAATTCGTTGTTGTTCCGTCTTTTTCCCCCCAGGTGGTTGCAGGCAAGCATACATCTGCAAATTGCAGCGTATCGGTCGAGTCGCTTGAATCAGATACAATCACTAAATCACAATGAGCGAGTGCTTGTTTTATCTTGTCGGCATCCGGCATAGAAACAACAGGGTTCGTTGCGATAATCCAGATTGCTTTTATCTGCCCATTTCCTACTGCATCAAACATATCTACCGCTTTAAGCCCTTCCTCCTGTGCTAGATTCTTCGCATTCCAAAATCGCTTAACTTTATCCAGAGAGTTTGGGTTGTTCAGCTCCATATGGGCAGCAAGTTGGTTGGCTAAACCGCCGACTTCACGCCCGCCCATGGCATTAGGCTGACCCGTAATAGAAAAGGGTGTCGCCCCTGGTTTGCCAATTTTTCCGCTAATCAGGTGGCAATTGATAATGGCATTACCTTTATCAACACCGCTGGATGATTGATTGATTCCTTGAGAGAAGAGAGTGACGGTGCACTCAGTATTAGCAAACCAATGATAGAGTGTTTTAAGGGCGTCTTCTGATACATCACAATCAAGAGCCGTTTGTACAAGGGTCTGCTGTTGCACACTTTCAGATAAGCTATCAAAACCTTCACAGTGCTGATCAATGAATGTTTGGTCTATTTTTTTATTGGCTATTAGATGGTGTGTTAAACCATTAAATAGAAAACCGTCACTACCAGGCTTTAAAGGTAAATGTAGATCCGCAATATCACAGCTAGCTGTTTTACGCGGATCGATGACGACAATCTTCATATCAGGGCGTTCAGCTTTAGCTTTTGCTAAACGCTGATAAATAATAGGATGCGCCCATGCCAAATTAGAACCTGTCAGAATGACTAAGTCTGCTAATTCAAGGTCTTCATAACAGCCAGGAACAGTGTCGCTGCCAAATGCACGTTTATGCGCGGATACAGCAGAAGACATGCACAAGCGAGAATTTGTATCCAAATTAGCGGTGCCTATAAAGCCTTTCATGAGCTTATTTGCCACATAATAGTCTTCTGTCAGAATTTGTCCTGATACATACATAGCTACTGCATCTGGTCCATGCTTTTCGATAATATCGGATAGTTTGCTAGCAACATGAGAATAAGCAGTATTCCAATCAACATTTTTGCCTGCAACTTTTGGGGAAAGCAATCGTCCTTGGTGGCTAACGGTTTCGTCTAAAGCTGAGCCTTTAACACAGAGTCTACCTTGGTTTGCGGGATGATCTGTTGAGCCACTAACCGCTATCAAATTACCTTGCTGAACTTTGGCATCCACACCGCAACCTACGCCACAGTATGGGCAAGTGGTTTTAATAGTCTCTGTTGTGATCATCTTTATTCCCAAAAAAAAGCGCTATGCAGGAGTGATCCTGAAATAGCGCCATTGCCAAGTCTTCTCAATACCGAGAACAAATATTTGTACGCAGCTTACGTACATGTCTAACCATGTTTACCAACATAGCTATTGCATGATTAATGCCAAGGAAGTGTTTTGATAGGGGAGTTAGTGTATCTGATTGTTATTAAAGAATTTTTCATATTATTTTGTAATGCTGATAGTAATATCCACTTACATAGAATGCGTTCTTGGTGGTGCACCAAAATGAAAACTGCACCTTTGTAGTACTTAACATGTTGTAATACAGCTAGATTTTAGCTGAGATGCTTAACGAATAATAAGCAGAACTAAACAATAGGATGCGCAGAGGCTTTTATGGATAGTTTGGTTGATCAGGTTACTTTTATAGCGCCTTCATTGGCTGTTAGCGTAGTGGTGGTCGCGCTTCTATTTATGGCAAATTGGGCTTTATTGAGGCGTTACCCTGAATTGGGTAACGAAAAAAAGCTTCCACGACAGCTTGCTTTATTGGCGCTGACACTTATAGGTTTTGTCGTGATTACTTTTGCACTGCCTATTAGTGATACAGCGCGTAACCAAGTCATAACGCTTGTAGGTGTGTTGCTTTCAGGGATAGTTGCATTTTCATCGACAACCTTTGTTGCCAACTTTATGGCAGGGATTATGCTTCGTATGAATCAACCGTTTCGAACAGGTGATTTTATAAGGGTAGAAGATCACTTTGGTCGTGTTTCTGAGCGAGGCTTATTTGATACGGAAATTCAAAGTGAGCATCGTGCGCTTATTACCTTACCCAACCTATATCTTGTGTCTCGTCCGGTAGAGGTTATTAGTAAGTCAGGTGCGATTATTTCCAGTACTTTAACCTTGGGGTATGACGTCCACTATTCACGTATTGAATCATTGTTGATCTCAGCGGCCAAGGCTACAAACCTGAAAGACCCCTTCGTGCAAGTCATTGAGCTGGGTAATGATGCGATCACTTATCGGGTGAGTGGGCTATTAATCGATGTGAAAAGCATGTTAACAACGCGCTCTTTACTGCACCGGGCCATGTTAGATGCATTGCATGATGATGCTGTTGAGATAGTGTCCCCAACTTTTGTTAACCAAAGGCGCATGGATGATCACATTAAAATAGTGCCAGGGGCGGGGGTAAGACAATCGGTAGAAGCTTCATCTACACCTGAGGATATGATATTCGATAAAGCTGAAAAAGCTGAGCAGCAAGAAGCCGCTCAAGAGAACTTGAAAAAAGAGTTACAAACATTGGGAGAAGCGCTCAGTGCCGCCAATGGAGATGAAAAAGCTAAAATTGAAGCCCATATAGATCAAGTAAAACAACAGCTTGATAACGTTAGTGAGCTAAGGGAAAAGGCAAAAAAAGAGTATTAATTGTCACATAGGCTTGATAGTCGCTGAGGTTTGGCGCTAAAAAGCTCAGGCTAATAGTGTGTTTCTTAGCTCTTAATCACGTAATGCAAAAGGGATTGGGTTTTAGCTTGGTAGAGTAAAGTCAAAACAATCAAAATAAAAAGGTAATGTTATTGATTGTGATTATCATTTGCGTTAATATGATTTTGCTCAACAAGTAAAGTCAGATCTCACCTCTGATTTGCTTCATCTTCTTTTGTTGGTGCATTCCACAAAAGAAACACGGTTCTTGTCATTTAAAGTGTAACCTTCGGGTTACCCTTTTTTTATGCTCTTGTTTAGTTTTGTACACTCCTGAATATCGGTTTATATAATTTACTGCGTAAAGCGCCATAATTTATCCATGTAGGCTGCTAAAAGCTTATGTGAGGATAATAGTCATTATTTTGCATATTCCAATGAAATTCCTTGCCATTGTTGTTGATTAGAAGGAATGCCCGCAGAGTCATTTCATACAATTTTTATAGTCATAACCTCTCAATAGGAACTAATAATTCCGCTGAAGCAGGCTATGGGGACTTCTGGTCTGACATAGACAGAAATTAAAATAAGATGAATGGTGATTTGTCTTTTGTAGTGTTGCTAATGTGGGGTATGTCATCCCGATTAAGTAGCTACAAAGAAAGCTCCATGATAACCAAAGGCATTGATGATTATGTTAAAACTGAACGGGACTCTGACCCATTTTCCAAACCCTGTAGCTAACAGTAAAAATGTATATTCTGATGCACAGCGAGATGTGATCAGTATTGCCAAAGCTGCTAATGCGATTGCTGATATCAAAACATGGCCGGCTTATTCCGAAACTCCTTTGCACTCATTAGAAGCCATGGCCAAAGATGCGGGTTTGGGTGCGCTTTGGTATAAAGATGAATCACAGCGTTTTGGTTTAAAAAGCTTCAAAGCGCTCGGCGGTGCTTATGCCGTGGCTTGCCAGTTACAAAATGTATTAGAAGCTCAGCTTGGTAAGCGTCCAAGTATTGCTGAATTATTAGACGGACAACTAAAAGACGCTTTATCTGAGATAGTAGTAAGCTGTGCAACTGATGGTAACCATGGTCGTTCTGTTGCCTGGGGCGCGCAGATGTTTGGTTGTGGCTGTGTTATTTATATTCATCGAGATGTATCTGAAGGCCGTAAACAAGCCATGCAAGCATTTGATGCTGAAGTAATTCGTATCACGGGTAACTATGATGAATCCGTTCGTCAGGCAGACCTGGATGCTAAAGCGAATGGACGTATCATTGTTTCTGATACTAGTTATGAAGGTTACATGGAAGTGCCTAAAGATGTTGCTTTAGGTTATACCGTCATGTTGGCTGAAATTGTTGAGCAGCTAGAAGGTGAAGTCCCAACTCATGTATTCATCCAAGGCGGTGTGGGTGGTTTGGCCTCAGCTGTAGCGGGTTATTTTTGGGATCTTTGGGGTGAACGTCGACCACGTTTTGTTGTTGTTGAGCCAGTTGAAGCAAACTGCCTACAGCTTAGTGCCAAAGCCGGTAAGCCGGTCGTTGTTGATGGTGATCTGAATACCTTAATGGCAGGTTTAGCATGTGGGGAAGTATCTGCGCTTGCATGGGAAATTCTATCAAATGGTGCTGATGACTTTATGACACTGAGCGAAGAAGCGGTTGCAGAAACTATGCGAATGTTGGCTAAAGGTTATAAGAGTGATCCTGCAATTGAGGCGGGTGAGTCAGCTGTACCTGGTTTGGCGGCGGCGGTTATTGCTGCCCAGCAAGGTGAATTTTCGAACGCACTAAACTTGAATGCTCAAAGTAAAGTACTTGTTATCGGTACTGAAGGTGCTACAGATCCAGAGTTGTATAAGCAGTTGGTTGGCTAATTTTCTGCTGCATACTTTACAAAAAGCCTCGTAACTACGAGGCTTTTTTATATCTAAGTATTTTATGCCCCAGTATTTACGATGAGATTGCTAACAAACACCCTTCATTAGTGATGTTTAACTCTCTTCTAAAATAACAGGTACTGAAAGCCCCACTTTCACAGAGTCCATCACGACATTGGTTAAGAAATTACGAATGTTACGATTATCGAAAAATACCTCGCGGGTAAACGCTTCGTAGTCTTCCATGTCTGTTGCAGTGACCACTAAAATGAAATCGGCGCTTCCTGTTACGTAATAGCATTGTTGAACAGCAGGGTTTGCCTTCATCTCTTTTTTGAAAGTATCAATTAGGTCTGCACGCTCGCGTTCTAGCGTAACCTGTACCAACAAGGTGACCGCACGACCCACCGCTTTAGGGTTAACCACGGCGATATCTGCTTGAACAATATTTTGTTCACGCATGCGTTTAATTCGACGTTGCACTGCCGCAGGAGATAAACCTACCTGCTCGGCTATCTGGTCAGAGGTGGTTCTATTTGAATGTTGGATTATCGCAAGAATCTTCCGATCAAAACCGTCAATGCTTGTCGTTTGAGTATTATTCATCATGAGCCCTTCTTTCTATCCTGCAACATGATCCTAAGGATATAAGGTCTTACTGTAAAGAAGTTAGTGCTGGTAAGAAATTGTGGTGAATTTATGCATATTTTTGATTTTTTTGCGGTTAATCATCAACAAGTAATCGTTATTACACGAATGTCCGCAGTTCAACGCCGTAATATTAACTCATAACTTATTCACCATCGAACAATAAAAAAAGCGCATGGCTATGACCGTGAGCAAAGGAACATGATGATGAAACTGACTACGGTTCAGCACAAACAACCTTTGGAGCACCTTGCTCCTGCGGGTCGTATTGGCGTTATCTCTTTAGCGACAGATTTTAATATCGAAGCAGACCTGCATCGTATCTTTCCAAATGATGTGCAGTTTTTTACCAGTCGCGTAAAGAATGTAAACCCACTGACTATTGAAAATTTACGCACGATGGCGCCCGGTATTAGCACGACAGCAGATAGCATCCTGCCAGGTGTTGAGTTGGATGCCATTATCTATGCCTGTACCTCCGGTACGATTGCTATTGGCGTTGAGCGTGTTACTCAGTTGATTAATGACGTTCGTCCAGGTGTCCCTGTTACTAACCCGGTGACTGCTGCACTTTCAGCGTTCCAGTGTTTTGGTGCAAAACGGATCTCAATTCTGACGCCTTATACCGAGACTGTTAATCAAGAAGTTGCCCAGTTTTTCACTTCACAGGGTTACGAAGTACTCAGCATCGCGGGTTTTGGCTTTGAAGATGACACCGCCATGACCTACCTCACACCGCAAGATATTACCGATGCCGCCATTGCCTGTTGTGACTCTGATGCAGAGTTAATGTTTATTTCATGCACTGCACTACGAGCATCCTTGGTACTCGATGATATTGAGCAGAGCCTTGGGATTCCTGTTGTTAGTAGTAACCAAGTATTGGCATGGCACAGCCTTACGTTACTGAATTATCCTGTTGCAGTGAATGGGTTGGGTGCATTGCTACGCGAGCACCTGACGACTGATGCTGCATCCGGTGTACTTGTTTAATTATTATTCTTGGAGATTGATCCATGACCATAACCCCGCAATTGATTACCCAGATGACAGAATGGCGTCGTCACATGCACCGTTTCCCGGAATGCGGGTTTGACTTGCCATTGACCGCTGATTTTATTGCCGAAAAGCTAGAAAGTTTTGGTATAGAAGTAACGCGTAATATTGGGCAGCAAGGCATTGTTGGTGTATTACGCTGCGGTAATGGCGACGCAAGTATTGGTTTGCGTGCAGATATGGATGCGCTGTTTATTCAGGAAGGTAATAGCTTTGAGCATCGCTCCCGACATGATGGGAAAATGCATGCCTGTGGCCATGATGGACACTCCGCTATGTTGCTGGGTGCGGCCTGTTATTTGGCGAAAACAAAAAGTTTTAATGGCACAGTGCATTTTATTTTCCAGCCAGATGAGGAACATGGACAGGGCGCTCAAGCGATGATTGATGATGGCTTGTTCGAACGCTTTCGTATTGATTCTATATACGGGCTGCACAATATGCCGGGCTTGCCAGAAGGGCAGTTTATGGTTCGCCCAGGCTCTTTAATGGCCAGTGAAAGCAGTTTTGAAATTGTCATTAACGGTGTTGGCGGTCATGCTGCTATGCCGCATCGGGGTATTGATCCAATTGTTGTAGGCTCGCAAGTTATCTTAGGCCTACAAACTATTGTATCGCGTAACCTCAGTGCCATTGAAGAAACAGCAGTAGTCTCTGCAACTGAATTTGTCACCAATGGAACCGTGAACGTTATACCTTCTCAGGTAACGATTAAAGGCGACTGTCGTTGTTTTACTGAAGACAGTTTAGCGAAGATTGAGCAGTGTATGGAGCGGATCGTTGCCGGTATTTGTCAGGCAGCAGGTGCTCAACATAGCTTCACGTTTACGAACACGTTTTACCCCACGGTAAATAACCCGTTACAGACAGAGCATGCCATCCGTGCAGCTATCGCCGTGTTGGGTGAAAGTAATGTCGAAACAAACTGTTTACCTCTCACTATATCAGAAGATTTTTCCAGCATGTTGCGCGTCAAACCTGGCTGTTATGCCCTTATGGGCAATGGCGTGGAGTCTGTTGGTGGCTGTGCTCTGCATAATCCTGAATACGATTTTAACGACCGTATTCTTGAGCATGGAGCGCAATATTGGGTGCAGCTAGTCTGCGATCAATTGAAATAACCCTAAATCAAAACTTAACCTTAACTACAACCTAAAAAATAACCTTAATTCTAAAAATAAAATTTGAGGAAGACCCATGAAAAAACTATTAACCACTGTATTAGCTCTAGGTATCAGCTTTGGCGTAAGCGCCGAAACATGGAAGTTTGCCTCTGAAGAAGATAAACAGGATGTACAGGATATTTTTGCGCAATCATTTGCTGAAACTATCAAAAAAGAATCGGACGGTGATATTCGCGTTAAGGTTTATTACTACGGCCAATTAGGTACTGAGAACGACATTGTCGAGCTAACGGCTAAAGGAACTGTGCAGTTTGTATCGGTGGGTACCGGCCATTTAGGCTCTTACGTACCGGAAGTTCAAGCACTTAGCGTGCCTTACGTATTAGGCACTGAGACTGATGTCGTGCGTAAAGTACTGACAGGTAGCAAGACTATTTATAACGATCTGGCTGACCGCTTTGAGAGTGTAAATCTTAAGCTACTCACTATGATTTCTGAAGGAGAAATGGCATGGGGAGCTAACAAAGCTATCCGTACACCTGAAGATTTTGCAGGACAGAAAATTAGAACATTCACTTCAACTATCCCTGTAGAAACTTACAAAGCATTTGGTGCAACACCAACACCTTTGTCTTGGGGTGAAGTCTATGGCGCGCTTCAGTTGAAAACGGTTGATGGCATGGTTAACCCAATTTACTTTGTGTACAACGCTAAGTGGCATGAAGTGCAGGACTACCTGATGTTCCCTGGTCAGCAGCCTTATGTAGGTACCGTATCTACTAACAGCAAATGGTTTAATGGATTGTCGCCTGAGAAACAAGCGATGGTGCATAAAGCGGTTACCGTTGCTGAACAAGCTGCTCATGATTATCAGCTACGTATCAACTCAGAAAACATGGATAAAATCATGGCTGAGCGCCCTAATATGCAGATCGTGACCTTGACTGAAGACGAGCGTGCTCGCTTTAAAGAGCTAAGCAAGTCTTTGCATGAAACTTACTATGACGTAGTAGAAAATGCTTACGATAGCGCTGAAAAAGCCGCTGCGCGTAAGGGGGCACAAAAAATTCTTGGAAACTTGATCCAAGAAGTTAAGGACGCATCTTAATCCTGGATGATTATCAGGTAGCGTGGGGCTTATCAATTAGATAAGCCTTCACGCTAATTGATTCATTAATGTGTCAGTTAGCCACAAGCGCGTAGTGCGGCTTGTAAGGTGTGTTCTTATGAAAAAGATATTCCTCCAAATTAGCAACGTTACTGAGTGGATAGAAAAGTTTGTTGTTATCTCTTCGATTCTACTCATGATGGCTAATTCAACTGCCAATGCCATCGGGCGATATGTTTTCGGTAAGAGCCTATTTTTCTCAGAAGAGTTGAATCAGTTTTTGATCGTGGCAATCACCTTTATTGGCTTCGCCTATGCTGTGCGCAAAGGCCGTAATATCCGAATGACCGCTGTGTATGATTCTTTGGGATATACCGCTAAGAAAACAGTATCGATCTTGATAGCGATTACTACCGGCGTATTAATGCTTTATCTGTCTTATAAAGCGGTTTTTTACGTCATTGAATTAAAAGACCTTAATCGCTTGAGCCCAGCCTTGCAGCTTCCGGTATATATCATTTACGCGATTATCCCTGTGGGGTTATTTGTGGCGGGTATCCAGTATCTGATTACTTTCTTTATGAACATTACCCATAAAGAGATCTACTTATCGTTTGAAGTAATTGATAGATAATCGATAGTGTTATGGGTGAAATATTATGAGTTCGATTTTTGAATTTTTATCAGATGTAGTAGCAGGTGAGCTTGATACTTACGTTATTACTTTCGCGCTTGTCGTAACGATGATTGTTTTGTTGTTTCTTAGCTTTCCTATGGTTGTGCCTCTAGCCGCTGGTGCGTTGTTAGGGTTAGTGCATTTTTCAGACATAGATACCGGCGTGATTATTCAGCAAATGGTCACAGGGATCTCGCCAGGGGCACTGATTGCAGTCCCGATGTTTATTCTAGCCGCCGACATTATGACCCGCGGTCATACGGCGCATAATTTGTTGGGCTTGATTGAGGCATTTGTTGGGCACCTTCGTGGTGGCTTACCTATTACAGCGTGTATTAGTTGTACATTATTTGGTTCTGTATCTGGCTCAACGCAGGCTACGGTAGTCTCTGTTGGCCAGATAATGCGGCCTAAGTTATTGCAGGCTGGCTATAAAGATAGCTTTGTCATGGCGCTCATCATTAACGCCAGTGATATAGCTTTTTTGATCCCCCCAAGCATTGGTTTGATCCTTTACGGAACATTGGCAAACACCAGTGTGGGTGAGTTGTTTATTGCAGGTATTGGTCCTGGAATACTTCTGGCTATTATGTTTTCTGTGTATTGCTATGTGTATAGCGTTTACCAAGGAGACAGTATTGCGCTGGTCGAGAAAACATCTAACAAACAGAAGCTGTTGGCCATAAAAAAAGCACTGCTGCCTTTGGGTTTTCCTGCATTAATCGTAGGTGGGATCTATTCAGGAGCCGTTACGCCGACAGAAGCTGCATCATTCTCAGTGCTCTACGCCATTATTGTTGAGTGCTTCATTTACAGAGAATTGAAATACAAAGATATCGTGGATGCTGCATTAAGCACGGGATTAATTACCGCAGTGGTATTTATTCTTGTAGGGATGGGGCAGGCATTTTCTTGGTATATCTCGTTTGAACAGATTCCACAGGACTTATTAGCACCGTTGAATCTTGAAGGCGCATCTCAAGAATACATTTTGTTTGTGATTGCTTTGAGCTTCTTTGTGGGTTGTATGTTTGTTGATTCACTGGTGGTTTTGGTTATTTTAACGCCAATCTTTGTACCTATTGTTGCGGCTGTTGGGCTAGATCCAGTACTCGTCGGCGTAATGATTACTCTACAGATGGCTATTGGTTCGGCAACTCCACCGTTTGGTTGTGACATCTTCACTGCGATTGCCATTTTTAATAAACCGTATCTGGAAGTGATAAGCGGCACTTTGCCGTTCATTCTGATTCTATTTTTGATGTCTGCATTGTTGATCTTTTTCCCGAGTATATCTTTGCTCTTGCGTGATCTGGCATTTGGAAACTAAACAGGCCACACGACAGTGCAAATAAGAATAAAAGTTGAGTAACTCTATGACAAATATACTGATTGCCCCATCGCGCGGCTTTGAACATAGCGAATTTGAAATACGTACTGAGAAACTGCAAAGTCGTATGGTCGCACAACAAATAGACGCCGTTTTTTTTACAACTGAGCCTGAGTTTCGCTACTTCAGTGGCTTTAAATCGCAATTTTGGGAAAGCCCGACGCGACCTTGGTTTTTGGTTGTTCCTGCCAAAGGCAAGCCTATTGCTGTCGTACCGGAGATTGGTGTGGCGGGCTTTGAGCAAACTTGGGTCGATGATGTTCGCAGTTGGCCATCTCCCAGGCCGATGGATGATGGTGTAAGCCTGCTTGCTGATACGTTGAAAAGTGTTGCTAACGGGTCGCATCACATTGGTGCGATGCTTGGTCCTGAAACGCATTTACGTATGCCTGCTGCTAACTACCAGATTTTGCTAGAGCATTTGAGTTCGCACCAAATGGTTGATGTGAGTGAGATAATACGTGACCTGCGTAGTATTAAATCTGCAGCTGAAGTAGAAAAGCTACGTTTTGCCTGTGATGTGACGGCCGCTGGTTTTGATTACCTGCTGAATAACTTAAAAGCAGGTATGACAGAGCGCGAAGCCTGCAAAGCAATGCATTTGGAAATGCTGCGCTTAGGTGCTGATTCATGTCCGTATCTGATCTCAGCATCGGGACAGGGAGGTTACGACAACATCATTATGGGGCCAACAGATCGTAAGCTTATCCAAGGTGATGTGTTGATCATCGATACGGGCGCAAATTTTGACGGTTATTTCAGTGATTATGATCGTAACTTTGCTTTTGGTGACGTTGACCGGGCAACCCATGATGCTTATGAGGCTGTTTATGCTTCGACTGAAGCGGGTTTAAATATTGCAGCTCCTGGGCGTACTACAGGGGATGTATGGCAAGCCATGTGGTCGGTTTTGGAAGATGCCGGAGCATTAGGAAATGATGTCGGCCGCATGGGGCACGGGCTGGGTATGCAGTTAACAGAATGGCCATCGAATGTGGAAGGCGGCGACGTGGTTTTACAGGCGGGGATGATCCTGACCCTAGAGCCTGGAATGACATTTGCCTCTGGAAAAATGATGGTTCACGAAGAAAATATCCTGATCACGGAAAATGGCTGTGAAATGCTGCATAAACGAGCCTGGGCGACGCTTCCTGTCATAAATCGCTAACAATACTGTCTATTCTTAACTGCCTGCACCTAACAATGGCTTTGTATAAACAGAGCCATTTTTAGTCATGCGTAATGGTAGGCCTTTTGAGCGCATCAACCGCTTCTATTCTATTCTGCAAGGTTTCCTATGAGTACTAATCAAGAAGGAGCAAGTAGCCGCTCGACTGGCATGCTGTACAGTTTAGTCGGAGCACTTTTGTTAACTCCCGATGCTGTGGTTTTGCGTTGGATCAGCATTGAACATGCTGAAGTATTATTATGGCGTGGTGTGTTTTTTACGTTAGGTTTTACTCTTATAGTGCTAATGCGTCATCGCTCAAAGGCATTCTCAGCTATAAGGCTGGCTGGTTGGCCGGGAGTGTTTTGTGGTTTGTTTTTTGCGCTCAATACTTATTTTTATACGCAGGCATTACTGCAAACAAGTGCGGCGGCCGCCATGATGATTATCAGCACTGCGCCCATATTTGCTGCGCTGATAGGGTGGTTTTGGTTGCGAGAGCGGTTAAGTCTTAGTGTCGGTTTAACGATTGTTGTAACCATGATCGGTATGGCTATTATCGTCAGTGATGAAGGCGGACAAAACAGCTTATTTGGCAACCTTATGGCCATTGGGTGTGCGGCTTTTATGGCCATTAATTTTAATTGGGCACGCCGCTATGCACCTCGTGATATATCGCCTGGGCTTATATTTGGTGGATTGTTCGTTTTCATTTTTGGTTGGTTTGAAACAGGAGTAATACAGGCGCGTCCTGATGAGCTGGGAGCTATGTTTTTGTCAGCAGCGATTGCTATGCCCATTGGTTTTGTTCTACTACAAATTGCGCCGCGTTATATCAGTGCAACAGAAGTGAGCTTGTTTTTATTATTGGAATCAATCGTAGCGCCTGTTTGGGTGTGGCTAGTGCTAGATGAAGCACCTAGCATTACTACACTGGTTGGCAGTGCTGTTGTTGTTTTTGCTCTGTTACTTTATAGCTATCAGATGCTTAAGAGGTCAGGTGTGTTTAAGCCTTAGGTAATTGTATTTTTTAGGTTTAATTATCAACATATCTTTTAAACTCTTTATAAGTCTAGGGCGTATATATCCTTTTATAGAAGACTTACTATCGGGTTAACTGACAACACTTATGAGCTTTAAAAATGCCTAAAACAATACAGTATTACTTCGTTTTAAATTCGCCTTGGAGTTATTTTTCGGGTTCTCGCTTAGCCGATATTGCTAAACATAAGAACGCCACAATAGATCTAAAGCCGGTAGTGCTTAGTGAGCTATTTCCACGTACTGGTGGGCAGCCTTTAAAGCAACGTTCTGAGCAGCGCCAAGCTTATCGATTGATAGAGTTACAGCGTTGGAGTCGCCAGCTGGGCTTGCCTATTCATCTAGAGCCAACATTTTTCCCTGTAGATGAAAGCCTTGCCGTACGTACCGTGCTTGCTGCTATTGACGGTAAACACGACGCCCTTAAACTTGTAATTGCATTGGGCGCTGCGCTTTGGAGAGATAATCTTAATTTAGCCGATGAGCAGGTCATAACAGATGTGTTGGCTAGTTTGCAATTACCGGTAACGCTTGTCCAGGCGGCAAAAACTCAACAAAACTACTCTCAACTGCTAAGTGACAATACGAGCGAAGCTATCTCTCAAGGTGTGTTCGGGGTGCCGTCGTTTGTTGTTGGGCCAGAACTTTTTTGGGGGCAAGACCGGTTAGATTTTCTTGAACAAGCGCTGACTTGATTAGGGGCCGGGTAGGGGGCTAGCAAAAACAGCAGGTGAGTAAATTGCTTTAAAAGGAAACTAGTACTAAAGTTTACTAGTGTTTTTTTGGGGAATTGGTATTACCAATTTCTCTGATGTATTAAAACGAAAATAATAAAAATGAGTACGTTATGCCCAAACTGTCTTTTAAGCAAAAACTGATCGCTTTAATTATTATTACTCTTGTTGGGATTATATGTATTAGTGCAGTCGCATTTAATACACTGTATACGTTAAATAGCGCTGCATCACGAGTGTCTCAGTTGACCTCTGTTAGCGACACGTTATCCAGCATACAACTGGATATGATCACCACAGAGAATAATTTAGCTCAACTAAACGATAAAAACTCATCAACATTTACAGCGAATGTCACAAAACTGATAAGCAAGTACCAACCATTGCTCAAACAATATGTTGCAAATACGGACTCTTTGCCATTAAAAGAAGCACTAAGGGACACAGAGAGTGCTTTTCTTAAATATCATGCATCTATTCTTTCTCAAATAGGGTCACTTAAAAATTTAGGGTTTGATGATAGTTCTGGTGTGCTGTTATCACTGCAAAAAAGTGCAGTCCAGCTTGATAGCCAGCTTTCATCATTTAGCTCGTTTTATAAACTATTTGTCATTGCTCGCCAATTAGAAAAAGAGTATCTGATAAGCCCAAGCAACGCGACTGCGGATAAGCTTACAACACAAGTGGACCTTGTCGTTAAAAGCTTAAAAGATGCTGAGTTTTATGATGCTTTTGATAAAGATGTTGAAGCTTATCAAGCGTCGCTTAAGCAAGTTATTGTGGCGGCTTCGGCTAAGAATAAAACTCAGCAGCAGATGCTAAATACAAGAACGGTATTTAGCAATGACAGCCAGCAAACAAAAAAATTAGTAAAAACAGATCTGTTAATCAGTGCGCAAGCCAAAGCGGAAGAAGCGACCAGTAAAGCAGAGTGGACATTGGGTTTAGTCAGCATTGCGGTAGGTGTTATTGTTACCTTTGTATTGATTATGATTAGTCTTAAAACAACCGCAACACTGAAACGAATTATCCGCCACCTGCGTGCTATTGCACAAGGCGAGCTCAATCAAAATATCGCTGTGAATACTAATCACCCCGATGAATTCGACCAAGTATCCTCTGCGGTAAACACCACGGCTAACGATTTAAGAACATTGATCGGGGAGGTGATTAGTAGCCAAAAAATGCTGAACCAACAAGCCGCAGAATTAAGTACTTCTGTGCAAACTATCGCAGAAAACAACAATATAGTATCTGACCAATCCAATACGCTAGCCAGTGCTACAGAGCAGATTAGTGTTACAGCTAACCATGTTGCTGATAGTATAAAAAGTCTTAATAATGAAACAGATAGTGCACATAGTGCTGCGATCAACGGTGGTAATACGATACAACTAGCCATGCAAGCACTGACCAGTACCTCTGATATTGTTGAGCAGTCGTCTCAGCAGTTAGCACAACTTCAGAAAGACTCACAAAAGATCGATAGCGTACTCGAAATCATTAACGGGCTAGCTGACCAAACTAACTTACTTGCACTTAATGCGGCTATTGAAGCGGCACGTGCAGGTGATGCCGGAAGAGGCTTTTCTGTGGTTGCTGATGAGGTTCGCTCTCTTGCTGAAAGAACCGTATCGGCCACCGGTGAAATAACGAAAACTGTGAGAGCAATCCAGAAACAAACGGATTGTGTCATTACCACTATGGAGCAAAGCCAGAGCAGCATCGACAATGTGAAAAAGCAAAGTGATGATGCTCAAAATGCCGTCAAGCAAATAGAGAAACAAACTCGACAAGCCTCACTTACCAGCAATGACATATATGACTCTATTGCAGAAGTGGCAAGAACAACCAGTGAAATGGCTACCAGTATGGATAGCATTGCGCACGTAATTGAAGATAACAAAGACGCATCACAAGCTATTGTCGTGTCTAGTGATAGTTTGTTAAGCAGTGCTGCAAAAATGGGGCAGATGACCAGCAAATTTACATTATAAACTGATAAAGGTGCAGAGCAGTCAGCAGGCTTTATAGTGTTTATGGGTTCGAGCAGTAGTAGCTACTGCTCGAATCTGGAATAACTGAGAAGTCGTTCTATACTGCAAAGCAACCGTTTGGTTTGTGCGTTTTTTTTGCTTTCATTTCTCAGGGTAATGTATGAGCTTATTCAATGATATAAGTCGCTTTCTTGGTAACAGTACCGCTGAAACACAGAGCCTTCAGGAAGATTTGTTACGCAGTCTTTTAGTCATGGCGTGGATGGTCGAAGCGCGTGATCCTTATACCGGCGGGCACCTATGGCGCGTATCACGTTTCTCGCACTTGTTGGCAAGAGCATCAGGTTTGCCTGAAGCTGATGTTGCTCGTATTGCGTTAGGCGGTTTTCTGCATGACCTTGGTAAAATTGGTGTACCAGACCATATCTTGAATAAGACCGACAGACTTACCGAAGAAGAATACGCTGTTATTAAAACTCACCCTGAAGTTGGCTGGCGCACATTGGCAGGCCATCCTCTGGCTTGGTTAGCTGAGGCCGCTATTCGCTCTCACCATGAGATGCCAAATGGCAAAGGTTACCCTAACGGCTTGAAGGGAGATGACATTCCGATCGATGCGCGCATTGTTGGTATCTGTGATGCCTTTGATGCAATGACCAGCACACGGCCATATCGGCGAGAAATGCCGATTAAAAAAGCACTCTCCATCATCGAAGAAAATCTCGGTGGTCAGTTTGACCGTACTTTCGGAGAGCGTTTTTTAGCGTTGGGAGCTGCCGGTAAACTTGATCATATTGTGGGCCACAGTGATCAAGGTATTCCACTGCATGAGTGTTTAATGTGTGGTCCAACATTGGTGCTGCGTAAAGAGCAAGCCGCCGGTTAGCATGTTTACTGTAGAAACTGTACTGGTGAATACCTAGTAGAAGAGCAAGAAGGGGTGTTGGTTACAACACCAACAGATAGAGCGGGAAGTGCAAAGGATCTGGAGCCGGATGTTGATAACGCTTTAATTGCACGGCTCATTAATGAATCGGCCAGTGCGCTGTTGCTGAAGAACTAATACAACTGAATCGATATCTGCCCATCTACT
>JAWUYS010000073.1:0-18211 GCA_034110685.1 Neptunomonas sp.
GACGAACCTGACGAACAAGACGAACATGACGAACATGACGAACATGCGGATTTTAAAGCTCATTATCAGTTTGTCTGTGCCAAACCAGAGTTGTTGACAGGTTTTACAACAGGGCTTTTTGAGCACTTCCCTATGATTGAATCAATTCGCTATCAGATGGTGAGTGATGAAGGACAAAACGCGGGAGCACTTTCATCGACACTAAATGAAATCCGGTTTAAGCAATAAAACCTGTAAGTTCAGTAGTAGGTAGAGTCATGGCAAGAGTGTTGCTCGATAAAGTTAAGTATTCCTGGGTAAAAGGCGTACCTCTTCTGGATATCGCTACATGTGATATTCATAGTGGGGAGCGTGTATTTATACAGGGGCCATCAGGCAGTGGTAAAAGCACATTACTTAATTTGCTGACGGGCCTTTTATTGCCCGATTCTGGCGTCGTGAGTATAGCAGGTAGTGATATATCATCACTGTCTGCTGTAAAAAGAGACTGCTTTCGGGCTGATCACATCGGCTTTATATTTCAGCAGTTTAACCTGCTTCCTTACCTATCATTAATAGATAATGTCATGTTGGCGTGCCGTTTTTCAGCGGTACGTACTCAACGAGCAGTGGCGCATTACGGAAGTGTTAAAGAATCTGCAGAACAGCTATTGATTGAGCTTGGGCTGGAAAAACAGTTGCGCCAAAGAGTAACGGTTGCTGAGTTATCAGTTGGTCAGCAGCAGCGTGTGGCGGTAGCACGTGCTTTAATAGGCTCACCTGATCTGTTGATTGCTGATGAGCCTACATCAGCATTGGATGCTGCCTCGCGCGATGTTTTTACACAGTTACTACTAGCAGAAGCTTCTAGGCACAAAAGCACATTATTACTGGTAAGTCATGATGAGGCATTGAGCCGCTATTTTGATAGAACGGTTTTATTGCAACAAATAAATTGTGCCGGAGTCGCTGATGTTGCTTAGTGTTGCACTGTCCAGTAGCTGGAGCCGTCGCCATACCTTGTTTTTTATTGTGCTGACGATTGCGCTCAGTGTAATGCTCTTGGTGGGTGTAGAAAAAATTCGTGACGAGGTGCGAGACAGCTTTAACCGTTCTGTTTCTGGTACCGATTTGATTGTTGGTGCTAGAGGAGGAGAGCTACAGCTTATTTTATATTCCATTTTTCATATTGGCCAAGCCTCAAACAATATGAACTGGACAAGTGTTGAGCTAATTAAAAATAACAAGCATGTTGCTTGGGCAGAGCCGATCTCTCTTGGTGATTCACATAAAGGCTTTCGAGTGGTCGGAACCTCTGCAAGTTTCTTTGAGCATTATCAAACAGGCCAGCAGCAAGTATTGCTCTTTCAGCAAGGTAAGGCATTTAATGATCTATTCGATACAGTGGTTGGGGCAGATGTGGCTAGGCAGCTCAAGTATCAGGTAGGTAGTCGTATTACGCTCTCCCATGGGGTGGGTAAGACGAGCTTTTCCGAGCATGATGATCGTCCTTTTTCTGTAGTAGGTGTATTGCAACCAACAGGAACTCCCGTTGATCAGTCGGTGTTTGTTAGTTCGCAAGCAATTGAAGCGATTCATGTTGGTTGGCAAGCGGGTAGTCGCATTCGTGGCCAGCAAGTGTCAGAAGATGAGATAAGAAAGAAAAGCCTAGAGCCTAAAGAGTTAACGGCTGTGTTAGTCGGTATGAAATCAAAATTGGGTACCTTTCACTTACAACGACAGATCAATAACTTTAAAGCTGAGCCTCTTCAGGCGGTATTACCAGGGGTTGCCTTACAGCAGTTATGGCAGTTGATCCGTGTTGCAGAGAACGCGTTGTTGTTAGTGTCTGCGTGTGTAGTACTGGCAGGGTTTATAGGTATGTTGGCCGTACTGCTGACGAGTTTAGGGGCACGACGCAAAGAGATGGCTATTTTACGTTCAATCGGAGCGAGGCCTTGGCATATCGTGAGTTTACTTGTATTCGAGTCTACATTAGTCAGCATAGCGGGAACTTTGATAGGTGTATTGTTGTCTGTAGTCTTGTTAATGTTCGCACGACCATTGCTTGAAATACATTTTGGTTTATTCGTTCAGTCAGCGGGGTTGTCTCTGGATGACTTTTCGATGTTACTTTGTGTTGTGTTGGCTGGGGCACTAACTGGGTTATGGCCAGGTTATCGGGCCTATCAAATGACGGCTGCGGATGGGCTTACGGCGCGATATTAATAAACTTATTTGATCATGTATTACTTAATATTACTTCTGATTGAGTGTTCGTGTTTATGATTTTTCTAAAGTAAGGATTGGGTTTTAGTATGCCGTCAAGCAGGTCTTTAATAAGTGTTTTTACACTTTGTGTACTCTTTTCGATTAAAGCCATAGCAGGTGATATGCTGCTTAACGGAGAAAAAGTAGAGCAGCTAGATTGGGAGCAGTTGATGCCCGCCGATTATAGCTTGGATGGTTTTTTTGATGACCGAGATTTAGGCGCTTTGGATGACTTAGATCCCCAAACGGCTCTATTAATGGATGAGTTGCAGCAGGCACTACAATCGGCACCTGTCGTCCCTGAAATGGACGGGAAAATGGTTCGAATCCCTGGTTTTGTTGTACCAGTGGAGGGTGAAGATCAAAATGTTTATAAGTTTTTTTTAGTGCCCTACTTTGGCGCGTGTATTCATGTACCACCTCCACCATCCAATCAGATTATTTATGCTGACTATGAACCCGGCGTTAAGTTAGAAAGTCTTTATGATGCGATATGGATAACGGGTAAGCTTAAAACAAAGACTTTTAGCCATGAGTTGGCATCATCAGGATATACGATGGATGTTTATCGAATTGAGCCTTATGATGAATAATAGTTAGATAGCCATTTCCTAATAATACCCAACAGCAAAAATAGCCGTATTGTGCGGTACCTCAGTTGTTACTGTCGTCGCAGAACTTTGCTAAAGTGTGTCTTAAGATAGCGTGTGAAGTATCAGAGAAAATCTGCATTTCATTACGTAAATAATACACTTAGACAGATATTCTCGCGTTAGCGTTTCCTGTTTATTCCATGCTGAGTTTCCTCATATGAAATATCCGACAACAAAGTTGCCGAAAGTTGGTACGACTATTTTTACTGTTATGTCACAGATGGCAGCAGAGCATAATGCGATTAATTTATCGCAGGGCTTTCCAGATTTTGATGGACCTAAAAAGCTATTAGACGCAGTAGGGCAATACATTGGGCAAGGCGCTAACCAGTATGCGCCTATGACGGGTATGCCAGTACTACGTGAAGAGATTGCTAAAAAAGTAGCTGCCTTATATGGCGCTACGGTATCAGCTGAGAGCGAAATAACAGTAACATCGGGCGCGACAGAAGCATTGTTTGCTGCAATATCTGCAGTAGTGCAACCCGGCGACGAAGTAATCGTTTTTGATCCCGCTTATGATAGTTACGAGCCGGCAATCGAACTTAACGGTGGTGTTGCCATACATCTGCAGTTACAGCCTCCGGGTTTTCACATCGACTGGCAACATCTTAAGGATGCGATTACTGCCAAAACACGCATGATTGTTATCAACACGCCGCATAACCCGACAGGCTCTATTCTATCGGCTCAAGATCTGGAGCAACTGGCAGAGCTGGTACGTGATACCGACATTTTGTTATTAGGTGATGAAGTTTATGAGCATATTGTTTTTGATGGCCAGAAACATCACAGCCTATTAAGCCATCCTGAGCTATATCAGCGCAGTTTCGTGGTGTCCTCTTTTGGTAAAACTTACCATACGACGGGATGGAAGATTGGTTATTGTGTAGCCCCCGCTATATTGTCGGCAGAGTTTCGCAAAGTGCATCAGTACCTGACATTCTCAACGTCAACACCGATGCAATTGGCACTAGCTGATATTATGCGAGACGAGCCCTCACACTATCATGACCTTCCTGCGTTTTATCAGCATAAACGTGATCTGTTCAATAAACTGATTCAACCCAGTAAGTTTTCTTTTACACCAGGTGAAGGGACTTATTTTCAGTTGGTTGATTACAGTGCTATTAGTGATATGAGCGATGTAGCGTTTTGTCAGTGGTTGATCAAAGAGGTGGGCGTCGCGGCAATACCTGTTTCTGTTTTTTGCCAAACACCACCAGATATGAAGTTAGTGCGATTCTGTTTTGCAAAAGATGACGCTACATTGAAACACGCAGCTGAACGATTGATTGTGATTTAGGAGAGGACTAATGATTAAACTTGATGATTTGCGTGTGTCATTGGTGCAAACCGAACTCATATGGCAGGCTCCTGAAAAAAACCGCCAGATGTTGGCTGAAAAACTAGAGCCATTAAAAGGAAAAACTGACCTCGTCATTTTACCTGAGATGTTTACGACCTGCTTTATGATGAACCCAGAAGAGCACTCCGAGCCTATGCTTGGGGAGACATTGGAATGGATGAAGCTACAGGCGGCATTGTTGAGTGCCGCTGTATGCGGGTCAGTCGCGATGCAAGAGAGTGGCGCTTATATCAATAGAATGCTCTTAGTCTCTCCAGAAGGAGAGTTACAGTTTTACGATAAAACTCATCTTTTTAGAATGGGCAATGAGCATCAGCATTATAGGGCGGGCGCTGAGCGAGTCATCTTTGAATATGCGGGGTGGCGAATATTACCGACTATCTGTTATGACCTGCGCTTTCCTGTGTTTATGCGCTGTCAAAATGACTATGATCTCGCAATTTGTGTTGCTAACTGGCCTGCTCCACGGCGTAGTCCGTGGCGAACATTGCTTCAAGCGCGGGCCATTGAAAACCAATGTTATATGCTAGGTGTTAACCGCGTGGGTGAAGATGGTGTTGGGCTGCACTACAGTGGTGATTCGTTAGCAGTAAACTTTAAAGGTGAGCTGATATTGGATAAGCCACAAGGAGAAAGCTTTGTTAAAACAGTGATACTTCATCTTAGTGAAGTGCAGCAGTTTCGTGAAGTGTTTCCTGCATGGCAAGATGCTGATGAGTTCTCAATGAGCTTAGCAAAAGCATAAGTCTTATGGCTTATGCTTTAAACGCAGCTCTTCACAGTAATCTTTTTCGACCTGTTTCGGTGTAAACCAGATGTAATCAGCCTCACTCAGTGAGGCGTAATCCTCTGGCTGTTGTTGGTTTGTTCTAACCTCTGCTAGCAGTAGTGTTTTTGAGGCTTGTTTTGTTACTTGGCGCAGGTGTAACGGTACACCCATGTTTTTTTGTGTATGGAAGCTGCCTGCAATAAGAATAGAAGGCTCATCTCCCGTCAACATAGCATGGGCCATACTGGCGTCGCGTGCTAGCTGGATACTCATCATCGGTGCTAGCTGTGCTTTTGGCATGAGTTGGCAGTGGCTTTCAAATACCTGGTTTAGTATCTGCTCTTTAGCTGTTTCTGAGATGTTTTTGAGTGTCTGGAAACGAACTTTATTGAATAAAGTATCACTATTTTTTTGCTGATAAATTTGTTTTATTATGGCTCGGTTGATATTACCCGCACTAATATTAGCGCCTTTTGAAAGACTATGTTGAATCAATGGAGCGTAGTCTTTCCAGGGCCAACCTTTGTCATTCCAAGAAAGCTTTGCATGTATCTGATCTAGGCTGTCATCTGATGTTAGTAATGCAATTTTGTTTTGCTGTTTATCGGTGAGCATTTCGAATACAACGTGCCTGTGGGGTTCGTTGATTAGTGATTCGAGAAGCTGTAATTCGAGTCGATGATGGTCTTCATTATCATGCTTTTCACCGATCAACACATAAGGGGACTTTTGTAAGTCGGTAATTAGCGTCTTTTCTGTGATGAATGCTTGCTGTTCTAAGCTATATATTTTTCCTACAAGAGGATGGTTTTGTAGAAGAGGAGCAGCCCACTCAGCGTTAGCTTGGCTAAACAATGGCGTTAAAAATATTAAAAGTGCCACAAGCGGAGTGAGTAACGCTTTGGTTGTTTTTTTAAACATATCAAGTTCACTTTATATGGTTTATTAGAGGCATTAATAAAGTCCCCGCAGGGCCTTTAGTATCTAATAATGGGTTACTTTCAGGCCTGATAGACCTCGTCGTCGTCGATATCATCATCGTTGACGGATTCTTCACCAATTAAAGTAGTATGTTTAGGTGTGCCTTTTTTGTGCACCTGTTTGTCGTGTAGTTTAGCTAGCTGGCGATCTATTTTTTGAGCTAGTGCATCCAATGCAACAAAAAGATTTTCATCAGATGCTTTAGCATTAATTTCTCTGCCAGCAGCATGTAGAGTGGCTTCAACTTCTTCCAGACGGTCTGTTTTATCAAGAGTGACCTGAGCACTAGAAATAACATCGTAACGTTCTTGGCTGTGTTCTAACCAAGATTCAATTTTTTCGCGAAGAGCTGGTGAAACTTTATCATGGCGGTTAGTGATGTTGATGATCATATAATTTCCTTACTACGTAAATTGCAACAACCAAAGGTTGCGTATAAATCAACATTGAAAACGTAACTTACCGGGGTCCTTTTTCTTTAGTATTTATGAACTTTGTGAATTCACTATAGCTCTGATTTTGCAAAAAAGGAAAGAGATTTTTCAGCTTTATTCTTCGACCCACACTTCACGTACAGGTTCGCCAAAATCATCGTAAATTATTTTCTTTCTTGGGCGCTTAGAATGAACTAAAGTTGGCTTTTCAACTTTAGAGCGTCGGCGAGAATCGATTGCATTGAGCGCTTCAGGCACAGGCGTACGTTCTTGTTTTGGATGTCCAAAAACAAAGCTATTGCGGTGGTAAGCGCCATCTTCTAGGCCGCTGGCTCCACTATCGACTTCTTTAACTTTACCGCCATTCTTTAAGAATGCTTGAACCTGATCTTCAAGCTCTTGGCGGGTTTGTGCTTTGGTTGGGCGTTTATTCATGGAGCACATTATGCCTGATCGCGTTGTGTGATGTAATGTATTGGAGAGATAAGCGTGTAAGAGTACACAGGTGTGTCTTACATCGCTAGCCGGTATACTCTGCTTATATTGTTTGAATAGAGTTGGAAGATGAATTATACCCCTATAAATGAGTACCGTTATCTATGGTTTTATCAGCATAAAGATATGCCGGTCCCTGAAGATGACCTTGTCCAGATCAAGCCGTTGAGCAGTGCTCGGGCAAGCGAGATTTGGGCACTGAACATTAGTACAGACAGCTTGGATGCCAGTGAGTTAGCAAAAGATGACTGGGCAAGCAAAGCGGATACTTGGTTAGAGAAAGGTTTTTGGCAAGGTGCATGGGATAGCGATGCTGAAGCCTTGCCTGAGGTACTTGCAGAATTTATTCAATGGGAAGGAAGCAGCATTGTGTATTTTTGCTATGCAGGTGAGCATGTCATTGAAACGACATGGGATGTTTTCAGAAGACATTGGAAAAACTTTTTATTTTTAGATGATGGGCCGCTACTGATTGGCAAAAAGCGTAAAGAGGCCGTGCAGTTTCAGCAAAATGGTTCTTTTTCTGTGGGTAAGCGTCCTTAAATAAGGTAGATTGCAGCGCCGCTAAATCGTTATCTGAATGCTTGCGATTTAGCGCCGTTGTTTATGTGTTTTAAGCCTTCGCGTCATCTACCCAATGTAATGCTTGAAGAAACTGGCGCTCTTCAAAGTGCTTAGCTTCACCCTTTATTAAATGATTACCTAGCTTTGTCGCCCATTCTATCCAATCTGGGCCTCCAACAAGAGCTACACGTAAAAAATCTTCAGTATGTGAAAGACCTAGTTTTGCATCTTCCCATATAGCGCCTGCTTCCATGCCGGTAAAGGATGGATCAAGATAAATGACGACACGTAACGGTCCATAAGTGGGGAGCTTTTCTTCAATTAGTGGAACCAGCACATCTTTATAGTCGTCAGCCGTCAATGAATCTGATGCTTGAACAACGATTAGGTCTCCAGCCGTGTCGGGCAAAATGGATAGCATAGGTAGTCTCTACATTGTTGTGATCTATTTTACGTTGTATTTTGCGCCAAAAATCTATTAAGAAACAGCTGAAATAGTAAATCACTGTGGTTTTTATCATAATTTATCGAAGTATTTTTTCACAAAATAGTGAGACTATTAAGTAGAGCTTGCCTTGTTTTATAGTCTGTGTGGCCGTAGCCAGAGCAAAAAACTAAATCTGTATTATAGTTAAATAAGACAGTCACATAAGGCAATTAGAGAAGGTCGCTAGACAAAGTAGTTAAGCAAGAAAGAAGCGGGTTTCGCTTCTACAATCGGATTAATGGCCAAGGATGGTTTTATGAACTCCCCTTTTATTAAGCATGTTGCAAAGCTGCACTGTGCTCCCCATGTTTTATCATCAATAACGTTTTTTGCGCTAAGTACTTATGCCTTGCAAGTCAACGCGGCTGATTCAAATGCTCTGCCACCGTTACAATTAGCTGAAAGCCTTGATCAGGCAAGCTTACAGGCTGATCTAAGTGGCTACTGGTATGCAGAAAAGCTAGATGGAGTCCGCGGTTATTGGGATGGGAAGCGCTTGTTAACCCGCCAAGGGAACCTTATTCATGTCCCTGAGTGGTTTACCCAATCTTTGCCGAATATAGCGATGGAGGGCGAACTATGGATTGGCAGGCAACAATTTGACCAAGTTTCTGGTATAGCAAGGCAACACAAAGCGACGGATACCGATTGGCGCTCTGTCAGTTTTCACTTATTTGATTTGCCGCAGTACCCTGGAACTTTCGAGCAGCGCAGAACTGTGTTGGAGAAGTGGGTAGCTACTATTAATGAGTCGCATATTAGCGTCGTTACTATCTCTCCTTTTAAGTCACAAACAGCCCTTGAGCAGCAACTGCTGAGTTGGACTAAAAAAGGAGCCGAAGGCATCATGCTTTACCGGGGAGCAGGCTTGTATCAAGCTAAACGTACGGATGATCTCCTTAAGCTGAAAAGCTATGAAGATGCTGAGGCTCGCGTGATTGAAATATTACCGGGTAAGGGCAAGTATAAAGGCATGTTAGGGGCTTTATTAGTTGAGAGCAGTAATGGACTAAGGTTTAGGATCGGGAGCGGCTTCAGTGATGCTGAGCGAAAAACGCCACCAGAAGTTGGCAGTATAATCACCTATCGTTTTAATGGAAAAACCCGTTACGGTAAACCACGGTTTGCGCGCTTTGAACGTATTCGTAATGACTTTTAACGCGTAGGTAATAAAATTTCATACGCCTCGCGAATAGCGATAAAGCTATCGGGGTTACCACCTTTATCGGGGTGGTGCTTGGCAGCCAATAAGCGAAATTGTTGTTTTATAGTGACAGGAGAGGGTGCGTTATCGGTTATTTCTAATGTGTTGAGAGCGGTTACGCGTTGCTCTGGGTTTAAAAAGCGCTCCCAAAAGCTATTTAATAACTGCTTCACAGAGGCTTCATCGGCGCTGTTATAGTGAGACCAATCCAAGTAGTAAGCTCTAAGTGCTTCATTTCTGCTTTGTTCGGGTAGAAGGTCTTTGCTGCTGTCTTCTATAACGCCTTTTAATATGCTTTGAGGCGTGTTGTTAAGATGAGCTGCATCAGTGCAGGTAACTTCAATACTGGCTGATTCAAGATGAATGCGTAGCGCTGAAACCTCAAGGTATAAAGTGTCTTCTTCCCAAAGTGAAATCTGCAGTTGATAAAGCGCATTCATCGTTAAAAAATGTTTCTGAAACAGAGCAACATCAAGGTTCTCATCAAGTGCCCCAAAAAGGCCAGCAGACTCAATGGCTTGAATTAATGTGTATTCGTTAAACCCCTGAGGATACTTCCTGAGCGTGGCTAAAATAATGGCAGTAATAGGGTTGTGCATATTATTTTCCGTATAACAGCGCTATCAGTATTTATTTAGGCATTTAGCAAGATGTGGTTCGCCGATCTTTTAAGGTCGACCGAAAGGATTCAGTGCGGTTACGCCCATTTTCCTTTGCATAATAAAGTGCTTGGTCAGCCGCTTCGAATAACAGATGATGTGAGGAAAAATTATTTTCTTCCAGTGTAGCTACGCCAATGCTAACGGTTAAGTTATGTTGCTGAGCATTGTCGTTTTCGATTTTAGATCGAATACGTTCGCCAATGATATGTGCTTGTTCTGCTGAGGTGTTGGGCAGTATTACTGCAAATTCTTCGCCGCCATAGCGGCTTGGAATGGTGTTTTTACGAGCAGTACTTTGCAGTTTTTTACCTACAAATTTTAGTGCCTCATCTCCCTGTGTATGACCATATTTGTCGTTGTAATGTTTGAAATTATCAACGTCTATAATTAATAACGACAACAGGCCTTCTTTGCGATTTTGTAAACTCTCGAACTCTTTGGAGAAGCGCTCATCAAAAGACCTACGGTTGGGCAGATTAGTCAGGGAGTCCATATAACTGCCTTTTTTATACTCGTTAACTTTGCTGCTCATGGCTAATGATAGTAAAACCATTTCTATTAAAGACCCAATTTGTTGCCCATTTTGCGTCCATGTATTGTGTGGCAATATCCCAAAAGATTTGAGCATATAAGCAAAAATACCAATTAATAGAGTGCTCCATGCCACGAGGTAATATCGGGCTGGTTTTGACCCTCTAGAAAAAGCGATGAACCCCATAGCCATTAACTGGATAGTGCACAAAATGGTAATGAGCGACATGGGAATAATGATTGATCTATAAGACATAAATGGAGAGATGAACAGAGGTATGACGCTTACTATGATCAACCCAGATGTGATGTGATTTGATATTGGTGAAATATCTTTGATTGATAGTATTGAACGGGAAAATTGTAACGACCAGATCAAAGAGAGTGATAGTAAAATAATTAAACTTTGGTTTGCCAACCAAGGGTTGCCAGGCCAAAAATACTGAAAAGCTAAGCCATTCATCACAGCAAAGAACAGTCCGTAGCTAGCGAGATAAAGCAGATAATAGATGAATGTTCTATCTTTTATAGCGATAAACAACAGCAGGTTGTAAAACACTAGGATAATGAAGCCGCCATAGTAAATACCTGTGATGAGGTGATTACTACTAACAGTATCAAAGAGGCTGACCTGCGATTGTAAATCAAGGCCGATGTTAATTGGTCCGCTAGATTCAAAGCGCATGAAAATGGTTGTTTCAGCGTTAGCGGGCAAATCTACAGGAAATAGGAATTCCATAAAGTTAATGGGGCGGGTTGAGAATTCTCTTCGGTCCCCCGTTGAATAGCTTAGCCAGGTACTATCGTCCTGCTGGCTATGAAAATCTACATAGTCAATTAATGGGTAATTTTGTCGAACAGTTACTCTTTGTGCTTGGTCATGATCATTTACTATTCGTAGTTTTACCCACCATGCCGATTCACTAAATCCAAAATTTGCAGCTTTGTTCAGAGACTTAAATTGTTGTGAAAATTCTGATTTTGCAAAATCTTCATAGGTTAGCTTCTTACCGGCATCTTCATATATGTTGATGTAAGGCGTTAGATCTATGGCCGAATCCATAGTGTTGATGGTCAGAACTTTCTCGGTTTCGTCGGCGAGTGCCAAACCCATAAATGAGTTAATCATTAGCAACATAGTGGCTAACTTGAAAATGCTAAGGAAGCTCTTAATCATATTATCCTTTGACTGCTTAAAAATAAGGATTGTTAAATAATTGGGTACTTTTTTGTTGATTTTTCTACAGCTCGGTATTTTATTTGTCAGTAGTTCACAGACGTTAGTATAGAACAGTTTCAACTCCCTACTTTGCGTATGGGAGTTGAATTTATTCAAGCTTTGACCCGCTTATAGCAAACTCTTTACTTTATTGTCATTCAACATTTGCCAGCCCAGGTAATAGCCTAGTTCACGGTACGCTTCAAACTGCTGCTCTGTAAAAAACTGATCGACAGTAGATTGATGAGGAAAGGTAGGGTGAAGCCTTTTGTAACTGAGCACATCAGGACTAAGCCCATCGATCAGGGTTGGTTTGATATAAATTAAGTGACCTATTTTTCTCTCTTCATCGTTGTCTTCTTTTGGGTATTCAATTTTCGCAATAGCAAAGCAGCGTTTAGCAAAGTGGTAATTTTGTTTGTTTGTTTCACTCTGTTTTGTATCAGAGTCTGGAGCGATCGCCTCAAAAGGGTAGTCATCTAAAAAAATGGTATTAATACCAAAATCAACTCGCGCTTTTTCTATGGCATTAGCGAGGTCGCTAAACTGGTATTGTGCATCTGCGCCAGCATCGGTCACTACAATAATATCGAGGCGTCTTCTAAATAATTCATAAATCGCAAGGTTTTCAAAATGACCGCCGTCAGAGAGCTCTACCGCGCGATCGTCTTCATGCAGCCCGCTATTAAGTGAGACGCCACCTTTTATGCCGGGATAGATATAATTTGGTGGGAGCCAGCTTTTATCGGTTTTTGGGTTGTCCGCCCAAAAACCCAACCGTAAATTGAGTAGGGACATTAATGTTGAAACAAACTGGTTAGTGGTAATGCCTTTGCCGGCTACACCTGCATTGGGGTTAGCGGCGGCACCTGAAATTGCCATGGCTGTTGGTAGAGTGACACCACTACGAAAAGAGTTATACATGTAAGCTTTAGTTTGACGCCATCCAGTAGCATCACTGCCGCAGTAAAGAGGTGATATGGTAAAACTATCGCCTTTTCTTCCACGATATTTTGCATTGTGAGAATCTGTTAATACGATATTGCAGTTGATTAAATGGTAGGGGCGCTGGTTTGGAGCTTGGCACATATTATGGACTTTGCCTGTGTTTGCCGCGAGTGCTAGCCCCCAGCGTCCAGTTTTTAAGCTCTCAGGATCAGGCATGAAGGTTTCCATTAAGCGGTTACGGTACATGTAGTTCAGGCCAAAAAAGTTCACGTTGCAGACTAAGCCGAAGAGTAGCGAACCTGCTGCAATGGAGTAAACCCAGTCTTCACAGTGAAGGTTAACGTAGAGTGCTGCAACATAGGCGCCATAGAGAATGCCAAATAATAAGAGTATTGCGCCAATGATGATTTGAACCGAAGACGTTCCTTGGCCTGTCGAGTTCATTTGTTTACGTCGATAAAACAGGATTAATATCGTACCGAAAAGCATGGCGAGTGAGGCTGTGCTTGCTCCAGCAATATTTGAAGCGGTGTCCGAGTCCTCTTCCACGACCATTATCAGCTTCGCGATAATTGATACATTGTCGTGTATATAAGGCATCGATCCGATGACCAGTAATATAATCATTATATTGATCAACCGGCCTAACCATTTTTGTATAAAAACGGAGAATTGATACCTAGTGCCTTTAAAAAATGAATAAAGAGAATAAAACGTTGAGGTAGCAACCCACAGAGTGGCGAATACACCTAGTGCATACAGGCAGCCGGTAAACAATTTTTTCTCTGGTACGGCGTACAATGCAAAACTCATGATGCTTGTTGCCAGAGCAAAATAGATAGCCAATGAAACCAGCATAGTCCGTAAAATGGTTGCAATCAGAGACTGGGAGCTTAAGCCATGCCCTGGGATTAAATAATTACCATGTTGTCGAATGAAGTCGAGAATGGCGTTTTTGCTATTATGTTTGCCTCCCTCTCGTTTTCTACCAAAAGGGAAGTTATCCGGTCGGGTTCCATAGTGTTCGCCATTATCGTCTTTCTGGCTCAAAAACCAGGTAAGAGAAGAGCCTAGATACCCTCCTCCAGAGACAGTGGAAAGATAGTCCATTTTTTCCAGCTGTTTATCAGAGACTAATGACTGTAAAACACCCATAGCAAATGAAGCTGAGCGAATTCCTCCGCCCGAAAATGATAAGCCCATTCGTTTTTGGTCTGACTCTTTGCCAATATGCGCCGATTCTTTATCGATGATGTCATTGATGTTTTTAGTATATGGCGCCATATTTTTTATATCTCGTTCTCAGTAGTGAGAAAGTAGCCCAGAAACGTCCTGTTTTTAGGGCAATGTGTGAAGAAGGTTTACTTAAATTTTACGTAATGTACTAACGCTATCTAATCAATAGAGTCGAACTCGATACTATAGCTCTCAGGAAATGGACCTCCTTTGAAGTCCATTGCCGAGCTTGGTCGAACATTCGGTAGTTTTAATATTCGTTTAACAATTTCGGGAATCTGTACTTGGCTGAGTTGGTCACCAAGGCAGGTATGCATGCCATGTCCCATATGTAGGTAATGATAGGGCGGTCTGTCGATGCAAAATTGTGAGGCCGCTGGAACTTGCCGCCCGTCTCTCATGGCGGAGCGGGTTGAGACGAATACTAGCGAGCCTGCTTTTATGGTGGCGCTACGTAATGTGCCGCGCGCAATTTTATAATCGCGAGCACAGCGACGTACCACAAAAGGGTTAATAGGGTTAAAACGTAAAGCTTCCCAGCAGTATTGATAGAGAAGGTGGTTGTCGTCAGTTTTTGCTGCTGCAATAGCTTGCTCTAATATCTTTGGGCGTTTAAACAGTTGATCCAGAATTTGCACCACAGCTTGCGAAGTAGTTTCTACGCCACCTACCAAAGTACCCATGATATTGACCATGATTCGCTCATCATCAAAGTGAATGGCTTCAGGGAAATGTGATTTTAGTAAACGTGACAATATGTCATCCATTTCTGGGTTTTTCTGTAGCGCTTCACGCCTTTCTGGTATTAATTTTTGCAGATAGGTCTTCATCTCATGACCCGCATCGATATTGTTCTGATGTATCACCGAGTCATTATCTAAGTTATGAAACATGTCTAGTTGGGTTGCCAGTGACCAGCGGAACATGGATTCCATATCAGGACCAGGAAAGCCGAAGTACTCTCCGGTTAACTTCAGTGGTACCCAGCGGGAAATCGTATTAACGATTTCAATTTTTTGGTTTTGTATTTGATGCTCGATCGCTTCATTCACTAAATAGGCGACTTTTTCTCGGATCAAAGGCAAGTCTTCGCGTTGCATGAGGGACTTCATAATCCCTTTATCGCGTTGGTTAATGGTGGTGCAGTCGCGACCCAGCATAAAGGGCCCAACGGAAGGATCAATCATTGGGCCATAAGTTACATTGAATATGTCTGGAAGGTTTAAGGCTTCTTGAACGTCGTTAAACCGGGTAATAAAGACGGGGCCATTGTTGGGCATTACCAAGTTTGGTCGCGTATTTCTTATAACCCCGAAAAGTAAATCAGGTTTGTTTTCGATCATATAACCAAGAAACCTAGCGACTAATCCCTTTTTTGGTGAGTTCTTTGCTTGTGTATCAGTCGTTGTCATTTTTACAGCCTGTATTTACTGAAAGCAGATTAAAGGGTTTTGAGATATTCGATTAACGCAAGGCGTTCTTCAGGCGTAAACTCGGGTCCAATGACCCCTTTTTCTTGCTGATCCCAGCCTTTACTATTGTTCCAAGCACTCGAAAATTCGTGCCCTCTATTGCTGTTGCCAGGTACCGCTGTGTCGAGAATGAAAAAACCTTCGCGGTTGTATTTCTCACCTTTATGTTTTTGTGAGTTTTTACTTTGTTTGATGCCAACTTTTAGCGGGTCAAATGCAATATTACCGAGTTGCACTAATTTTGGTCTTTCATTGGGTGGTGAAAGTAAATCCATCAATGAAGGTATTGAGCCATTATGTAAAAAGGGTGCCGTAGCCCAGATGCCGTTTAAGGGTCTGGCTTTGTAGCCACCGCTGACTCTTAAGCAGTTTGGGCGCCCTTTGGTGTAGTAGGTCTGATTCTGCTCTGCAATGTAGTTTTCTTCAAACCAAGCCTCATTAGCTTGTTGCACGATTCCACCCAGAGCCAGACCAAAATTAATACTTGATCCATCGCTGATAGGAACATTAACTAGCTGCTCTTTTTTATACTCACTTTTTTTAGTGTCCAATGAGAAGGTTGGCAGCGTGGGTGCTGGAGCGCAAATGTCAGTATCAATACCCATTCCTTTTGTGCCTGTTAAGGTGTCAGCATCATCCTTACCCGCAGTATTAACTGTTCGATTTGCAATAACATTTCCTTGAGCGGGATCTGTTCCAATCTGATCGTGAGGGATGAGCTTCAAGTTAAGTACTGAGTCAGATGTTTGCTGTTCTACGCCATCGACAATGTACTTAATTGGCGCCATGTATTTTGGTTGCCAGATTTCTTCGGAGCTTATAGGTACTAAGTGGCAGCCTTGGCAAATCTGTTGATAAAGCTTTGCGCCATGTTCTGCTTTTTTCTGATCAATTGCAGGGAAACTGTCAGGCCATTTAGGTGATAGTAATCCAGTGAATTCGCGCTTTGGAAGTGGAGCATCGCCACTGAGGGCTTGCTCTATCCACCACAGGTTATTGATTGGAATGGCAGAAGAGAATCTTTTTTCACCTTTGGGTGAGCTGGTATCTATATTGGCATTAACACCCATTGCTTCACCGGTGTTACGCACAAGAGGCTGCATTATAGAACCGTCATATTGAACCCAGTTAAACCATGAGGCGGTCCAAATGTGTGGGTAGGTGACGGGTGCATCAATGGCTACATAGTTTTCGTAGCGTTTTGGATCTAAAGCAAAAACCTGATTACCGATTCTGTTCAATGCATCTAGTCGTGTATAGCCTTCAACTATGTCTACTGCATTAGGAGTATTCGCTAATTGTGCTACTAGGTCCCCAAGTTCTTGGCTAAGGCTCAAGATATTAGCGTCATTGTAGGCATCATCTTTTAGAACGCTTTTAGCAAAGCGTTCAAAGCGGCCATTGAAAATAGGGAGTTTAGAAGATATCAGTGTTTGGCCCAACGCTGCCCCAAGCGCTTGAGTTAACTGTCCAAGATCGGTTGCAGCAGGGCCTCCTTCAATCACATATTCCGTATCCTTATATGTAATGTGGGCGGTATGACAGGCTGCACAGTTAAATCCTACGGCCGTTGTTGGGCTCTTTATACCTGGTAATGTTTGATAGGGGGTACTGGCAATGCCAATAGGCAGGCCATGTGGGTTTAAATCGTTGGTTTGCCCTTCAATAAACCCAAACCTTAAAAGATATTTGTTATCTGTGAATTTCCCTTGTGAAGTAAAGGGAGAAAGAAACGCATTGCTTGCAGGCTCTTCAAGAGCTAATAACCAACTTAACGGTATCGGTAGGGTTCGAGTACCTTGGCTTATATGGTGATATTTTTTTGAAACGGCTTGATCCCAATTTTGATCAAGCCACACACGGTTTGACGTCTTAGCTATTTGCGGCAAATTAGGTGGAGTTAACCCCTGAATAATCGAACCAATCTTGGGGCCTGTGATAAAGCTAAGAAATAAAATGATGGCAACAAAAATGACAAACCAGATGATTCTTGAAATCAACTGAAGGCGTGTAGCCTGCTTAACGGTGGTCATGTAATACCCTTTTTATTGTTATTTTTTTAATGTTATCGACAAGTTACGTTGTAAATTGAAAGACTGGCTTACGAGAGTATAGACTAAAACGATTGTTTTAAAATCTGAAATTAAGCCATCGTTCAGCTGCAAGAAAAAAAGACGGGTAGGAGGGCGATGATAGTTATTTAAGGAAGGCGATGGGGCGATCGGTGTGGCTATTGGAATATCCAAGGTTTTTGCAATGAGTACGCTAGCGTTTTATTACGAATGCAGCGCTGCTACATGTTTAAAAGCACAAGGATCAGGCCCAATGCGGCTGGCGCTGCTTGGATAGCTATAATCCTGCGGCTAGCGGTTGCTCCACCATATAGGCCGGCAATAACGATACAGCTTAGAAAAAACACTTTTATATCGGTGCCATTGCTTCCAAGAATAAGACCCCAAATAAGGCCTGCCGCTAAAAAGCCGTTGTATAACCCTTGATTTGCAGCCAGTATTTTTGTGGCAAAGGCCTGCTCTTTTGTCTGTTTAAAGACGCGTAATCCAGTCGGTTTATCCCAAAGAAACATCTCGAGCACTAAAAAGTAAACGTGAAGGAGAGCAACCATACCTATAACGATGTTAGCTACCATGATCACAACTTATCCTTTTGGTTATGGGGCTTAGTAGAACCAGCAAAAAATAGACATCTTCTATATATTTACGTGTTTATTTTAGTTGGATTAATATAGTTCAATACTCAATATTTTGTTACACGCTTATAAAAAAATTGATCTGCTTGAATGTATTCAGCTTAAAGAAAGACACTATTGCTACATTACTGTAACAGTGAGGGAAGGTACAATAAGTACACTTTAAGCTAACACTAATAATTAAGGATAAGTTTGTGAAAATACCCTTGAGCCCTAAGTCACGTATTCTA
>JAWUYS010000074.1:0-12319 GCA_034110685.1 Neptunomonas sp.
GCAGCCACTCAGCATACTCAGGTACTAAAAGATCCAGCGCCTAGCGCTTTCTTCGTTGCCTTCGGTGCAAGTACACTCGATTTAGAATTGAGACTATTTGTAAGTACCATGGCAGATAGGCTTCCAGTAACACATGAAATCAATCAAGTTATTGATGAGAGCTTTAAGAAAAATAATATAGAGATTGCTTTCCCTCAGCTGGATGTTCATTTACACAGAAGTAAGAAGACTTAAAAAGTCCTAGGCTTCACATAGTAGGTGTTTTCACTTATCTTATGAGCTAGGAGTTTCTTCTTCATAGGAACAATAGCTAGCGGATAATGTGAATGAACACAGACAAGAGAAAACTAATTTATAGCTGCGAAATACCTGTCCGCTGGGGTGATATGGATGCTTATGGTCACGTCAACAATGCTATGTACATGCGTTATCTTGAAGAGGCACGTGTCCAACTGCTCGCTAAAATGGGCGCAGCTATGGATGGCAATGGCGTTGATCCGGTCGTCATCAATGTAGGCTGCACTTTTATGCGTCCAGTTGTCTACCCCGACACATTACGCATCGATTGTTATGTGAGTGAAGCCGGGCGTTCTAGCTTTATGACCCTCTATGATATTTACAGCGCCAGTGACAACACACAAGCGGTGAGCACGGGTTACGCTAAAGTTGTTTGGATGGATCATCACACAGGCAAATCTGTACCTTTACCCACTGACATCCGTGCCCAGATCGAGAACTAATTCTTGCGACCAGTAATCTCATACTTTAGGCGTGCCAGGGGCGACAAAGCGGCTATTTTTGATGTATTTTTGCATTGCACAATTTTTATCTAAATATTGCGCATATTTTATAACGACCGGTCATGGTTGCCTCGCACCGAACCGGGCCATATACAATGAGGCATTACTACTATGAGTCAAAGTGTACAGACTGGCGGCCTGCAGGTTGCTGAAGGTCTTTATAATTTTATTAATAACGAAGCGCTACCTGGCACAGGCATCAGTAATGATCAGTTCTGGTCTGCTATGGACGCTGTCATTCATGATCTCGCCCCTCGTAACCGAGAGTTACTGGCGAAGCGTGATGATTTTCAAACGCAAATCGACCAATGGCATATAAGCCGTAAAGGCCAGCCTTTTAATTTCAGTGAATATAAAGCATTCCTAGAAACTATTGGTTACCTCGTTCCTGAAGGCGCTGATTTTAGCGCCGAAACCAGCAATGTTGACCCAGAAATGGCCACCATGGCAGGTCCACAACTAGTAGTACCGGTCATGAATGCGCGTTTCGCATTAAATGCGGCTAATGCTCGCTGGGGCAGCCTTTATGATGGTTTATACGGTACTGATGCTATTTCTCAAGAAGGTGGTGCTGAAGCGGGAAGTAGCTACAACCCGGTACGTGGCGCTAAGACAATTGCATTTGCCCGTAACTTTCTTGATGAAGCGGCGCCATTAGAAAGTGGATCTCACAAAAACTCTGCAGGCTATAGCGTACAAAATGGCCAGCTAGTGATTGTATTACGTGACGGTTCAGAAGCCTCTCTAGCCCAACCAGAAAAACTCATTGGTTATCTGGGTGATGCAGGCTCACCAACGAGTATCTTGTTTAAGAACAACGGCCTTCACTTTGAAGTCCAAATTGATCGTAACAGCCTGATAGGTAAAGACGACGCTGCTGGTATCAAAGATATCGTTATGGAATCAGCACTAACTGCCATCATGGACTGTGAAGACTCGGTTGCAGCTGTTGATAGCGAAGATAAAGTTGTCATCTATCGTAACTGGCTTGGCCTAATGAAAGGGGACCTTACCGAAGAGGTCTCCAAAGGCGGTAATACCTTTACTCGTTCAATGAATGCTGATCGCAAATACACTTCGATCAATGGCGGCTCAATTGCACTAAAAGGCCGTAGCCTGATGTTTGTGCGTAACGTTGGCCATCTAATGACCAACAGCGCCATTATCGATAAAGACGGCAACGAAGTACCTGAAGGGATTTTGGATGCGATGGTCACCTCGCTCATCTCGGTACACGATGTTAAAGAGCTAGGTAAGTATAGAAATACCACAACAGGCTCGATGTATATCGTAAAACCGAAGATGCACGGCCCTGAAGAAGTTGCCTTCTCAAATGAACTGTTTGGTCGTGTAGAAGATGCGCTAGGCCTGGCTCGTTATACGCTAAAAATGGGTATTATGGATGAAGAACGCCGCACTACGGTTAACTTGAAAGAGTGTATCCGTGCCGCCAAAGAGCGCGTGGTGTTCATCAACACAGGTTTCCTTGACCGTACCGGTGACGAAATCCATACATCAATGGAAGCAGGTCCAATGGTACGAAAGGGCGACATGAAGTCGGCCAAATGGATTGGTGCATATGAAGACTGGAACGTTGATAACGGCCTATTATGCGGTCTAAGTGGTCGAGCTCAGATTGGTAAAGGCATGTGGGCAATTCCTGACCAGATGGCTAACATGTTACAGGCTAAAATAGGCCACCCAATGTCCGGAGCAAACACCGCATGGGTTCCGTCTCCGACAGCCGCAACTTTACATGCAATGCACTATCATAAAGTAGATGTCTTCGCTCGCCAGGAAGAGCTGAAAAACCGCACTCGTGCCAACCTAGATGATATTTTGACTATCCCTGTTGAAGCTAACCCAAACTGGTCTGACGAAGAAGTTCAGCAAGAGCTGGATAACAACGCACAAGGTTTGCTTGGTTATGTTGTTCGTTGGGTTGATCAAGGTGTTGGTTGCTCAAAAGTGCCAGATATCAACAATGTTGGACTGATGGAAGATCGCGCCACATTGCGTATATCTAGCCAGCATATTGCTAACTGGCTGCACCATGGCATCTGTTCTAAAGAGCAAGTTATGGAAACGTTAAAACGCATGGCAGCCATTGTGGATGGGCAAAATGCTAACGATCCTACTTATGATGCGATGGCGACTGACTTTGATAACAGCATTGCCTTTGCGGCAGCGTGTGAGTTGGTGTTTGAAGGCTGCGCTCAACCGAGCGGATATACAGAACCCGTATTGCATCGCCGCCGTTTAGAAGTAAAAGCCAAACTGAACGCATAATCGTATTCAGTTACAAAAAAGCCACTTCTGAGTTACTTATTAGTAGTAACAGGAAGTGGCTTTTTACATATAAAAGCATAATTTATTACTGGCCTGAAGCCATTACTGAACCAGCGCCCTTCTTGCTTGTATCCACTCTCGCGCTATGACGATTAATGCATTGGGAAACTGCCTATAATCAAAATAAGGCGAGCATAAAACATCCCCCTTTACCCATAGACGTTGCTGTGGATCTAGTGGCATAAACTCATCCATATCAAATCCCATACGTTCCCAGCAAGATTTACCAGACACGATATGTACCTGAGCACTCGCCAGTAAATGGCCTGTGAAACAGATAGCCTCTTTTTCTGTTAGCAAATCGCTATCCCGATACTCTTTCCAGTTATCATCTGGTGACATCAATTTTGCAAAGATCGTAAATATTTTACGCCAATGATTGCCATTCAAATCGATCAGTACAGGTACCGAAAGCGACTCGTTACCTTGCATATTTTTCGGTCGAACCGGGTGATTTTCAATATACAGTACAACACCTGAGCCTTGAGCTCCCAGTAAGTGCTCAACAGATGCTTTCCCATGGCTGGTATCTAGGGTCATACTCAGCTACTCTCCCTGTTTTTTATAATAGTATTAGGGTTACATTTTTGACGCAGACACCTCACACAAAAGGCGTTCAGATTGCCGCTATTGGCGCATTAGTTCTTAGCTTTGACGCCATGCTAATCAGACTTACTGAAGCATCATCTTGGGATGTTGTTTTTTGGCGTGGCTGGTTGATTTGCTTAGCCTTCAGTGTACTAATGCTATTCAACCGGCAGAAAAACCATTTGCCTGATAGCCGTAAAAACTGGATTGCAGCTGCCATTATTGCCGTATTATACGGCATTAACACCGTACTTTTTGTTTATTCAATAGGACATACAAGCACTGCTAACACCGTTGTTATTCTGGCTAGCTCCCCGCTTTTTGCCGCCATTTTCTCTCGTATATTTCTCTATGAACCGATTAAGCTTCGCGTATTATTCGCCATAATCCTCGCCTTTGCTGGGGTTGTCACTATCTTTGCGGGCTCTTTTAACGGAAGCCACTGGCAAGGCGATATCGCAGCATTATGCTTAGCTATTTCGATGGGCGCAGTACTCACACTATTGAGGCACTTTTCTAATCTGCCATTATTACCGATCATTGCTGTATCCGGTATTGTTGCTGGTTTATTAGCCATTCCGCACGCATCACCATTTTCGTTACCCACCAAAAGCTATTTATGGTTATCCATTATGGGACTCGTTCAAATGCCACTTGCTACATGGCTATTGATGCGGGCTCCACGTTACATTCCCTCTGCGGAGGTAAGCCTGTTTCTACTGATTGAAACTATTCTGGGGCCTATTTGGGTCTGGCTTGCCGTTGGAGAAGAGACTCCCGAACGTACTTTCATTGGCGGGGCCATCATTTTAACGGCTATTCTTTCTAACTCATTAGCCGCACTTTATGAGCTAAAGAAAAGACGAAACTCTTTACCAAAATAAGCCTCCTTCGTTGAGCTTTTTAAAGATCATTACGCTGACGATCAAAAAAAGCGTAATATCTAAAAGAGTAATTTCTACAACATAAGCCCTCTTCGACATAAGTTAGCCGATGCGCAAATGGAGATTTCCATGTCAGACCAACATCCCACCTTATGGCAAATGATTTTAAGTGTAATTGCAGCCATGTTTGGAGTTCAATCTGAGCAAAACAGAGAACGGGACTTTACCAAAGGAAGCCTTTGGCCTTACATTCTGCTGGGTATCATTACTCTAATCGTTTTTATTGTGGCCGTGATACTACTAACCCGCTGGGCTTTATCAATCGCTGGCACTTAGTGAATTTTAATAACATTTAAAAGATTTTCACTCACATTTAACAACACATTCGCAACATATAAAAAATTAAACATTTATTATATTGACTTATATCAATATTCCACTGCTATACTTAGGTTAACAAACGGACGGATAATAACAAAAGATGGGATGGAGCTCGGGTCATCAAACCTGATTGAAACCCGTCACTACCGACGTTGCAGAAGTTACAGCGTTAAGGCTGAGACTATGTAAAATTGTACCGCCTAAATGTTGTTTTACAGCGCCCCTAGTGGACAGATTTCGAACAGGACGAGCCCGAATAGGGGGAGCCTGTGATGAAAGTGACTAGACTGATAACGTTACTTATATCAACGAGTAGCGTTTCATATGCCCGCGCGGAGTGGGCACTCAATATGCCTCGAGGCGTGACTGAAATCAGTCAGTCTGTCTTCGACCTGCACATGATTATTTTCTGGATCTGTGTAGCCATCGGCGTAGTCGTATTTGGCGTAATGTTTTGGTCGATATTCCACCACCGCCAATCTCGTGGTGCTAAAGCTCACCACTTTCATGAAAATACCTTAGTTGAGATTGTCTGGACGCTCGTCCCATTTGCTATTCTCATCGCAATGGCGATTCCTGCCACAGCAACACTCGTCAAAATGTACGACCCGTCCGATGCAGACATCGATATTCAGGTTACCGGTTATCAATGGAAATGGCGCTACCAATACCTTGGCGAAGATATCGACTTTTTCTCGAATACGACAACACCGCTTGAACAAATTAACAACGAGGAGGAGAAAGGAGAAAACTACCTTCTTGAAGTTGATAATCCTCTGGTTATTCCTGCCGGGAAAAAAGTACGTTTTTTAATTACCTCTGTTGATGTTATCCACAGCTGGTGGGTGCCTGCCTTTGCCGTAAAGAAAGATGCTATCCCTGGTTTCATTAATGAATCTTGGACTAACGTTCCCGAACCTGGAATCTATCGCGGCCAGTGCACTGAGCTCTGCGGTAAAAATCATGGCTTTATGCCAATAGTTGTGGATGTTCGCCCCCAAGCTGAATATGAACTTTGGGTTGCACAACAAAAAAACACCAAAGCCCAAGAGATCGCATCAGCTAAACAAAGCATCAGCATGGAAGAGCTAATGACTAGAGGTGAAGCCGTATATAAAACGAGCTGCGCTGCTTGTCACCAAGTTAATGGGGAAGGTATTGCGAATGTTTTCCCAGGTCTAAAAGATAGCCCTATAGCAACTGGCGATATCAACCAACACATCGACATTGTATTAAACGGAAAAACTGGCTCCGCTATGCAGGCGTTCCGCGAGCAACTCAGTGCCGTTGATCTAGCTGCTGTCATCACATACGAGCGCAATGCATGGGGTAATAATACGGGCGATAAGGTAGAACCTGCCGCCATCGATGAACTCAAAATCGCTGCTAAGCAATAGGAGGCTGATGATGAATACCATGACAAAGGTTGAGCATACAGAGCATCACGGCCCAGCAGCAGGTATAAGTCGCTGGTTTTATACCACTAACCATAAAGATATCGGCACTCTCTATTTATGGTTCAGCTTCGCTATGTTTCTGACCGGTGGCTGCATGGCACTGATGATACGAGCAGAGCTATTCCAACCTGGCTTACAGTTAATACAGCCCGACTTTTTTAACCAAATGACCACCATGCACGGACTAATCATGGTTTTCGGTGCGGTTATGCCCGCCTTTGTTGGCTTAGCAAATTGGATGCTACCTATGATGGTAGGAGCCCCCGATATGGCGCTACCTCGCATGAATAACTGGAGCTTCTGGATTTTACCATTTGCGTTTGCCATGATGCTCAGCACTCTCTTCATGGACGGTGGAGCCCCTAACTTTGGCTGGACATTTTATGCTCCACTTTCAACAACTTATGCCCCCCCAAGTGTTACTTACTTTATTTTTGCTGTCCATATGATGGGGATTAGTTCCATTATGGGGGCTATCAATATCATTGCGACCATTTTAAATATGCGTGCCCCAGGCATGACCATGATGAAACTTCCGTTATTTGTATGGACATGGTTGATCACTGCTTTTTTACTTATAGCGGTTATGCCAGTACTGGCAGGTGTGGTTACCATGATGTTGATGGATATTCACTTTGGTACCAGCTTCTTCAATGCTGCCGGTGGTGGTGACCCAGTACTATTCCAGCACGTATTCTGGTTCTTTGGACATCCCGAAGTTTACATCATGATCTTACCGGCTTTCGGGATTGTAAGTGAGATCATCCCTACCTTTGCCCGTAAGCGGCTATTTGGCTATAGCTCCATGGTTTATGCCACGTCATCCATCGCATTTCTCTCTTTTATCGTGTGGGCTCACCATATGTTCACGGTCGGCCTTCCATTAATGGGAGAGCTGTTCTTTATGTACGCAACCATGCTTATCGCCGTTCCTACCGGCGTTAAAGTTTTCAATTGGGTTGCCACCATGTTCAGAGGTTCTATGACCTTTGAAACACCCATGCTGTTTGCTATCGCATTTGTGGTGCTTTTCACTATCGGTGGATTTTCAGGCCTAATGCTGGCCATTGCTCCCGCCGACTTCCAATATCATGACACCTACTTTGTTGTTGCACATTTTCATTACGTTTTAGTTCCAGGAGCAGTGTTTGCCATTATGGCAGGCGTATATTATTGGCTGCCAAAGTGGACGGGGCATTACTATCCAGAAACCATGGGTAAAGTGCATTTTTGGTGTAGTTTTATTGGCGTAAACCTGACATTTTTCCCCATGCACTTTATCGGCTTAGCTGGAATGCCACGCCGCATACCTGACTACGCTCTACAGTTTGCTGACTTCAACATGGTCGCCTCTATTGGTGCATTTATTTTTGGCTTTTCACAACTTATTTTCCTCGCGCTGATCATCAAAACTATCCGTGGCGGTAGCCCTGCTACATCTGAGGTTTGGGATGAACCCGATGGACTGGAGTGGACCATTCCTTCACCAGCGCCTTATCACACCTTCACAACACCGCCTGAAGTGAAGTAGGTGCTCTCATGAAACCTGTAAACTCCACTCAACAAAAAAACCGATCCATCGTACGCACACTCCTGTTTAGCAGCGTATTGATGTTTGGTTTTGGCTTTGCTTTAGTCCCTCTTTACGACGTTTTTTGTCGCATTACAGGGCTAAACGGCAAGGTAACCAGCACAGGCCCTGTTCTACCAGCCGGCAGTGATAAAAATAGAATTGTCCGCGTACAAATGATCGCCGTTAATAATGAATCTATGCCATGGGCGTTCCGCGCATTGTCCCCCGTAGTAACGGTATATCCAGGTGAAAGCAAGCATGCGGCTTATCTGGCGCATAACCCAACAGCACAAAGAATGGTAGCCCAGGCGATCCCTTCGGTTTCTCCGTCTGAAGCGGCTCAGTATCTGCATAAAGTAAATTGCTTTTGTTTTGATAGACAGCCGCTGGACAGCTTAGAAACGCGGGAGATGCCACTCGTGTTTGTCATCGACCCCAAACTGCCTGATCACATAAACACTGTCACCTTGTCTTACACACTCTTTGATATAACCACGACGCAAATAGCACAAACCAGCCTTTCGCCTAATTTATCTCAACCTAATAGCACAGGGAGGAACACATTATGAGCCATGAGACTTATTATGTTCCCGCGCAAAGTCGCTGGCCGATTCTGGCCTCAATTGCCCTATTCTTGTTGGCTTATGGTGCTGGCACTCTGATTAATGGGCTCAAAACACAAACGGGAGATGCTGGCTTATTTTTACTTTTAGCAGGCGCTTTCATGATGAGCTTGATACTCATTGGCTGGTTTAGACATGTCATTAATGAAAGTATAGAAGGCAAGTTTAGCCCTCAGGTAGACCTATCTTTTCGCTGGGGTATGAGTTGGTTTATCTTTTCAGAAATCATGTTTTTTGTCGCCTTTTTCGGTGCCCTTTTTTATGTGCGCACACTCGCTGTTCCCTGGTTAGGGGGCGAAGGAGAGAAAGGTGTCAGTAATATGCTTTGGCAGGGGTTTGAAGCACAATGGCCATTACTCACCACACCTGATATGGAACAATTCCCAGGCGCTAGTGCAGTTATCGATCCTTGGCACTTACCACTCATTAATACCGCTATTCTTATCTCATCTAGCTTCACTATTACACTGGCGCACCATGCTTTAAAAGCACAACGCCGCTCTGCCATCATCCTCTGGCATGGTGTAACAATTGTTTTAGGTATTATCTTTCTATTCTTCCAAGCCACAGAATATATCGAAGCCTATCAAGAACTTGGACTCACTCTACATTCAGGAATTTACGGCGCGACCTTCTTCATACTGACCGGTTTTCATGGCCTGCATGTAACGCTTGGCACACTCATGCTCATTATCATTTGGTTACGAGTACTAAAGGGACACTTCACACCGGATAGTCATTTTGGGTACGAAGCTGTCGCCTGGTACTGGCACTTTGTTGATGTGGTTTGGGTAGGTTTATTTCTGTTTGTTTACGTATTCTAATGACCTGAATAGCTAGATTCACATCAAAGCCAAGGAGCATGAGAAACCAATTGACCACTAAAAAATCCGTATACAAGCAGCACTAATAACAACACGCAAAACAGAACACGCAGGTACAGGGAATAAACGATACGACGGGAAGAACCGCGGTCCCGAATAAGGAAGAACAGGCCGCCAAATAAACTAACAACGGCCCCAATAAATAGTAGCAGAAGTAGGAACTTAATCATGAGTGACCTCCAATGCAGATACATTACTAGTAAAGACCGACAGAGAAATCTATTCAAGTGGATTCTGACTCTGCAGGCGGTGCTTATCTGCTCGTTACTCCTTTTTTTAGGCAATTGGCAACTGCAGCGAGCCGCAGAAAAAGAACAACTTTTGTTACAGTTCTCCCACGGGGAAACCAAGCAATCCACAAACGCCAATATTCGCTTATTTGATAAAGTTGAGCTCAGCGGCTCGCTAAGCAACCGCTACTTCCTACTAGATAACCGCACGTGGCAAGGACAAGTTGGCTATGAGGTAATCGTAGCCTTAATAGCTGATAATCGAAAAGCCCAGCTCATCAGCTTAGGGTGGTTAGCCGCAGGTCCTGACAGACGCACACTTCCTGCTTTCTCAGTCCCCAATAAAATGCCTAACATAGTCGCTTATGCCGACAAACCTTCTACTCCCTTGCTACTTGGTGAAGACCACTGGAGCCAAGATTGGCCCAAACGAATTCAGCATCTTGATCTGAACAAAATATCCACAGCACTCAATACGTCTGTTTCTGTATGGCTGTACCGTCCAACAAAGCAAGTCGTACCCGAACTTATACTCACGTGGGAGCCTGTGGTATTACCTCCACAACGCCATACCGGTTATGCAGTCCAATGGTATGGATTAGCAGCTGCCTGGTTAATTTGTAGCGCTGTCTTGGCTAAAAAGATGTTCACAAACAAGGAGAACATGGCATGAATCGTCTTAGTTTCTGGCTCATTTGGCTATTTGGCGCAGGCCCTATGCTATTAGCTGTATTCCTTTATTTCAGTGGATTTTCCCCCTCAAATAGTAGCCAACGAGGTGAATTATTACCTCCCGGTGTGACATTAAGCGACTGGGAACTGATAGACACCGCAGGTGATAAACGAGACGCTAATGGCCAATGGCAATTACTTCTTATCAGCACAGCTCCTTGTGTTGATCGTTGCGCCTATTGGCAACAGCAGCTCCCACAAGTGAATCAAGCACTGGGTAAAGACAGAGACAGAGTTATCTGGTCACTGGTAGCTGGTAGCAAACAACAAAACCAACTTAGTAGTGCGCAATTACCACAACAGGAAAGTGCCATTTGGTTAGCAGATCCCAATGGCAATTTAGTTTTGCAGTACTCCCTAGAACAAACACCCAAAGATCTACTAAAAGACCTAAAACGCTTATTAAAAGTCTCACGAATAGGCTAAAAAACAACCGGAGCATAGATGATGCAACGTAGCTTATGGATTCTAGTCAACTCAGCGTTACTACTTGCCCTAGTGGTAGTATTGCTTGGCGGCTGGACGCGCATAAATTACGCAGGGTTAGGTTGTCCAGACTGGCCTGGTTGCTATGGATCACTCATATTACCTAGCGAGCCAACACAGTTGCAGCAAATACAAAGCTCTTTTCCAGACCAGCCGATTGATATCTACAAAGGCTGGTTAGAAATGACTCACCGATACGCAGCAGGAACTCTGGGTTTACTAATACTCGGCATCGTATTATTAAGTTATAAAATCAGAAATACTGAATTATCTCTAGGCTCCTTACCCCCACTATTACTCGTTTTAGTCGTTATACAAGCATTGTTCGGTATGTGGACAGTCACCCTGAAGCTTTTACCTCCCATTGTTACACTGCATTTACTGGGTGGCCTTCTCACTTTAACTCTACTCTTCATGCTACAGGCCAAACTGCGAAGAATTAGAGCTACTACAGGTTCGACGGCTTCTCAAAAACCTGACTCAAGCCACTCTTTTAGGGCCTACTCAAACACTCGCTTTAAAGTTTTAATCGGCGTCATTCTTCTTTTTTTCCAATTAGCACTCGGTGGTTGGACCAGCGCTAACTATGCTGGGTGGGCATGCTCCGACTGGATCCTTTGCCACGAGGATAGGGACACTACCCTGGATTTTGCGCGTGGCTTTGAGCTTTCTACAGATATTGAAGCAAATTATGAAGGCGGCCTATTATCACTAGAAGCCCGTGCCGCCATTCAAATGACACACCGCGGTATGGCTTTACTGCTAATAACTTATCTTCTATGGCTTGGTTGGAGCCTACGCAAATTTTCAAGCGCCTTTAAACGCCCCGTTCAACTGGTATTGCTTCTAACGATTACACAAGCAGGTTTAGGCATTGCCAACGTCATCTGGGCTGTTCCACTACCACTAGCAACTGCACATCATGCGGGAGCCGTAGGCTTATTACTTGCTGTGTTATGGCTTTACCAACGTAGCACCCGATTCTCAAGAGGGGTCAATTATGCAGCACTCTAACGTAGAGCAGGTTAACCATATTACCCAGTCTCCCAGTACCGAAGCCACCTCACACTGGCGAGACTACTTGGGCCTTTGTAAGCTAAAAGTGGTTGCTGTCATGCTTTTAACAGCGCTGGTCGGAATGTGTTTAGCCGTTCCAGAACTGCCCGCTTTTAGTACGCTATTCTGGGGTTTAACTGGCATAGGGTTGGCTTCATGTTCTGCTGCTGCCGTTAATCATGTTGTGGATAGCCGTATTGATGAAAAAATGGCTAGAACACGCCATCGTCCCCTTCCTCAAGGAAAGATAACCCACCAACAAGCCTTGCTATTCGC
>JAWUYS010000075.1:0-12519 GCA_034110685.1 Neptunomonas sp.
TCTTGAGATTAACCCGCAAACACGTACGGCGAGATTACAGCCCGGTGTACGTAACTTAGCCATTAGCGAGGCTGCAGCTGAATATGGTTTGTATTACGGGCCTGATCCTTCTTCTCAGATAGCCTGCACGATTGGCGGTAATGTTGCTGAAAACTCAGGCGGTGTGCATTGTCTTAAATATGGCCTTACGGTACACAATGTTCTGAGTGTCGAAATGCTTACCGTAGAGGGTGAGAAGGTAGTATTAGGTAGCGATGGACTAGATAGCTGCGGCTTAGATTTGTTAGCGCTGATCAATGGTTCCGAAGGTTTACTCGGTGTGATTACCGAGATTCAGGTTAAGTTACTGCCCATTCCAGAAAAAGCCCGCGTGGTGATGGCGGGGTTTGATAACGTCCAGCAAGCGGGGGATTCAGTGGGCGGTATTATTGCCAGCGGTATTATCCCTGCGGGTTTAGAGATGATGGACTCTTATGCGATTTTTGCAGCAGAAGATTTTGCTAAAGCAGGTTACCCCAAAGAAGCTAAAGCTTTATTGCTATGTGAAGTGGATGGCACCACAGAAGAGGTTCAAGAGCATATTGAGCAAGTTGAAAAACTGTTCCACTCCTTTGGCGCAACCTCTGTTAGGACGTCGCAAACTGAAGCTGAGCGTGCCCTTTTGTGGAAAGGTCGAAAATCCGCTTTTCCGGCAGTAGGGCGTATCTCTCCTGATTATTACTGTATGGATGGCACTATTCCGCGTGGCCAATTAGCACATGTGTTAACGCAGATGCAGCGCTTATCAGAGCACTATCAACTGCGTGTCGCGAATGTTTTTCATGCTGGCGATGGTAATTTGCATCCGTTAATTTTGTTTGATGCAAATATTCCCGGCGAGTTTGCAAAGACCGAAGAGTTCGGTGGCAAGATCCTCGAACTCTGTGTTGCCGTAGGTGGCTGTATTACTGGTGAGCATGGTGTTGGAATCGAGAAAATACGCCAGATGTCGGTGCAATTTACTGAGCTAGAGTTGCTTCAGTTTAACGCTATTAAAGATGCTTTTGATCCTGTAGGTACATTGAACCCAGGCAAGGGTGTGCCCACGTTACGGCGTTGCCAAGAGTATCGCTCGATTGAGCCTAAGGAAATGAATAATAAGAAGGAGGGCGTTGCTCATGGCTGATATCTCTACTGATATACAACAACAGATTCTCGCTGCCCGTAATGATAAGCAGACGTTGAATATTGTGGGTGGTGGCAGTAAGTCATTTATGGGACGTGAGGCTATTGGTGAACGGCTGGATGTCTCTGGGCATAGTGGGATCGTAAATTACCAGCCTGTCGAACTAGTACTAACTGCCAGAGCAGGTACTCCATTAATTGAGATTGAAGCAGCGTTAGCTGAGAACAACCAAATGCTGGCGTTTGAGCCGCCGCGCTTTTCAGGTGTTGCCACAATTGGTGGTACTTTGGCCTGTAATCAATCAGGCCCAGGACGACCTTGGGCAGGTTCAGTACGCGATCATGTATTGGGTGTTCGCTTAATTAATGGCCTTGGAGAGCATTTGAAGTTTGGTGGCCAAGTGATGAAAAATGTAGCGGGTTATGATGTCTCGCGCTTACAAGCTGGCGCGATGGGCTCGTTAGGTGTTATTACTGAAATCAGCTTAAAAGTACTGCCAAAACCTGCAGCAAGCCGCACAGTAGTTTGGGATATGGATGCGCGGGATGCCATCGACTTTATGAATCAACTTGCAGCGCGGCCAAAACCAATCAATGCTACATGTTGGTTGCAAGGGCGTTTATATGTACGTTTATCCGGTGCGCTTTCAGCGGTTAAGGCCACTGTAAAAGAATGGCAAGGTACTGAGTTAGAGCAGAAGCAGGCTGATGAGTTTTGGCGGCAACTAGGCCAGCAAGAGTTATCGTTTTTTGATAAGGATGCATCTAAGAAAAATGCTGGTATGCCGTTATGGCGTTTTTCTGTTAATTCAGCAGCCCACATTCCATCGCTTGATGAACACAGCATCATTGACTGGGGTGGATCGCAGCGCTGGTTGCGTGGCGAGCAAGATAAATTGCATATGGAGTCACTGGCGGCAAGTGCCGGAGGCCAGGTCAGCCTTTATGCTGGCGGAGATCGTCGCTCTGAAGTGATGCATACGACACCAGAAGTACTTCAGGTAATCCAGAAGCGGATTAAAGCATCGTTCGACCCTGATGGTATTTTTAATCCCGGACGTTTGTATAACTGGATGTAGAGCAGGCTTTTATGAAAACGGACCTAATTCCACACTATCAAGACTCACCGCAGGGACAAGACGCTGAAAAGATTCTCAGAAGTTGTGTGCACTGCGGATTTTGCAATGCGACTTGCCCGACTTACCAAGAACTCAATGATGAGCGAGATGGCCCGCGTGGGCGTATTTATCTGATCAAGCAACTGCTTGAGGGTGGCGAGGTTACTGAGAAAACGCGTACGCATTTAGACCGCTGCTTAACGTGCCGTAGTTGTGAAACTACCTGTCCTTCAGGTGTTCAATATGGGCGATTGATTGATTTTGGCCGTGCTGAAGTCGAGAAAAAACTTGAGCGCCCGTTTAATCAAAAGCTCATGCGTTGGGCGCTTCGACAGGTATTACCTTATTCACAGCGATTTGGCCCATTACTAAAAGTAGGGCAGGTGCTTCGACCGATCATGCCCGAAGTCGTTAAAACCAAAATACCACCTAAGCGAGAGGTTAGTAGCCCTTGGCCTGCGAAGCGCCACGCCCGAGTTATGCTGGCATTAGCTGGTTGCGCACAACCCAGTACAACTCCAAATACCAATGTATCTACCGCACGTGTACTCGATAAATTGGGAATTACGCTGGTGGAGGAGCCTAAAGCTGGTTGCTGTGGTGCTGTTAGCTATCATCTTGGTGCACATGATGAAGGTTTAGACTTTATGCGGCGTAATATTGATGCCTGGTGGCCAGCGGTAGACGCGGGTGTTGAGGCTATTGTTATGACTGCATCGGGCTGCGGAGCGATGTTGCAAGATTACGGTTACGCGCTAAGGCATGATGCTGGCTATGCTGATAAAGCAGCAAAAATTAGTGAACTGACCAAAGATATTAGCGAAGTACTGCAAGCTGAAGATCTCACCCGGCTTGTTTGCAGCGCAGATAAGCCTTCTGAAAAAGTAGCGGTGCACTGCCCTTGTACGTTGCAACATGCGATGCAGCAAAGTGGTGTGGTTGAGAATATTCTTCAACAAGCAGGTATTGAACTGGCTCGGACTAAGGATAAACACCTGTGCTGTGGTTCGGCGGGAACTTATTCAATTTTACAGCCTGAAATGAGCCAAAAACTGTTGAGTAATAAGCTAGAAGCGCTAACAGGGGAGCAGCCAGACCGTATCGTGACCTCAAACGTAGGTTGTCAGTTGCACCTTGAGTCAAAAGCTAAAGTGCCTGTGCAGCATTGGATTGAGTTGCTGGATCGTTAAGGCGCGTGGACAACTCTTTATCATAGGCCCGTAGATAGTCTGATCTTTGGGCCTGTTGTTTATTTGGAGCTGTCTTATGAGATGTCGTACGTCAATAAGTCTTCATATTTCGCGCGCCTGCGAATGAGCCGACTTTCTTGGTTTTCATTTAGCATTACGGCGGCTGCAGATTGTCGGCCACAATACTCGTTCATCATTTCTAAGGCATAAGCGCCAGTGTCTAATAATGCAATAACATCACCCACTTGAGTGTCGGCGGGTAGCTCACGCATATTTGGTTGGCGTACTAATATTTGTTTTAGTACTTCCTGGTGAGCTTCTAAGGAAGGTTCGGTTTGCAGGAGAGACTTTACTGATCCTTCACCTTCAATATCATAGTAGGTATCGCTGCTATCACATAAAGGTCCCACCATACGACATAGTTTGGTGTCTGTATCATTAGTGCGTGATGCATTTATCATGTGAAAATACCAGCCATTGTAAATATCAAACAACACGCTATAACCCGCATCTAAATAATATACGGGGTGCTGGTTTCGGGTTTTTTCTGCTTCGATACGTGTCAGCATGATGGCGGTATCGCTTACCATACTGCGGCCAGGCTCAACAATAATTTCGATTTCACAGCCCAGAGCTTCTGTAATGGGTTTGATTAAAATTTCGGATAAAACGCTAAAATCAATTTGTGTGCGGTAGTTCTGTTTGTAATGCTCTGAAACGGTGTTCAGGTTGTCTTGGTGACTAGTATAGTTTTTAGGGTAACCTCCGCCTAAGTTAATATGCTCTAAAGGGTAGGGCAGTAATAAGCGTATCTCGTGAGCGTATGCAATCAGAAAATCCGCTTCTGCTTGAAATGCGCTGATCTCATTTACTTGTGTTCCAATATGAGCATGTATGCCACACATCTTTAATGATTCGGGATGACGATTGATAAGCTGGATAGCATGCAATTGTTCATCGCGAGTCATACCGAATTTAGAAGCGGATGTTCCTGTTTCCCAGCCTGCTGTTGCCCCACCCTTTATTTCTGGAATGATACGTAGTGCAACATTGGCTCGTTTGTTAAGTGATAAGGCCGTATTTAGAATACGTTGCAGTTCTGATAGAGAATCAACATTTATTGCTTTAATCCCTGCATTTATTACTTCACGTAGTTCGTTATGCTGTTTAGCGACGCCATTAAATACCATGTCTTCCGGTAAATAACCTGCGGCAGATGCTTTGAAAAATTCACCCCCAGAGTTTACTTCGATAGATAAGCCTGCCTCTTTAAATACTTTTAAAACAGAAAGATTGGCGCAAGCTTTACTGGCGAAACAAACACGTGTTTTTTCGTGTACTTGACGAAAACTACTTAAAATATCTAAGGCATTCCCTCGTAACTTATTTTCTGAGTAGACAAATAAAGGAGAGCCGTATCTTTTAATCAAATGATTTACATTAACACCATCAATCATTAATACATTATCTTCACTATTAAGATGATGCTGTCTTTCCCATGGATGCAAAGCAACGGCCTGGTTCATAATATGTTCTCGTATTCGTAGAAGTGAAATGGCTGCATAAATTAGTACTGTGTTGATAAAAAACGTTGTAGATGCTCGGATTTTGGGGCGTTAAATAATTGCTCAGGAGGGCCTTGTTCTTCTATTTTTCCTTGGTGCAGAAAAATTACGTGAGATGAAACGTCACGAGCAAAGCGCATTTCATGAGTCACCATAATCATAGTGCGTCCTTCTTCGGCAAGTTCGCGAATAACCAGTAGCACCTCGTTTACAAGTTCTGGGTCTAGTGCTGAAGTCGGTTCATCAAAAAGCATGACGTCAGGCTCCATAGCTAAGGCTCTAGCAATAGCAACCCTCTGTTTTTGGCCACCAGAAAGGTGGTCCGGATACATGTGAGATTTTTCTAGCATGCCAACACGGCTTAGTAGTGCTTTGGCTTGTATTTCTACCGAGTCACGGTTGCGTTTGAGTACAGTGCATGGGCCGAGCATGACATTTTCCAAAACACTCATGTGAGACCATAGGTTGAACGACTGAAAAACCATACCTAAACGTGAACGAATACGTTCAATTTGGCTTTGAAGATTTTTGCTGTTTCCCTGCTCTACGCCTTGAGAAAGCTCTAGCTGTTCACCATGTACTCTGATTCTTCCAGCATTAGGAAACTCTAATAAATTCATACAGCGTAAAAAGGTACTTTTGCCAGAACCACTTGATCCAATAATACTGATGACATCATGTTTTTTAGCAGTGAGGGACACGCCTTTAAGCACTTTTATATCGCCAAAGGATTTATGTAGTTCTTCTACGTGCAGTGCGGGCTCGGACTGTAAGCTAGTTGACATGGCATGTTTCCTTGGGGGGATTGAGGGCTTTGGGTGCTGGCAGGTGCTTGTTATTAACGGGATAATACATGTGGCGGGTTAGTCGTTTTTCTAATAACCGCCATGCGAAAACAAACAAGGTGGTAATCATTAAGTAAATGATTGCTGCCCAGAAATAAACTGATATGTCGAATGTTTGCGAGAAAACACGGCGGGTATGCCCCATAACATCCATCAGCGTTATAACACTGGCAATAGCACTCCCTTTAAGCATGAGAATGATCTCGTTACCGAGTGCTGGTAACGCAATTCTATAGGTATGCGGAAGGATTATTGTTCGATAGAGCAGCGTACGCTTCATACCCAGAGCAACACCTGCTTCGATTTCGCCGTAGGGAACTGCTTGTAATCCACCTCGTAATATTTCTAGCTGGTAAGCTGTTGAGTTCAAAGCAAAAGTGAAAAGTGCGCAATAAAATGGGTCTCTAAAAAACCACCAAACCCCTAGGTCGGTTAACTCTTCACGAAACTGGCCCGAACCGTAATAAATCAAAAACAGTTGTGCTAATAAGGGAGTTCCGCGAAAGAAAGAAACAAACAGCCTTATTGGCCATTGGAATGCTTTGTTTTTACTTCGACGCAAAATAGCTAATGGGAGTGACAGCAAACCTGCAATAACAACTGATATAAAGGTCAGTTTTAAAGTCATGGACATTCCATCAAGTAACTTTGGCCAATAGTCGATGAGTACTTCAAACATGGGTGGATGATCCTCGTTTAATCATGAGGTTCGTATTCCTCGATTTGCTCTCTTTTCCAGTCGAGCTATGCACCATTCAAAAAAGATGCAAATGGCCCAGTAGGTTAAACAAACGGTGAGGAAAAAGAGGAAAGGCTTTTTGGTGGAACCCACTGCAATATTGGCCATTCGCATGAGGTCGTTTAATGCAATTACAGAGACTAAGGCAGTGTCTTTGAGCAAGTTGATCCATAGATTGCCTAATCCAGGTAACGCTAAACGCAGCATTTGTGGAAGCTCAATAAGGCGAAATATTTGTAATTGACTCATGCCGGTTGCAAGGGCTGCTTCTCGTTGCCCTTTGTCTAGTGCTTGCCATGCACCACGTAATACTTCACCAGAGTAGCCCCCAAACACCAACCCAAGTGCAATAACTCCTGCAACAAAAGGGCTTAACTCAAAGAAACCCGCATCGGGATTTAGCCATTTTATTATTTTACTCAGTAGCAGTCCTACACCATGGTAGATAATAAATAGTGTTAATAGCTCAGGAAGCCCTCTGATCATTGTTGTGAAAGTAAATGCAATTAAGCGAAGGTAGGTTTTTTTTGCCACGCAAGCAGCCGCTACGCTAAAGCCTAAAAGCAAGCCAATGGGTAAGGTGATAAGAGCTAGCGACAGGGTAATACCCAATCCACTAGCTAGTTCATCTCCCCAACCGTTTTCACCAAAACTTAGGTACTCAAACCACTCCATAAGGCATCCTCGGAGTTAAGACATAATGAGTTGGGGTGTTTTATTTCAGTGTGAGAATGTTCACTGAGAAAAACTTATCGTTAATGGTTTTGTAGGTACCGTCAGCAACGATTTCGTCTAGAGCTTTGTTGAGCTTTTTGCGTAGGGCATCATCTTCTTGGCGTAACGCGATACCAACGCCATCACCCACATATTTTGGATCAGTAATCGGTGTACCTGCTATTTTACAGCAGCTGCCATCATCAGATTTCTGAGTCCAGTCGAGCATTGGAATCATGTCGCCGACCTGTGCATCAATACGGCCTGAAATTAAATCTAGATTAACGGCATCTTGAGTGGGGTATAAGCGGATGTCAGAATTTGGGTAGGCAGCAGAAAGAAACTCTCCTTGAGTTGTTGAACCCTGCGCTCCTATTGATTTGCCCGCGAGTGCTTTAGGAGAAAAGTCAGTGATTTTAGATGATTTATCTGTCACAAAGGTCATCGCTGATTTTTGGTATGGCTGGGTGAAATCAACCTTTTGTTTACGCTTATCAGTAATAAACATTGAGGCAATAATGACGTCGTATTTACCAGCCAGTAATGCTGGAATAATGCCATCCCAGTCTTGTGCAACAAAGCTGCATTTTGCTTTGATTTTTTCACAAAGCGCTTTACCAATTTCTATATCAAAACCTGCTAACTTACCGTCTGAAGTGAAATAATTAAATGGAGGGTAGGCTCCTTCTGTACCTATACGAAGTGTGGTTGCTTCTTCTGCGTGTAAGGCGGAAAAAGGAGTTGCTGTGAAAATGATAGATAGTGCCAACGAACATAGGTTTTTATTCATTTTATTTTCCCTTGGAGTCAAGCTCCGCTCATAGATGGCAGCCCTGAAAAGTTATCTTTTGTTTACTAAGACAATTCAGTGCAACAGGGACAGTGTCTGGAATGTATTCATATTTGTAAAATGTATTATTATTATGCTATTCATAGGCTGTTGCTATGTGTTGGTTGTGCTTATTTGAGGTATGAAAAAATGTTATCACCACGAGAGCGCTTACTACGTAACCTTGATTGGAATCTCCTATATACCTTTCTTGTTATCGTTGAGGAGAGCAGCATTACAGGAGCTGCACGCAGATTATCACTGAGCCAACCTAGTATTAGTAATGCTTTGAAGAGGCTTGAAGAGCATCTTGGTATGCGCCTTATTGTGCGAAAAAAAGGTGTCTTCTCCCTGACTTATCAAGGGCTGCGTATGTATGAATACGCCTCCTCAGCTAGCAGTATTATTTCTCATATGGCAGAGCAGTTTGCAGAGGAAGAGGGCTCGGTGCAGGGGGAAGTAAACATACAGATAGCGAGCCATATTCATTGCCCTGCTTTTGACCAAACGCTAGCGCAATACCATGCGCAATACCCAAAAGTGCTTTTAAGTATTAATGCTCAGCCCAGTGCTGATATCGTTAGTGCTGTGGCAGAAGGTGAGTTGCATATTGGTTTAAGTAATAAAAAGATAGCGCATACGGGGCTTCGTTTTGATTTGTTAGGGTATGAGCAGATGGCTTTTTACTGCGGTGGTACTCATCCGCTGTTTGGTAAAAGAAAGCTCGGTTTAGATGACCTGAGTGGCTTATCTTATGTGTCATTTGAAAGTGATCAACCAGGAGAAGGGCTAAATGATGTGTCTAAGTTACGGGCCGATAATGAGTGTTGGGGAAAACTAGTAGCAGTATCATCTAACGAAGAAGAAGTGCGTCGATTAATTCTTGCCGGTGTAGGTTTTGGTGCACTAACTGTTGAGGGGGCAAGGCCTTTTGTTGAACAAAAAATGCTATATCAGTTACCTCCTTATGAGCAATTGCCAATAAACGATGTATATTTGGTTACCCTGGAGAATATCCCTTTAACTGAGGTGGAGTTTTTATTTGTATCTATGCTGAGAGAGGTTTCTTTGGGAACGATACGGGATACGTACTTCCAGTAAATAATAGTCTGCATGGTAGGGAAAGCACATATTGTGCCCCCTGCCATGCTTGACGCTATCTATTTAAGTAAAGTCTTAAGTAATATTTTGAGTGACTTAAAGATGAATAAGCACTGATTTAAGCTCAGTGTAATGCTCAATGACTGCTGATCCCATCTCTCGTCCTAGGCCGGATTGCTTATAACCACCAAAGGGAAGTGCTGAATCAAGCGCGGTATGGCAATTTACCCACACGCTACCTGATTTGATGCGTGGGATCATACGGTGGACTTGTGACAGGTTATTTGACCAGATACTCGCACCTAGCCCATAGGGAGAATCGTTAGCGGCTTTAATCACTTCTTCAATGTCATCAAAAGGCCTTGCAACCAATACTGGACCAAATATCTCTTCTTGTACTAGCTTTGAATTTTGCTCAAGATCTACCATTACCGTCGGTTTAACGAAGTATCCAGGGCGCTCGGCCACACCTCCGCCGGCAGTGATGGTTGCACCATCTTGGCGCCCTTGTTCAATGTAACCGTTCACACGGTCATACTGCTTAGCTGAAACTAATGGTCCCATTTGTGAGTTTGGATCCAGTCCATGCCCGAGTGTGATGCCGTTTGCGATATCAGAGATGTCAGCCACTACATTTTCAAAGTGTTTTTTATGTACGTAAAGACGCGAGCCTGCACAACATACTTGCCCTTGGTTAAAGAAAATAGCGTTAGCCGCGCCTTGCGCTGCCATATTAAGGTCGGCATCTTCCAAAACGATCGTAGGGGACTTGCCTCCTAGTTCCAAGGTAACGCGTGTCATGCTGTCCATGGCGGCTTTACCGATCATTTTCCCGACAGGCGTTGATCCGGTAAATGTCAGCTTATCAACATCAGGATGAGAAGAGAGCGCTGAGCCTGCCTCATGTCCGTAGCCTGTTACGACGTTCAAAACCCCAGCAGGGTAACCGGCTTCCATGACTAGCTCAGCTAAGCGCAGTGCCGTAAGAGGCGTATCCTCGGCAGGTTTTAAAACGACAGTACAGCCAGTGGCTAAAGCAGGGCCTAATTTCCAACAGGCTAATAACAGCGGGAAGTTCCACGCGACAATTGCGCCAACAACACCGACAGCCTCACGGCGCGTATATCCATGAAACTGAGATCCCGGCATAAAAGGAACCGACACATCAACTGTGCTTCCTTCTATTTTTGTCGCAAAACCGGCCATGTAGCGAAGAAAATCAATCGCTAAACGAATATCCACACCTTTGGCAATACCTACACCTTTGCCATTATCGATAGACTCAATTTCAGATAACTCATCACTATTGGCTTCAATCAGATCAGCTAAACGCCATAACAGGCGCTCCCTATCTGAGGGGAGGGCTCGGCTCCAATCGGAATCTTCAAAAGTTTGGCGTGCAACCGCAACAGCGCGATTGATATCTTCTTGGCCGCCGGCTTGTATGGTGGTGATTTTTTCAGCAGTAGCCGGATTATAAACATCAATGGTTTGCTCTGAAGCACTGGCTACAGATTCGCCATTGATGAACAGCTTGTGGTTTCTGTTAATAAAGTCATGGGTTGCTGCGCTGGGAGTATAGGTAGTCATAACAAGCCTTTTTATTGTTGTTTGATGTTACCTAAGAACAGCAAAGGCTGTGCCATTCGTAAATTATTGATTTAAGTCGCTGTAATTAAAGAACTTTAATTTTTTTAATGATGATTATTTTAGATGCGCCGTTGTTGCAGAGTGCGACAACAGTTTGATTGCCTTGGTGCAGGTTACTTGAACAGAAGCACTGTTTAGGCTGGTTTGTAGCAAGGTGTATCACTTTTGCACAGGTGTCTCATTTTAAAACAGTTTTGATGGCTATTTTTTTAGGTACGAAAGTACATGTTTTTATCGTAACTAGCTGTTAACAAAAGATTTAGTAGAGAATGGCACATCCTGTGCTTTGTCATAAGTGTGAAACAAATAAAACCATCTTAAAATAATCATAATAATTCAGGAGGTCTTGTTTTGAAAAAGACACCCCCTATCGTTTCCTTAATGAGTGGGCTGTTAACAGCCGCTTCACTTTCATTTATTCCGCCGGCGAATGCTGCTGATGCAGAGAGCATCGTCCAACAAAAATGTTTGGCGTGTCATACAGAGGAAGGCAAAAGCTCCTGGAGCCGCATTAGCCATCAGCGAAAAACACCGGAAGGTTGGTTGATGAGTATTGCGCGTATGCAAATTATGCATGGGCTAAACATCAGTGATGATGAGCGCCATACCTTAGTTAAATACTTAGCAGATCGCCAAGGTCTCGCACCTTCTGAAACTGAAGGTGCACGTTATGCACTGGAACGTCGCTTAAATACATCTGAAAGTTTCGAATCACAAGCGTTTTCCGAAACCTGTGCGCGTTGCCATTCTGGCGCACGAGTACTGTTACAACGTCGTCCTGCTAGTGAATGGGAGCACTTGGTGCATTTTCATTTAGGGCAATGGCCAACGACTGAATATCAGGCGATGGCACGTGACCGTGATTGGCTGGACTTGGCGCTTAATGAAATGGTGCCAGAATTAGCAAAAATGCTACCGTTACAAAGCAAATCCTGGGATCAGTGGCAGAAAAGTGTAAAGCCCATTGTTGCGGGTAAGTGGACGTTTGCTGGAAAGATGCCGGGCAAAGGTGAAATGCACGGTGTTATGCAGGTAGTCGAAGATAATAAAGATCAGTTTAGCATTACGCTGACAGGCCAATATGCTAATGGAAGTGCCTTCAAAGGTTCAGGTGAAGCAATTCTTTATACCGGCTATGAGTGGCGAGCTAATCTTACGGTTGATGGAACACCGATGAGGCAGGTCTTTTCTACAGCAAAAGTAGGAGAAATGCAGGGCCGGATGTTTGAGCGTGAACATGATGAGCGCGGGTTTGATTTTGCTGCCGTTAAACAGGGAAGCACTCAGCCATCTATTTTGGCAGTTCAGCCTGAATATATTAAAGCGGGTGATACGGTTGAGTTATCCATTGTTGGAACGGGTTTGCAGGGTGATGTGGTATTAGGTAAAGGGTTAACGCTGCTCAAAGATATTTCTTCTGATAAAAACAAGCGTGTATTGCAGGTTGAAGCCAGTAGCTCTGTTGCTACTGGTATACAGACAATCCACATAGGTAAGGCCGCTTCTGATATTACGGTTTATGAACAGGTCGCTATGCTTCAAGTTGTTCCTGCATTCCAGGTTGCGCGTGTGGGTGGCAACGATAGCTCTACGCCAAAAATAGA
>JAWUYS010000076.1:0-8473 GCA_034110685.1 Neptunomonas sp.
CCAACTATCCGGACAATAGTGCAAGTATGTATAGGATTGTATTGATAATGTCTGCTAAGACAGGCTTATAGGAAGATAAAGCGCGAAGCGTGCGCCCCCTAGCGGCGAAGAAGAAACGGCAACCTCTCCTTGGTGCATATCCATTATCTCCTTGACAATAGACAACCCTAATCCATGCCCGCCGGTATTATTGGCTCGAGCCGTATCAAGTCGCTCAAAAGGCTCAAAAATACGTTCACACTCATTTTTAGGTACGCCCTGCCCGTCATCATCAACACAGATCACTAGGCGGTCACTCTCAATAAAAGAGTGGAGCTCGATTTGAGCATTAGCGTGTATATCCGCATTTCTAATCAGATTGCTAAGTGCTCGAAGAAGTAAGCGGCTATCAAACTGTATATCAACAGGCTTGCCAGGAAAAATCTGAAGGCTTTTCATACAACTGCGCTGTAATATTGGTTGTTGATTCAGTAACCATCGCGGGAAAGACTGAGTACTAAAATCTCCTAGAATTCCAGACCTTTGCATCTTAGCATAGGTGAGCAACTCTTCAACTAGCTGATCTAACTCTGTTAGATCCTCTTCCATTCCGTGCAAGAAAGGCTGATGTTCAGGCGTTTTTATATCCTCTTCTAGCATGGTTAGCTGACAGCGTAAGCGAAAAATGGGGGTTCTTAACTCATGCGCTACAGCATTTGTTAAGCGTTTATGACTGGCAATTAGCAGCTCTATGCGCTCAGCCATTTGATTGAACGAACGGTTTAATCCTCCCACTCTATGTTTGGCTGACATAGGAGCTCGAGCAGAAAAATCACCGTTAGCAATTGCCGTAGATGAACTTTCTAGCATTTTTAGTTTACGTTGCAAGAGATAAATCCACACAGCAAGCGTTAACGCAGTAACGAGAAAAAATCCCCACGTATAAACCTGCCCTAGTATTTCAACGGCCTTTACGAAATCAGAAGAAGCATCGTTAGTAGAACGATAGATTTTGTCATTAACACTAAGGCGGATATAAAGCACATCTCCATCATCAATGTCTGCTTCAAGGCTTTGGAGAAGTATGCTGGAATCTGGCATGTTCTTAATTTCTGGGCGTTCAAGTATGCTCGGATCCGTAACTACAGTCAGTAACTGGCTTTCGAGCTTTGCAGTTCGCAACATTGACGCTTCCATTTGTTGCTCTCCTGACAGCTCATATACCTCTTCAAACAGCTGCACATAGGCAAGCAGACTACGCCGCGTACTTTCTTCTTCAAAGTCGTAAAACAATTGTGTAGTAAAGACATCAATTAGCACCAAAAACCCAATCAGTGCTGCAATAATACCCATATAAAGGGTGATGAAGAGACGAGCCATAAGCAGTAAATCCCATTTATACTGGTAGTGTTAACTTATTCTTACATAGACAAGGTAATGGCATCACCCACAGGAGTGTATGGAAATGTATGGATCAGCTCCATTGATCTGAAACTAACATGTAGCCCTTGCCTCTGACCGTAATAATTCGTGAAGGCAGCGTTGAGTCGTCGTTCAATTTCTTGCGAAGAATGGCAATCTTATTATCGATGGTTCGATCTACTCCATCGTAATCAATGCCACGGGTCGACTTTACCAACGTATCGCGGGACAAAGTTTCATCAGTATGTGAAGCCAGCAGCCATAAAAGATCAAACTCACCAGGTGTTAGGTTTACAAACTCACCTACCAGATAACAGCGTTGAGTCAGTTGATTGAGTGACAACTGCCCTAAATGCAACTGATGCTCTGCGGTTATCAATGGCGTAACTTGTATGCTCGGAGGTACTACTGGGTTATTAATGGTTCCTGGTTGGCGACGCAACAGCATACGGATACGTGCTAACAGCACCCTAGGTTGTAAAGGCTTACAGACGAAATCATCAGCTCCCATCTCCAACGCTGCTACCTGGTCCATATCATCATCGCTCGCAGTAAGAATCAGTATTTTTCCGTTAAAAATACCTCTAACCTCACGGCATACACTCAAGCCATCCATTCCCGGTAACATAAGATCAAGGATAAGCAAATCAGGCTGTACTTGTTCCAAAAGTGCTATAGCTTCATCACCTCTATGCCCAAATGCCACCTCAAAGCCATTGCGGCTAAGGTATAAGCTAAGAAGCTGAGTCAGCTTTTCATCATCTTCGATTAGTAGAATTTTATCTAACATCTATATTGATACCTGATGACTTTTTCAAACGATACAAGATAATAGCGATATTTTTTTAACATCGCATCCAGCTTTATTAGATATAGAGAACAGTGCGAGTGTTTTAGTCCTCAAGTTCTTCGATTTACTATACAATATCGTTCGTTTAAATTTCGTTGGATTTTGCTATGAAAACACCCACAGTAGACACCCCTATTTCTGAAGACGCTGAAACTAACCAGACAAAAAATGGATTTCTAGCGTTGGTATCTAAGTTAACTTTTGATGAAAAACTACCCATTCGTTTTATGTATAAAACGGTGCCAGAACACCTTAACGATACCGGATGGCGTCTATATACAGGATATGAAACACAAGAATATGCAGCAAACGAATTGGCTAACATGCTACCGGTTCCTTTGCAGAAACTGTCGTCTATGGACCCTTCGTTAACTGATTTACTTACTTATAATGCTGGAACTGTTTGGGAACGCCCGCCAGAAAGCGAAGGTTGGCAGCGTGTGTACGACTTTAAAATTCCATCTGCTAACGTGGACGTTGATATTACAAACGATCCTGATCGTTTTAATATCTCTGATGAATCAGATAAATAAGTAATGCTAGTGCTGAATGAATAGTGTTCAGTAAGAATAGAAAATTAGCCAGCGTTGAAGACCTGGCTAATTTCTCAAAGAGCAATCACAGTAAAAGATCATCTCTAATCGGATGAAAAACAGATGCGGCCTCAACTAAAGAGTTAGCCGTTAGCGATGGAACACCATAGACCTCTGCTGTGACGTTATAATCTTTTCGTACTTTATCTAACAGCAGGTCAAAGTCTCCGTCACCAGAAAGCAAAATGACTGTATCAACATCTTTAGCAACATCCATTACATCAATAGCAATGCCAACATCCCAATCGCCCTTAGCTGAACCATCGCTTCGCTGAATAAAGGGCTTCAGTTTTACCGTAAAACCCATATGTTTAAGTGCGCTCTGAAATTTATGCTGCTTATCATCACCACGATGAATCGCATAAGCCGTAGCCGACACTATTTCACCTTGCTCACTTATACGCTGCCACAACTTACGGTAATTAAACTGACGATCATACGCTTGCCGTGTTGTGTAATAGATATTCTGAACGTCGACAAAAACTGCGATTTTTTTCAAAGAGTCTACCTAAAAATCACACGAACGTGTGTTTATATTATTTACATGAGATAGACAGAATAACCGATTAATAGCATTACTTTCTATAAAGAACTTAGCTATAGAGATATCAATGATTACAGAACGTATGTAGAGGTAAAAACATTGCAGTTGTTCATTGCACTCAGCAGAACAGACGCTGAATATCATCGTAAAGTACTAAGGAACATATAGATTGTTAAGTTCTAAATTTTTACTGAACGTTATCTATAAATTCCCAGTAGTAGTTTATATAGAGCTATTTTTCATCCTTCTTTTCTTCACTCGCTTTTTTACGCTTCTCAGCATCCGCCTGCTCTTGTTGTTTAATCTCTTCTGCACTCTGTCCACCGCAAGAACCACAACATGTACTCATCACTATTACCTAATTATTTATGTAAGATGGCCCACATAATAACCAACTAAAGAACTCGGATAATTGACATAAGTCAGTTTCTGTCACATTTCTTAAAACAACACCCCTTACACTATCTCATTCACTCTTTTTTTGCGTTTTTGAGACCTTATTAATGATCATCGAATCTGATTTTCACTCTCGCCTACATGCTAATTATGATGCCTTTCTAAATGAGCAGACACTGCGCTTTCCTAGTAATGAAACACTTAGAATTGATATTCACTGTCATGATAAAAATAGTGATGTACCTGATGAATTATGGGGCCGCTTATTACGCTTACCAGAAACATGGCTCAAGACAAAAGATTTAGTTAAAACTCTTGAGAGAAATGGCACAGATCTTATTACGGTAACCAACCATAATAATGCACGTTCATGCTGGCAACTCCTTGATATGGGCTACGATGTATTAGTAGGTGCTGAATTCACTTGTCACTTTCCTGATTCCAAACTCAGCATTCACGTGCTGACATATGGGTTTACGCCAAATCAAGAACTGGAGCTTAATAGGCTACGTCATGATATTTTTGACTTTACCCAATACGCTTTAACAAACGATATTCCTACCGTATTACCCCACCCTCTGTTTTTCTATACGCATAAACAACGCCCTGACATCTCAATCCTTGAGAAATTTGCAGTTATGTTCCAACGCTTCGAAGTACTTAATGGGCAACGCGGCTATTGGCAAAACCAGCTGACACGTCATTGGGTTGAGAGTCTTACTCCCGATAAAATCAATGCTTATGCGCATAAGCACAATTTAAACCCGTATGATTTTTGTTCTGATCCTTATAACAAATCACTAACTGGCGGTTCTGATGACCACAACGGCATTTTTGCTGGGCGTACAGGGACGTTGGCACACATTCCTGACTTAACCAACAGGCTAAAAAGCACGAGACGCTCCGAATTAGTACTTGAAGCAATACGCGATGGAAGAACAGCACCTTATGGAGAGGTGGGCAAAGAAGAAAAGTTAACCGTAACTTTTCTAGATTACTTTTCACAAGTCGCCATTCACATGGAAGACCCAGGCTTGTTACGCCTGCTGCTTCATAAAGGATCATTACAAGACAAGATGCTATGCCTTGGCGTAAGTAATGCCATGCAAGAACTCAAACGACACAAGTACACTCTCACCTTTCTTAAGACATTTCATGAAGCTCTTTCTGGGACTAAGCCCGCTATATTAACCAGTATTGGTGTTACCAAAGAGTTTCGCCCGACCCTTAAAGTAGTCAAAGAGATTGCTCGTACTCAACGCAAAGACCCAGATAACTTTCTTAACATTATTCGCACAGGCATTCCTGAAATTTATAACGTAGGCACGAGCATCTTTTTCTCACGCTTAAACCAACATTTAACGTTAGCTAAAAAAGACAGCCGACCGGGGGTTAATAATTTCGAATTAAATACAGATGAGTTAATTCGTAAGTTTGAAATCCCTACTCAGTTACGAGCACTGTTTGCAGGTGATAAAACACCAGAGCTTACAGCTAGTAGTGACCACATGACATCGTTAAACCTAGCCAAGATGCTTGATCAACTCACCTTCCCTGCCCTTGCATCACTCGTAATTGCAGGAGCATCCTTTGCTGCAAGCCAAGTCATTTATAGTAATAGACCCTTTCTTAATGAATTAGCAGATCATCTGGGTAAAGGACAGCACCCACAAAAGATACTGTGGCTGACGGATACCTTTGCAGACCACAATGGCGTGTCTTCAGCGTTACAAAGTACCTTGTCAGAGATACAAAAACACAACTATCCAATAGACATTCTGACATGCCATCCCACTCTTAAATCTGAAGAGCACCTTATTGTTGTAGAACCTGTACATCAATTCAAAATTTCAAGCTTAGGTGAGCAAGAATTTAATGTCCCAGATATTATCAAGGTTCAACGCATTTTTGAGCAAGGCAGTTATGACAGAATTATTTGTTCAACCGAAATGCTGATGGGCGCTATTGCGCTCTACCTTAAAAAAGCATTCTCGGTACCGGCATTCTTTTTTATGCATACTGATTGGATGGAGTTTGTTCAACAAACCATGAATCTAAACGGTCATGAAACAGACAGAATACGCCGTTTACTGCGTGCTTTTTATCTGCAGTTTGAAGGTATTTATACGTTGAATAATGATCACCGAGACTGGTTAATCAGCCCTGAAATGGGCATTGATACAGATAAGGTGTTTCTTACTCAGCATTGGGTTGCAGATAATTACCGCAACCAACAAAGTGAATGCAATAAAGAAAAACCCAGCATTAAAAACATCTCTGATCATAGCCGGTCTAACCCGGTCTTATTGTATGTAGGGCGTCTCAGTGATGAGAAAGGTGTGTTTGATTTGCCCAACATATTTTCGGCTGTAAAATCCAAAATACCACATGCAGAATTATGGATTGCGGGTACAGGACCCGCGGCAAAGCAGTTACAGATAGTCCTGCCTGAAGCCACTTTTTTAGGCTGGGTTGATAAAGCCGATTTACCCGCGTTGTACCGGCGTGCAGATTTACTACTGTTACCGTCTCGTTTTGATACTTTTGGCTGTGTTGTATTAGAAGCACTTACATGCGGTTTACCCGTTATTGCTTATCACTGCAAAGGCCCTAAAGATATTATCGAAGATAAGGTAAGTGGCTACCTTGTAGAGAACTCACAAGAAATGGCCAAAGCGATTATCGATTACTGTCGTAATCCCGCCATCCAGATAGAAATGCAAAATGCCGCGATATTACGTAGTCAACAATTTAAACCAGAGGTAATTATGACTGAGTTACTCAAAAACGCTCAAATATCAGCCTTTCAAGACAATGCATGCCACAGTCAGTAAGGTTACTTCCAGTAATTCAATGAGGGCACCTGCCGTATCCCCGGTAGTGCCTTTTAAGCGTGCCAGCATCATTCTACGCGCGACCCAAAACACTACAACGATTGCCAACAATCCGGCAAGGCTAATCCACCCCAGAACTACTGAGCCTAATAGGGCCATATAATAAATACGTTGTCGCGGCATATTAATCATCATGGAAGAAGCAATGCCTTGCGGCCGTACATAAGGCGTACAAGCCAGCAAAACTATAGCGCCAAGCCGAGCAAACACCGGAGCAAGTAATATTGGTAACAACGTAGCGCTTCCCAGTAGCGTTATGAGTGCTGACCACTTCAGTAGAAGTAATAGTATTAATGCCAGAACGCCGATTGCCCCAGAGCAAGGATCTTTCATAATACGTAACGTGCGCTCTGGGTCACCTAAACCACCCATCCATCCATCTGCACTGTCAGCTAAGCCATCAAGGTGTAAGCCTCCCGTAAGCACTACCCAGCTAATCAGCACGAGTGATGCTTGCAGATAAAGTGATTGCTCGTTAAGCAACCAGCTAAGCACATACAGTATGCCACCAATCACAGCGCCCACGAGTGGGTAGTAAAGCAGCGAAAGCGCCTGTACTCGAGAATCAGGATATGAGCGCAATCTAATAGGAAGCTGTGTCAAAAACTGCACAGCTACGCACAGAGCTTGCCACTGCTCAGAGAAAAAAACCTTCATGTACGCTGCCACGCAAGCCGGTGTAATTCGCCGTGTTTGGCCTCAACACCAAACATTCCAGATACTGGCCTTCTTTCATTCAAACACGTCAGTGCTTTGATTACGCCACCGTGTGTAATTAAAAGCACCTTGTTATTATCACTCGATATTTTGGCATCCAAAAAAACCTGTAAGCGTTTAAAAAACTCAGTTATCAGCTCCCCTTGAGGAGGAGGATACTGCTCTGGATCACGCCAAAAGTCTGCTAATTCATCTGGCCAATGCAACATGATGCTTGCTGCTGTCATGCCATCCCATAAACCAAAATCATATTCTTGAATTAACGAATCCGTAGTAAATAACACTGTATCTAACTTGTGTGACCCAACCCACTCTTCAGCAAACGCCTTACAACGAATGAGCGGAGAAGTAATGACGGCATCATAATCGCTAATGTTAATGCCTTGCATTGTGGCTTTCATTTGCTGCCACCCGTGAGCTGTTAATGCTGCATCGGTACGCCCCAAATAACATTGGCCTTTTTCCGTCTCTCCGTGTCGTAACGCATCGACAATCAGCGGCTGCTTGCTATTACAGTACGCGGTCATCTTACAGCGCTACTTCGACAGTCGTGACTGTTGAAGAAGATACCGCCGCTTCTTCAAACGTAGACATTTCATGATGCAAAGAACAGGCAAGCCTGATAAGCGGCACAGCAATAGCGGCGCCACTGCCTTCCCCTAATCGCAACTCAAGATTCAATAGTGGTGTCGGCGCTGAAAAACCTTCTAGCAATAAGACATAAGCGGGTTCAGCTGAACTATGAGATAAGATGAGCCAGTCAGACACCTTAGGATTAATACGACACGCCACCAAGGCTGCCACTGTACAGATAAAACCATCAACAACAGCCGGCACGCCTTCTTGCGCACACGCAAGATAAGCACCCGTAAGTGCTGCAATTTCAAAACCACCTAATAGCTGCAACGCAATTAACGGATCTTTTACACTGTTAGCTAGAGCCTTTTCATGTGTTTGTAGTGCCTGAGCGATAATAGCAGCCTTATGAGTAACACCTTTAGCATCTAATCCAGTACCAGGTCCTGCTAGCTTTTCAGGGGCGGTATTAAGTAGCACAGCGGCAATTGCGGTAGCAGAT
>JAWUYS010000077.1:0-14969 GCA_034110685.1 Neptunomonas sp.
AAAAAGGTGTTAGCCCACTGCTAGCGGCAATGTTACGTGAGGAAGAATTCGTTCCTGTGATTGAGCGTTTGATCGAAAAAGGCGCTGACTTAGCGGCCAAGGATGCTAAAGGTGGCACGGCTTTAACCTATGCTGTTAAGGGCAATCAGCCGGTCTTTGTGCTACAAGAAATTCTTGACGCTGGTGTCGATATCAACGCAAAAGACGGTGAAGAGACCACCGCATTGATGCACGCGGCACTGTTGAGCAAAGATAGTGCAACGATTGAGTTCTTACTGGCGGCGGGTGCCGATAAGTCAATTACTGATGTGTTCGATGACACAGCATTACTAATGGCAATGGATAACCCCAACCTTAAAGGTCAGGCATTCCTTGCCAACATGAAGTAATCGGTAGCTGATAAATGGCTGGAGCGGATGGGATTTCAGCCATTTCTTAGGGAGCATACGGTTAAGTCCTCAGCATGAAATAATCTTCATGGTTGGAGGAGTGTTTGATGGGGCCTTAAAGGGTAAGAGGTTGTTTATTGCTGAAATTGTACTCGGCGTATGAATTTATTTTTTATCTACTGTATCTTTTCATTTTATTTTATCTTTAATAATCATGAAATATGACTGTAATAAATTAGCATTAAAGTAGTTGGATTATTTGCAGCATGTATGAATATACGTTGCTTGTTTTATTTATGAGGTTATATATGAAAATTGTCAGCACTATTGCTACCTTTTTAGTGTTTTTATTTAGCTCTTGTTCGTTTGCAGATGTTTATTTGAAGTTAGATGATGATATAAAGTTATTAGCAATAAATGGTAAAGAGTTGGCCGATGCTAGTTGGCTTGATAATCAAGAAGATATTTCTTTAAAGGATGGTGTTAACCAAATCCTTGTTGAATTTTCTTCAGAAATTAAGACATCATCTAGTGAGTCAGACTTAGAAAGTTTAGGGACTTATATTATTGTATTTAAAGCTGCTTCTGAACGCTTCAGGCTAGTTTCACCCACTATAAAGAACAGAAAAGATTTTCTTGAATTCAAAAAACACCCTAAATGGGTAATGCTCGATGCCAGCGGGGCTATAAAAGATATCCGAGTTGATGAGTTAACTAAAGAGGGTTTTCAGTTAAGCCGAGATTACGAAAGTGAATTGCGTGAATATAATGAGTCGAATTTTTCATCTGAAGTTTATTCTGAAAAACATGAAGAGATTTCTATTAGGAACTCCTCTGTTATAAATACCAATCCTATTTTAAATGATCCTAATCTGTCTGGGAGAATGCTTAAGTATTGGTACTTGAATGCAAGTCCAAAAGTTAAAGCTGACTTTATTGCGTGGACTAAGGAATAACTTCACTGCTATTTAAATAATTGTTATATAAAAATTCTTATTTCTTTCGTCTGAAGGAAGTAAGCCTTACTTCGTCAATAAATTTAAAACTATTATATATTACTCTGGAGAAAGAAATGAAAAAGCTGATTTTAGCTGCATCTATTGCGGCAATTGCAACAGGTTCTGCTAATGCTGCGACAATTTATGAAGGTAAAGGACTCACCTATAAGTTGAAGGGAGATTTCCAAGTTCAATTACGCCAAGACGTAGGCGATGACCAGAATTTGGATGTGGAGTTTGACGACCTTGAGCTTAAGAATTCTGTAGTTTATGACCTGAATAATGGGTTGAAAGCGTTTGGTCAGCTAGATTTTGGTTTTAAGAATGCCGCTGAAGATAAACAAGATGGTAGTGACCTTGAAGAAGCTTATATCGGTTTAGATTTTGGTAAGGTTGCGGTGTCAGTCGGTAAGCAAGATTTTGCTACGGATGAATTTGGTGTTGAAGCTGCTTATGAGCTTCGATCAGAAGCGGATCGTTTTGAAGAGCAGGGCACTGATGGTGATGACACTATTCGTGTGAATGCGTCTTTGGATAATATTTACATTGCTGCTTCATATGAAATTGAAGCGGAAGGTGAAAGCAGTGAAAATGGACAGTCATTGGATTTATTCGTATCTACTGAGCTTTCTGGTGTAGAGCTAGCGGCTGCTTATCAGACTATGGAAGCGACGCCTACTTCTGCTTCTAAAGATACTTGGGGTGTCAGTGCTGCATATGATTTTGGTGTGGCTAAATTAGCTGCTGATTTTAGTACAACAGAAGATGTTGCTGACCAATACAACTTGGCTGCAGTTATTCCTGTTGATAAAACAACGAAAGTCGCTGTAGGTATGCTCAACATTAAGCCTGAAACAGGTGATGACGTTACTGAGTGGTACGCTAACGTAACGTATAAGTTCCCATCTCAGAAGAATGTTAGTGTTTTTGCTGAAATTGCAGATACTGATGAAGATGATATTGAAATTGGTTACCTAGCGGGTATGCGTTTGAAATTCTAATAGCGAATGAGAGCGTGCTGAATGTCCCCTTCAAGCATTTAGCAAGCTAGTATTTTTGGGCCAGGTTTATCCTGGCTTTTTTGTGCGTGTTTTATGAGTATTGGTGTGTGATTATCAGGCTTCTTGATCAGAACGGCCATTATCACATCAGTACCATCGCAAGGTTATTTATAAGTCTGAAGAAAGCTAGGTTAGGGTCGTTAGGGGGAAGATGGTTAGGTATTGTATTATTAACCAGAATAAGCGCTTTAGAGTTAGAAGTCTTAGAGTAAGGCGCTTGTAGTGATGTGGGAAGGAAAAAGTAACCACAACCAACCTGCTTGTGGCTACTAATATAGACTCGTTTAAAGCGATAGGTTATTAAAGGTTAAATACTAGTTTCTGTATTCAAGGCTGCATTTTCCCAACGTTGAAGAACAGAGTTTCACCTGAGCTGCCATCTACTCCGTCATTGTCTGTTATAGCAAACCCGTTACCGTTAGCGTCAATACTGAAACCTTCAATTTTATCCTGAACATAACCATTAAGAGATTTTAGATCAGGTAAGAAATCACGTACTAACGTTTTGCTTACCAAGGGTAATGTATTACCTATAGATACAGGCTTAAGTTCACTCTGGTTGACCTTGTATAGGCGCTTAATTGAAGCGTTATCTCCCAGCTGATTGTCACGTTCAATGATGTACACCGCATTTTTGTAATAAGTGATTTCTGATAAACCCACCCAGCCTTGTGTTGTTTCGTCTAATGGATAGTGCACCGCACCCCATGTCGCCGTTGTCAGATTATAGGCTAATAACTTAGCACGATTATTGGCATCATCTTTCCAGGGACGTTGAATGGCTATCCAGAGAGTGTCACCTATTAATGTGATGCCTTCTGCTCCAAAACGTATCTCATGTTTTAGCAATTCATCTGGGAAATTAATTGTTTGGTCTATCTCGCCCAAAGAATTGATATGGTAAATTGCATGAGGGATCTCTTTTTTAGACTTTCCTTCTGAGGCTAGCCAGAAGCCATCCTTACCGTCGCTTGTAATCCCTTCAAGGTCGAGTTTTTTGGCTGGTTTACCCTCGCGAGTTACTGGTAATGCATGGGTTATGATGGCAGGTTTTTGGTTAGCATCGATGCTAAATACTGTTGGCTGGTTCGCATAAAAGCTATCGTTCACAGCGTATAGGCTACCTTCCTTAGATGGGTGAGCCGCTAAGCCCGACAGTGCGCCCCAGCCAATGAGGGAATTGTTGGTTTTATTGTTTGAATCCTGTGATGTTATTTGCGGGTAAGCAGGTTCTGATGCTGACAAGTCATAGATCATTACATGTGCACGAGGGCCTTTATCTTCAATGAGGTCTTTTTCGTTGGCGCTCACTAGCAAGTTACGAGCAGGAATGGCTACGGCAGATTCCGGGCCAATACCAGAAGGTAGTAGTTGTTGGAATTCTGGTTCGCCGCCAGTATCTAGGTAGACACCAATCACGGATGCTCTTTCTGACAAAACAAAAATATATTTGTTATCACCATATTGTCCGATGGCAATTCCCTCAGGCTCATTGCCTTTTTTTCCTGAGCGCTTATCTGGGTAGTGGCCTGCCATGATGACCTGCTCTTCAAATGAGCTTCCTGATTCATAAAGAACACGACCATCTTTATGGAAAATGGTAAAGCTACGAGACCCACCTTTGTAATCGCCTTCGTTCGCTGTTACGAAGCGATCATTATCGAGCCATTTGACTGTGTCGGGTTCGCGAAGCCTTGTTTGTGAGTCATTAAAGCTTAAGGCCTTATCTTTTTGGGTATCTATATTTTGTAGATCAACACTTCCAGCAGAGAAGTGGTTAAGTATGTTTCCTGTCCTAGCAGAAACAATAACCAAATGGTTGTTTTCTTGTAATGTGACCACTATTTCGTTGTTGTCGTTAAAATCGACAAACTCAGGTTCAGGGTCATCAGCGCCTGTATTGGAAAGGCCTGTCATTTCTACTTTCTTCAGGCTGCCACACTGGGGGGCGCCTTCCTTTAGCTCTACGATAGCCAGCCATCCCGCAGGCAGTTGTGGCAAGATACCGTCTTTTAAATCTTCGTCACGTTCGTTTTCAATAGCAATGGCCGCAAACTTTCCGTCTTTGGAAATAGCAATCGAATCAGGCTGACCTCCCAACTCGCAACGGTTTGTTATTGATTGGTTATTAAGTTGAATAGTCGCTAAGTAACCACTTGGTTTAAGAAAACTTTCTGATGTATTTACAGCCGCTAATACATAACTGTCACCAACGGCCACGGACGTTGGCTCACCAGCAGTTTTAACAACCCCTAACGCTTTTGGTGCTCGGGCATCACTAATATCGATAAAACCAATCGCACCAAAAGGACTATCTGAATAGACCAGCGTGTTTCCGTCTTTGCTGGCGGCAATGATCTCAGGAGACGTCTCTTGCTGAATATCTACAGATGCAGGAAGGTTTTTTGTGGTATTAAAACTGGCGATACGATTGAAGGACTCTGCTTGCGCAACGGAGGTCGTTGCTGCAATGGTTAATGCAAGAAGAGACTTTCGAAATAAATGAACTGGCATGTTTTTCTCCGTAGAAAGGCAAGTTAACTTGCGCATTCTACGGAGCTCACATGACAGAGATATGATTGAAATAAGAGAACTAATTGATTTTATTTATCTGACTTTAAATCTAAAGCAACCCTAAAGCCCCAGGTGTTTCTTGAAGTGTTGGGTGGATGTCGGTAGCGGCTGGCAGAACGAATAACACGGCTAATATCAAACCAGGAGCCACCGCGCATAGAGCGAAAATTACAGTTAGTTTGTGTTCGTGCAGAGCCGTCTGATGGGTGGCCTTGATAGGTATCTGAGTAGCAGTCCTGAACCCATTCATCGACATTGCCGTTTAAGTCGTGAAACCCCCAAGGGTTTGCTGGGAGTGACCCAATAGGCGCTGGGTGTTTACCATCCCATAAGGAACCACACTCGTCACAGACTGCTCGTTGGGGAGACAATTCATTACCCCACCAAAAAGCAGATTGTGAACCACTGCGTGCGGCATACTCCCACTCAGCTTCAGATGGAAGGCGGTATTTCTCTCCTGTTTCAACGCTCAGCCATGCGGCATAGGCTGTCGCATCTTTCCAAGAGACGTTAATAACCGGTTGTGAGTCTCTTCCCCAGCCTTCATCGTTAGGAAGGTCTCTTCCTGTGAGCTTGGCAAAGTTATCGTATTGGGCAAAGGTCACTTCAAAGCGAGAAAGTGCAAAAGGGTGGAGTAGTGTAATGGTTTGAACTGGTTTTTCGTTATCATCACCTTGCTGGTTAAGGTCACCTAGTTGGAATGTGCCTGCAGGTAAGCTAATCATTTGTGGGCCATATGAACCATTCTCTAGAGCATCTTGAAATACACCAAAGTTTTCTTCTAGCTTGGCTTCTTCTCTAGGTAATACTGCAGTCTTGTTCGCAGGTGACGTTGCTGCAGATAATGTCGTTACTTCGGCTTGTTCTAAGAGCTTATTTTCTAAGCGTTGAATGGTTTGTTCATGATCATCAGCGGTCGCTTTCCAGATTTGAGCTTGCTCTTTCCATGCGTCTATATGGCTATTTGTTAATGTTTGCTGCTCTTGAGTGAAATAAAGGCTTGCAGTAAAACCGACAATGACACCGCCAATAAATAGGCCTGCCCATAAAAACAATCGAATAGGAAGTTTGGGGGGGAGCTTCGTATCTGCAATTTTGGGGTTGTATTCGATTACTTCTTCGTCGCCTTGATGTGCTGTAGTGCTGCTGAGCGAATCAGTTTCTTTTTCTTCTTTGAAGAGTGCTTGGATCAGTGCTATTGCGCTAGTTTGGCGCTCTTCTGGGTCAGTGGCTAATGCTTGTTGGAGTACCGTCCACTGATCTTTACTGGTTTTAGATGGGTGTTTTAGTTCTTTACGAACATGTAGTGCTTCATCATCTGTCACAGAGAAGGGGGCTGTGCCTGAAAGCGCGGCATAAGCTATGCAGCCCACAGAGTATACGTCGGCAGCCGTAGGTAATAGATTCGCGTGAAAGGCTTCGGGTGACTGATAGGCGGGGAACTGAAAAGCCGGTTGTAGAGTGAAGCTGGTTTCTTGCAATAGAGTGCGTGGGCTTATAGGTAATAACTTCACACCACCCTGTCGATTAATATAGATCAGGTCTGGAGCTAAGGCGCCGTGAGGTTTACGGACTTTATTGGTAAATATGTCTACTGCAACAGCTGTTTGTAGTAGTAAACCGCGTAAGTGATTAGCTTTTAGTTTTGTTACTTTTTTGGTTTTTATAAGAGTGTCGAGTGTGAGTCCGTCTAAGGCTTCGCATGCAAAGAATAAAATCCCGCCACGCTCAACAAAATAACCGTAAATCGAAACAATATGCTTATGGTGTAGATTTTTGGCTAGGATAATCTGCTGTTTAAAGGCGGCAAGTAAGCCTTTGTGTCTGGTTAACTCTGAGGAAACAACAATAATAGAAACGGGTGTAGGGCTGGGTGTGCTGATATCTTCAGCTTGCCAGAATTGTCCTAGAGGATGCGCTGTTGCCGATCCTTTTAGTTTAAATTTGTGGTGTTCAGGGCCAATGATTTGTCCATCATTCAGCGCATGTGATTGTTGTTGCTTTTCCATTGCCCATTCCTGCCTATATATCCGTTATTTATAATAGACAAGAATGGACAAACTTTTAAGTAGAATCAGCGGTTTATCTAATCTGTTTGTAAAGGTTCAAAACTCTTAACTAGATCATCAACTGCTTTTAATTGAGCGAGGTAAGGCTCTAGTTTATCCAGAGGTAGTGCGCAAGGGCCATCGCATTTCGCTTCTGATGGATTAGGGTGAGCTTCTAAGAATAGTCCTGCTATACCTTGAGAAATTCCAGCACGTGATAGCTGTGCTACGAGTCCTCTTCGCCCATCTGCCGAATCTGAACGCCCACCAGGAACCTGCAATGCATGAGTCGCATCAAACATAATGGGGTAGCCAAATTCTTTCATAGTGGAGAAACCAAGCATATCTACGACTAAATTGTTGTAGCCAAAGGTGCTTCCGCGCTCACAAAGAATTAGGCGGTCATTGCCCGCGTCACGGCATTTATGCAAAATATGCTTCATTTCGTGAGGGGCTAAGAACTGTGCTTTCTTAATGTTAATAACTGCACCCGTTTCAGCCATTGCTTGGACAAGATCAGTTTGACGTGAAAGAAAAGCAGGCAGTTGGATAATATCGCAAACTTGAGCCGCTACAGCTGCTTGAGCAGGCTCGTGTACATCAGTAATCAGCGGAACATTAAATGTATTCTTAATCTCTTCAAGAATTTTTAACCCTTCATCTAAACCAGGGCCTCGAAAGGAGGTGAGTGACGAGCGGTTTGCCTTATCAAAAGAAGCTTTAAAGACATAAGGGATGTTTAACTTATCAGTGACGGTTACATAGTGCTCTGCAATGCGTAGTGCAAGGTCCCTTGATTCCAGTACATTCATACCACCGAATAAAACCATTGGTTTATCATTCGAGATTTCTAGGGCGCCTACTTGAACGACTTTCTGTTCCATGATTTATAACCTGATAAAAGCTTAAAATCGGCATTATACGTGAAGCTTTGATAAAATAATGCACGCCATTGCCTACAGTTTATAAATGAGTGTTTTTATGAATGAACAAAAGAGTGAATATTTAGAGGCTTGCCTAGAATTATTGCAATCATGTAGCTCATTACAGCTAGCCACTGTCGATGAAAGTGGCTTACCACATATTAGTTATGCACCGTTTATTCGCCAAAGTGAGCATTTTTTTATTTTTGTAAGTCAATTGGCCGGTCATACACAGCAGCTGAGAGACGCGCCTAATGCCAGCATAATGATTATTAAAGATGAAGCAGGCAGCCGAAATGTCTTCGCGCGCGAGCGCTGTATTGCCAGTGTGTCTGCAGAAATACTAACGTCAGATATGGCGGACAGTATTCTGGATCAAATGGAAGTGGAGTTAGGGAAGACCATGGGGTTATTAAGAACCTTGCCTGACTTTGTTCTTTTTAGATTAACCGCTGTTGATGCGCGCTATATCGCAGGTTTTGGTAAGGCGTTTGAATTAGATTTGAAACGTAATGAGCTAATGCATGTGAGTGCTGAAAAACTGGCTGAGCGTTCAGTGTTAGAAAGCGAGTAACTGGAAGAGCAAGTAACTTTCACCGATCAATAAGAGAAGTGTTCCTGCGCTATACCAGCCATAACGCGTGGCTAGTTTTTCTTCGTCGAGCGTTGAAAGCAAATAGGGATGCTCTTTTTCGCTAGGGCAAGAAAGTACATGCATAGTGGGAGCGGCTTCCATCTCTCTACGTCGCTTACTTGCTTCTTGCTGAGCGGCTTGTTGGACATTACTCCATTCCTGCATATCGAGTTTTTGATCATTGTTGCTATCAAAGCGCTGCAGCAAATCATCATAAGACTGTTTCCACTCTCGAACGACCTCCCCAGACAGTTTTTTTATAGGGGGTAGGTGCCGTCCGCCACCTACACTTTGAAACTGCGCCAAAGCATAGATTTGTTCATGAGTGAATAATAAGGTTTCTTGGTATCGATAACGGGATCCGCTTAGGTCTTGCGTCAAAATTGCACTTAAATCAAAGCCTGATTTTTGGTTGGTTGATTGATTGGGGTGAGGCGTGTCGCCATACCATGTTCGTGTGTTGTCAGTACGAACGATAGCTCCTGTTGGATCTACTAGGCCTGTCGCTGTATTGTCGCTTATCTGGAACCAAGCATCTGATTTTCCGCTATCTTCAATATGCCAGCTCTTAGTTTTGCCGCCACTTTTAAGGCGAGAGATATTATAGCTGTACCAAACACATTCCCTTCCTGAAAGTGGGGCGGTTAGCGGGCCGTACTCTCCTTCTACAATATGTCCAATTACTTCAACATAACCTTGGTGTGCCGAGCGTATTTTAGAAGTAGGGGTGCCTGTAATTAAGCGGTAGCGTTTGAGAAATGCAAAGCCTTTCCAAAGAGTCGCTATAATAGCCGCAACTAATATGACGAAAACAAAGGCTGTATCTGTATTCATTTCAGGATATTAAGTCAGTGGCTTTTAAACAGTTGCCCAATGTTTACATCGGTTAACTCAGCCTTTTTGAATTCCAGTAGGTCGCGAGCGGTAAAGTTCATTTGTTTGGCGACGAGTACGTCTGGGAACTGTTCAATGCGCACATTGTAAATGTTTACAGACGCATTATAGAACTCACGACGGTCAGCAATAGAACTTTCTATGCCCGATATTCTACTTTGAAGATGCTGGAATGACTCATTGGCTTTCAAGTCTGGATAGTCTTCAGCCAGTGCAAATAAATTACCTAAGCCTAATCGTAGCTGTGATTCTGCTTGGCCAAGCCCTTTTAAGTCCTGTTTTTCACGAGCATTAGATACTTGTGAGCGGGCTTCAATGACACGGCTGAGTGTTTCTTGCTCATACTGCATATATTCTCGGCAAGTGTCGACTAGCTTAGGGAGTTCGTCGTGACGCTGCTTGAGTAAGATATCAATATTTGACCATGCTTGTGAGACATTATGTTTTAGGCGGACCAAGTTGTTATACAGTGAGATTATATAAAAAGTGGCTACTGCTATAACGGCAATAAAAATCAGCGTACTTGGTTCCATTAGCGATAACTCTCCAGACAGCCCAAACAATAATGATAGCGCAATGGCTGCTACACGTTACCTTCTATCATTTCGACAGCAATGGTTTTAATGATAAAAGCAGCAAGCCCTAAACCTAATGCAAAAAATAGCACAAAAGTTCCGAATTTGCCGGCATTAGAGCGTTTGGCTAGATCATAGATGATAAAAAATATAAAACAGGAAAAAACAACAATTCCGATGTTTAACATCAGACCTTCGATATCAGCTAGGCGCATAGTGTAAAAACCAAATATGAGTGAAGAAGTTGCGCGGTATTATACGGAAAAACAGCTCAATTTTCGAGCAGGCTTTAAAATAATAATTGGAGGGTATCGAAGATATAGAGCAAAAGAGTTGGAGCGTTTAAACTCCGAGGCTCTCAGCGAGCTTGTCACTTTTGTCGATAAGCATAGGAAGTGCTTCGGCTATCATATCGACGGGCAGTTGATGATCCCCCCAGCTTTTCATGATGCAGTGGTTGTTAATATACGTTTTAAGTTCGTCTGTATTTAGTTGTTTCCAATCAGGCACTTTAATTGCCATAACACTAAGAAAGTCTGCAAACTGTATAATGAGAACCAGTTCTCTAAAGGTTTTTGGCGCTTTTTTGTTACCACAAATATTATAGTTGTGGTGATGTCTCGCTACACTAGATACAACATTGGGTAGATGTAGTTTGTTACAAGCAATATAGCCTATTTCAGCATGAGACGTGCCGAGTATTTTTTGTTCGACTAAAGGCAGCTCGTCAGGAGCTCCCCATCCAACAGCGTCTGTTTCATCGAGTGCTTTAGGAGCAAATTGGAATAAAACAAAGCGGCCGATATCATGGAGTAATCCGCACATGTAAGCCAAGTCTGGATCAACGTCATGGTGGTGTGTGATCTTGCTGACAAATGATGCAATCATTGCTGTTTCTATTGAGTGTCTCCAAATTGCCTTATGTTCTGGCTGAGAAGGAACAAAAACTTTTGAGACAGATAGCGTTGTAATTAGGTCAACAATCGTTTGAGAACCTACACGGGTAAGCGCTGCTTGTAGGCTATTAATGGGGTTGTTGGGTGACGATGCAGCAGAATTAGCATAGCCAAGTATGAAGGTAGCTAAAGGAGGGTCTGTTTTAGCTAGAGCGTAAACTTGGTCGTAGAACTCATCATCATCCGAGTTTAATTTCATTAGCTGGAATAATACACCCGGCAACATCGGGAGCTGGTCAATGTGACGAGTAATTTTTTCCAGATTAGATGTGGATTTTTTTTCTAATGATTCGTCGGACATTGATGCCTCAATCCATAGTAGCTCAGTTAACCTAGTCGGCTGTACTTCAAACTGGGTGAAAACAATAGTTCAAAGCAATGCAGCCATCATAGCGTTATAAATATTATAGAAGATATTCGTATTTAGCGTTCATATTAAATTAAGCTTCGCTAAAAGCCTTTTCAAACTGCTGCCTTGGCATGGGTTTATCAAAATAGAACCCCTGTCCATAATCGCATCCTGCTTTTGTTAGTAGCTTATATTCTTCTTCTGTTTCAATTCCTTCTGCGATCACTTGCATGCCTAATTTGTGAGCAATCATGATAATGGCTTCACACAGCACCTTATCATCGGAGTGGGGAGTGAGGCCTCTTACAAAGCTTTGATCGATTTTAATAAAGTCCACATCAAAATTTTTCAAATAAGATAGAGATGAGTAACCCGTCCCAAAATCATCAAGTGCTATTTGTACACCTGCTTCGCGGAATAAGCGCATCTTCTGCTGAATTTCGTCACTGGGTTCAATCATCATGGATTCGGTGATCTCTATAACGACTGAGCGAGCCGATAAGCCGAGTTGTTCCATAAACTGTAGCCATGATAAAACGTCATGAGTTGGGTCATGAAATTGGAAGGGAGATGTATTTATACTGATACTAAAGCTCGTATCATATTGGTTTTGCCAAACGGCCGCTTGGCGTGCTGCGTCACGAAATACCCAGTCACCAATATGAGTAATTAGTCCGCTATCCTCTGCAATAGGAATAAACTCAGCGGGGGAGACAAGACCTCTTGATGGATGGTGCCAGCGAATTAGCGCTTCTGCTTTAAATGTTTTTCCTGAGCTCAATTCAACGATAGGTTGGTAATAGAGCTCAAACTGCTCATGTTCGATGGCTGCACGCAGATCACGTTCAAGAATCGATCGTGCCATTGCCTTTTCTTGCATTGATGGTATGAAGTACTGGTAACGCCCGCGTCCTTTTCTTTTTGCGGAAAATAGTGCGTGGTCAGCATTTTGAATAAGTGTCGATGCATTTTTCGCATCATCTGGGCAAATAGCAATCCCGATAGATGCCGTAATGAATAGCTCTTCATTATTGATGCTGAAGGGTAGGCTCAGGGTGTCCAATACTTTTTGTGCAATGCGCTCCACCACATTGGTGCTGTTTAGCTCGTTAATAGATATGGCAAACTCATCCCCTCCTAAGCGCGCTAGCATGTCGGTGTTTCGGATGATTTTATTGAGTCGCTGTGATGCTTGATAAATTAAAAGATCACCAGCTTCGTGGCTAAGTAAGTCGTTAATTACTTTAAATCGATCAAGGTTGATATATAACAGAGCTAAGCTACTGTCTGATTTAAGTGCGTTAGCAACGTCGACCACAATACGGTCGCGAAGCATTTTTCGGTTTGGTAATCCAGTAAGGGGGTCAAAATTAGCTTGTTCCCATAGCTTCTCTTCAGATGCTTTTTTCTGTGAAATGTCAGTGAATAAGCCTATATATCTATCTACAAGGCCTTCACTGTTACTTTTCATTGCATTGATAGTCAGCCACTCAAGGTAAAGCTCGCCATTTTTTCGTCTATTCCAAATTTCACCTTCCCAAATACCGCTTTCTAGTAATGCTTCTCTCATCTGTTGATAGAATGCTTCATCGTGTTTGCCTGAACTCAAAATGGAAGGTGTATTTCCGATGCTGTCTTCATAAGAATATCCGGTGATTTCAGTAAATGCTTTATTGATATGAATGATTTTAGATGTTGCATCAGTGATGAGAACCGCTTCGTTACTGTATTCATACACACCTTCAGCCAAGCGAATAGATTCTTCGGACTTAATTTGAGCAGTAATATCTAATGTCGTTGTAATAACGTGAGAAAGAGTTTCCTGATGTTGGGGTAGTACTGCGACTTTTATCGATAAAGTTTTGTTAGTTTGATTCGCGCCAGCAAAAGAGTTTTGGTGGCTAAAAGATAGTTTCCCCGATGCAATTTCGGCTAGTTCAAGTGCAAAATCAGCTAACGCAGAGTCATTAATAAATGGACTTAACGGGCCTTTTATATTTGTTATGTCATTTGCAGATGCTTGTTGTATGGCTGCTTTATTGGCGGTCACTACTTTAATTTTTGTGGCTAACTCTCTGCATAAGCTAGGGTTGTTTATAAAATATGCTTGCAGATCTGCTAGTGACTTTTTAGGGATTGTATCAAAAACTTTTTTTGCTTCTGACCAATCCTCTTCCCACAGGCCAATAGGCGCATGTTGGTATAAGCTCTCTAACCTGGCTTCGTTTATTTTTAAACTATCTGATATTGAGTTCTGCCTTATTTTATTTACAAAGAAGGAGCACAGTAATGCGGTGGTTAGCGGAAATATCGTTAGCACGGGAAGTGTTATTTGTTGTAAAACCTCATATCCACTGTTGCCAGGAAGTGTCAGCATTAGCAGTAGTGTTGCTATATGAGTCACTATCCCAAAAATAAATAACTCATAAAACGATAGTTTATCTAAGTATAAATGCCTGTAATGTCTCCATATAAGCCCAATAGATGCAGTTGTAATAATAACTAGAATGCCAGTGAAAAAGGCCCCGCCGAGTGTAAAGCGATAAACCGCAGCAACAGTGCATACGATGAGCGTTGGAATAACTCCGAAAAACAAACCGGTAGCACTGAGCAGAATAGATCGTGTATCAAAAAAAATATCTTCTGAGAAGTGCCATGGTGTCATCATAATAATAAGGGCTATGCCACTTAACGCTGAACCTGCAATTAGCTTTGATATTAATGACGATGTAGTGGGAACGGCTAGTAAATAATTGAAGATCACGATCATTGCGAGTAGTAGCGCAATATTATTTGCCCATGTGATTTCAATAAAACTATTGATCATGCGTAGAGCTCTTCATTGTTTAGCGATCCCTGCTAAGTAGATGCTTTGCAGTATGTGTCTTTGAAATTGCTAAAGTAGACATTATTAATGTATCTAAATAGAGACAAATAGAGCTATGAATAATAACCCCTCAAAGCAAAAGGGTATATAGGATTTTAATCTAGTTAGCTTATTAGAGGCAAAATGATGCGGATAATATGTTTGGTTTGGTTAAATAAATAATTGAATGAACTAGGTAAGGATAGAGCTTGGACATATGAAAAATAAGGAAGTTACTGTTATAAAGAGAATTGCGATTGTTTGAAGGCAGGAAGAGTTTGAACTGAAAAGAGAAGTGGTGGTGAGGGGTGGATTCGAACCACCGAAGCTCGCGCGTCAGATTTACAGTCTGATCCCTTTAGCCACTCGGGAACCTCACCACAACGAGGCGCGAATAATAGACTGATCAAATGGATTTGTAAACGATTAAATACGACTTAATGACATATTTTTTTCATCTAAAAGTAATATTTCATATTTGAAATTTATCTTAAAATTATTTTTTATGGGCTTGATTTTTAGCGCTGCCGCATGGTTCCTGTACTTGCGTCTTATGTGCTAAAACTCGGCACAATAGATGACGAAAATCAAGACTGAAATAAGCTTGAAATAAAGATGGATACGTCTATATTTAGTGTCAGTTAGCAGTTAGTGCACCAGATGTAGTATGTATTTTGCGACTCTACTACTTTTGGTTCATGA
>JAWUYS010000078.1:0-13045 GCA_034110685.1 Neptunomonas sp.
TAAAGGTACGTGCAAAACGCCCGAGTATTGCTCGATAAAAAATCCCACCAACTAACGGAAAACGCAATTTAATCCGGTCCCATTTTCGGCGACCGTCTTCTGTTTTTTTCCAACGAACAAACAGGTAACCCGACACAAATAAGCCCCCCAAAATAAGGTGCCACCAATCAACAGTAAAATCGGAAATAGTAATAAGTACACGTGTTTGCCACGGCATTTCACCGCCGAAACTTTCAAACACAGATTTAAAAGCAGGAATAACAAAAACGTTAATAACGCCCAAGGCAATAGCAATGGCTGCCATAACAAACATAGGGTAGCGGGTAGCTTGTTTGATACTGCGTGCAGTTTTTCGTTCAAGGTCAAGATAGGAAGCCATCTGGGTAAAGGATTTGTCTAATTGCCCGGTATTCTCACCCACATGAATCATGCTGACATACAGATCATTAAACAGTTTAGGGTGCTTATTCAGCGTTGTAGATAGTGAATTCCCACGTTCTAAATCATCTGCGACAGTATTTAGCGTGCTCTGTAATAACGGATTTCGGATGGTGTTTGCTAAGCCACGCATACCGCTGGTAATAGGTACACCGGCACGCGTTAAACTCGCCATTTGGCGGCTAAACATAATCAACTCATCCAGGGTCACACGCTCAAACAAACGGATTTGGCCCGCTTTACTGGATTTTTTATCATCTTCATTTTGTACGGCAAGCTCAACTTTTACCGGCGTGATACCTTGATCCAGCAACTGTGACGCCACCGCTGCTTTACTTAGCGCTTCTATTCGCCCGGATGCTGCAGAACCATCGACATGGCGCCCTGAATACTGAAACGATGCCATATCTACTCCAGCTCCAGATGATTATCAGCTTTAGAGGGTTCTGTCGTATCAATATAAGCAGATTCGTCCAGCTGCTCAGTCACCCTGAAAACTTCTTCTAGAGACGTAATACCTTTAGCCGCTAAAGCTAATGCGCTAATAACGAGAGGCTGATATCCGTCGCTATCTCTGGCTGCCTGTGCAAACGCTGAGTTATCGTTGCGGCGTAATGCGTCTGCCATACTGTCATCAATTTCTAGCAGCTCGAATATACCAATACGGCCTTTATATCCGGTGTTGTTGCAATAGGTACAGCCTTTACCATGCTTGAGCTCAATCGCGGGAGAGTCGAGCTCTTCCCCTTTGATATCTAGCCAGACCTGCTCTTGTAGCTTGGGAGCATAGCTCTCTTTGCAGTTCACACAAATGCGCCGCACTAAGCGCTGAGCAAGAATGCCACGCAGTGCGGTACCTGCTAGATAACCTTCCACACCTATATCTACCAAGCGCATAGCACTGGAGATAGCATCATTCGTATGTAAAGTAGAAAGCACAAAGTGACCTGTCATGGCTGCTCGCATCGCGATATCAGCGGTTTCAAGGTCGCGAATCTCCCCTACCAACAAAATATCCGGGTCCTGACGTAAGCATGAACGTAGTACTTTTGAAAAGGTTAAGCCAATCTGTGGATGCACCTGTACTTGGTTCACTCGAGAAAGCCGATACTCGACTGGGTCTTCTACTGTAATGATCTTTTTAGACGCGTCATTCAGCTCATTCAAGGCACCGTATAACGTGGTGGTTTTACCACTACCCGTTGGCCCTGTGACTAACAGCAGTCCATGAGGCTCGTGGATAATTTTGCGCATTTTAACAAGTAACTTAGGTGGCAAACCTGCTTTATCCAGATCAATCATACCGGCGCTTTGATCAAGCAAACGCATAACAACTGACTCACCATGCTGAATCGGCAGTGTCGAAATACGTACATCCACATTATGATTTTTAACAGTAATATTAAAGCGTCCATCTTGAGGCAGACGCTTTTCAGAGATATTGAGCTCAGCCATTAACTTCAGACGCAACACCAACACCGCTGCTATACGTGTTTCTTTTAAAACCTGTTCATGCAAAACACCATCAACACGCTGACGAATACGCAATACATGTTCATCTGGTTCAATATGTATATCCGATGCACCAACTTGCACAGCATCTTCAAACAAACTTTTGAGCAACCGAACAACCGGAGCATCCATTTCGTCGGTAGCGGTTAATCGTGATAGGTCGAAGCTATCTTCAACAATATCCTCACTCAACTGATCCGCTAAGGAATCTATATCGTTGGTACGACGGTACATTAGGTCAAGCGTTTGTAAGAGCTGGCTTTCAGCAACGACAGCTAATTCGATTGTTTTGGGCAGTAGACGCTGTAGTTCATCAAAAGCAAAAATATCTAGCGGATCCGACATGCCAACCAAAAAGTGGTCGGGGTTTTCTTTTAGAACAATAGAGCGGAAACGACGCGCATGCGTTTCAGATAGGCGCAACACATCTTGTTGATTAAAGTTGTAATGGGACAACTCTACCAAGGGAACACTCAGCTGCTGTGCAAGAAACTCCAGAAACTGCTGCTCATCAACATATCCAAGCGATATAAGGGTTCGCCCAAGCTTTTGGCGCGTTTCTTTCTGTCGGGCCAATGCATCCATTAACTGCTGTTCAGTGATTACACCATCCTGAACCATCAGATCGCCAATACGAATTTTCATCTTTGGTGATGCCATGCCGCGTAACCCTTCTTATTGTAATTGCATTAGTCGCTGTGACTGCTGCCTTGCATACTGCTTTAATGACCGATCCAGATCAGGAATCTGTAAGGCTGTTTGGTAAGCATCTAACGCTTTTGAGTTCTGCCCAAGATGCTCTAAAGAAACACCTAAGTTAATCCACCATCGCGCTTCCTGAGGATTTAACCCCAACAGGCTCAAATAACGGGCAACAGCAGCGCCATGCTGGCCAACTTGTTGATAACCCGATGCTAGCAGGTCGAGATAGTCCTCTCGGCTTTGCCCGTCAGGATATTGCTCTAGCAACTGTATGGCTTCATTAGCCTGGCCTTGCTGTAACAATGATCGAGCTTTAAGAAGCGACCATGACAAGTTATTTGGTGCTTTTTCCAAAAGCACTGCCGCACGAGAATAACGCTCAGTCGCAAGATATAGCTGAACCAGTAAATACTGGCTTTGCAGAGAAGTGCGGGCTTTTGCGATATAGCCGGTCAACAAATTAACGGCTTCATCAGTACGTTGCTGACTGAGTAAACGCCGCGCACTTCGCACTGTTGAGCTATCTGTTGGTAATGTATTGAGAGACTTTCTCCATTGCCCCTCTGGTTGAGAACCAGAGGCCGGGGCTGTAGATATAGAATCAGAAGCTACCGATTCTTGCGCATCAACAGATACCACATCAGACTGTGTTGACACCGCCTCACTGGCAAAAGGCTTGGGCGTTACAGGCCTCTCTTCCGTTTTAATCTGCTTCGCACTTATAGCCGCGCTTGACGAGCCATTATCAGGAGCAATCACGTTGATAACTAAGCGGGCGGGGTTTTTCTTGAGTTGTGTTTTAAACTCAACTGGGGCGCTCGCAATTAGCTTAAAACGGCTTTTGCCTTCCTCTGAAACAATTTCTATGGCAGAGAGAAGCGATGAGTCCATATCGGGTAGACCGGTCACTAGTTTTGACTCATCAATCGCAATGTCTAAGCTGTTTGCCGTTTTTCCATAAAGAATAAATGGTTTTACTTGCCCCATCCAAAAAGTTAGATAGCCGCTTGTCTGAGATTTTGTTGTCCAATTAATAAGACTGATATCAGTAACGGTTGGGCTGCTTGCTTCAGGATTAATCACATTAGTCTCAGCCTGAGACTTACTAGTTTTACCCGCAGCGTTGTGAGTTGCTTGAGTGGTATCGTTCTTTGCTGTCAGCCCTACTGCTGGGGCATTATTTACACTGTCAGCTGCAGGCTTATCTTGCTTTAACCAAGAGAGCAGGTTTGCCCGCTCTCCCACCTTACCTCTAAGCTCAACGGCGACAAAGTACACCACTGCAGCTATGGTCAACGCTGCTAACACAATCCATATCCAGCGCCCTATGGTTCGTTTTTGTTTTGCAACGGGACGATGGTGTACTGAACCGCTTCTTTTGCGATCATCTAAATCACGCAACATATCATTGACTAGGCTCATATCAGCCCTCGCATGACAGCCAGATACAATAACCCACAAGCAGACCCTGCCAGAATGGCAGAACCGAGTAAAAACTTAATAACGCCAGCCATCGCAGGCACATCCACACCTTCGGTATCTTCTATTGCTCTAATCACATGCTGCTTTTTAATAGTGCTATCGCCTAAGCCATAAGCACTCATCAATGATTTATGAGCCAGAATATTAACCAACCGAGGCACTCCTTTTGATGCTTTTCCTATCAACAGTGCAGCGGGAGGAGAGAATAGAGAAAGCCCTTCATAACCCGCTCTACTTGCTCTCTGCTCTAGATAAGAGCTGACGGCTTCATTTGAGAGGGTCTGTAAGCGATAACTGAAAGTGATACGCTGGAGTAACTGTCTTAATGATGCGCGGCCCAATAATTGATCAAGCTCTGGCTGTCCAAATAACACCACCTGAAACAGTTTTTCTGATTCGGTTTCAAGATTGGTTAACAAGCGTAGCGCTTCGATTGTCTCTTCTGGCATAGCTTGCGCCTCATCGACAATCAATACGGTGTACTTACCATCCTTAGCTATTTCGACTAGACGCAGATTGATCTGGTTAGCCAGTTCAAAATCTTTAAGTTCAAGAGCATTATCAATACCTATTTCCAACGCAAAATTACGCCGTAATGCTTCCGGGCTTAAGTAAGGGTTTGGAATATAGGCGGTAATACATGGTTCTTCTTCTAACGTATTCAGCAATGTACGGCACAACATTGTCTTGCCTGTGCCTACCTCGCCCACGACTTTAATAAAGCCATCACCACTACCTAACGCGACTAACAATAAATTGAGGGCTTCTTGGTGCGTCGGCAATTGCAAAAAGAAATGCGTATTTGGTGTTAATGTAAACGGTAGTTCCCGCATCCCAAAGTGATCAATGTACATAGATATCTAATCCACCACTTTTATGCTGAGTTTAAGTTAGCGCTGCTTCAATGACTGAAAGCCATCAAGGCTACGTTGTAATTCTTGCTGCCAGCCCGCAGAGTTTGCAATCACGGGTCTTAACAAAATAACCAGCTCGCTTTTATTGGAGCCTTGCCTGCGCTGCTGGAAAAGCTTGCCAAGCCCTGGAATATCAGCCAAGCCCGGTGCTTTCGCAAACGTATCGTTGCTACCTGACGTCATCAGTCCACCAATAACGATCACTTGGCCGCTAGTAGCTTTTACGACGCTGTCGGATTCACGAATAGAGCTCAGAGCCAGTGGAATATTAAACTGCTCAGCACCCACACTGATTAACTTCTGTTGATCTTCAACCTCACTAACCGAGGGATGAATATGCAGAATAATTTCATTATCAGCACTGATTTGTGGGGTGACATCTAATGCGATACCTGAAAAGAAAGGTGTTAGCTCAACTGATGGCGTTGTCGTTGTGGCTGTGCCAGTCGTTGTCGTGCTCTCTATTTCTGTTACGAAAAACTCATCAGAGCCTACTTTGATCACCGCTTTTTGGTTATTCATCGTAGAAACTCGAGGGCTAGATAACACCTGCACATTCCCTTGAGTTCCAAGCAAGTCGATCAAAGCAGAAAAATCGTTTAATCTCAGAGCAGCACTAAAGACGCCACCAATACCATCTGGGTTAGTTAGGCGTTCTCCACTTTGCCCAAACGCTATAGTGTTTTTTGAGTTAATTTGACCAACAGCGGCCCAATCAATGCCTGCTTGAAAACCATTATGCAAGTTCACTTCAAGAATCTTGGCTTCAATGACAACTTGACGCCCTAAAATCAATTCAGCCTTCTCTAAGTATTCTCGTACAGTTTGCTGCTCACTTGGAAAAGCCCTGACAACAACAACACCGGCTTGCGGTGTTACCACGACCTTTTGCCCCTTATCATTATCGATAATTGTTAATAATGTTTCCTGTAAGCCGCCCCAAAAATCAGTTTTACTTCGTGTACTGATATGAGTGCCAACCAATGCTCCCCTTCCTGTATCGCTAGAGGAACTATCGTTATTTGAAGAGCTATCGCCACCGGAAGAGCTACTGCCAGCATTGCTAACAGAGCCCGCACTAACAGACGTTTGCGACTGCCCATCACGCTGAACATCAAGGTAATTTACTTGATAAATTTGCGTTTCAAGAATTGCGGGAAGCACCTGGTATAAGTTACCCATACGCTTATATTCATAACCATAAACATCACGTACCGCTTTCATCACTTCAGCAACCGTAACATCCTTGAGCTGCAGCGAAATATCACCACTAATTCCCTCATGAACAATCATGTTATAGGGAGAGCCTTCTACCAGCCCCATAAAGAAAGTTCTGGCTGATAGCTGCTGAGCAGATACATCAAAGCGTTCCTCTTCAACTTTTGCTAAGTCGTCCAGGCGCAATGGAGCCAAAGATGGTAATGCAGGAAGTGATATAGCGGTATTTGTTCTACTAGTTTCGGCTAAGGCTGCCTGAAGAATCTTTTCTGATTCTTGCTTTGGCGGCTCTTGTGTTACGTGCCCTATCGACTGGCATCCTGCTAGCAATCCAGCAACAATAAAAACTAGATGTTTATGCATATACTTCATCCGCAAACCTTATTACATTACCGGCTTTTCTTCAGCCCTGATTTGTTAGAAAGAGGAATCCAGCGATGGCTACCTCCAACATCTAGCAATACTTTGTCATAAGCGATACGCATAATTTTAGCGCCCTCTATGCGTTCACCAACAGAAGCTTTTGCGCCATTGATGATGGCCCATGCGGTCTTTTTCTTTTTTAAAATCGAGGTCACATTAAACACTGTTTTTTTATCAGCAGCCTGTGCAACAGGAGCATTTTGAAACTGATATGGCTGTGTTGGATCTTTTATACCAGAAGCAGCCAAAGTCCAACCAGAGCAAAGCAGTAGAACAACACTTATATATTTAGCCACCCAGCCACCCCTCTACTGCACTTAATGTATGCACTTGTAAAGTTACTTCAGAGTTAGGGTATGTTGATACCTTATACTCGAGTGAATCCCAAAAAAACGATGAAGATAGTCCTTCAAGGCGGCGTAAATATTCGTAGATATCTGAATAGCTGCCCTGTAATACCACTTCAAACCCATGAGAGTACACCGCCGCCGTTGATGATTCTTCAGTATCATCAGCGACTTTGCCAACCTCTTCTGATAATTCAAGAGGCTTTAAAGGAAGAGAGGCGAGCCGTTTTAGTATAATGCCCTGTTTATCTTCTAGGACAGTTTCCAACACTTGGCTCATTTGCACAGGGTCCATCAAATGCACTGAGCGTTTCTGCAAAAGAGCTGTCACGTGCTTATCTGATTTTTCTAAGCTTGCAACTTCCTCTTTTACCGATGCAGAAGGGTCAACATTCAGTGCTTTAGTAAATACAGTAATTTCAACATTATACCCATTTATTCTGCGTTCTTTTTGTTCAACCTGACTCTCTAACCTCGATGATTTTTTCATCAAAGGCTCAATAGCCATCACAAAAAATAACATAACAACGATAACGGCTAACGTTATGGAGACCAACATTCGTTCGCGCTTATTCAAAGCATTAAACTTTGCAGCTATTGCATTACTCATATTGGCTTCCGGTTATAACTCCATGAGCATTAAAAATGTAAGCTTGGTCATCTTTACGTTCTGTTTCTAATTCAGCAAAACGCATACGTTTAAAGAAATCTTGTTGAGCTAATGATCTTAAAAAGACAGGAATTTTCGATGTGTCCGAGCTTTCACCCGTCAAATCTAATATCAAGGAGCCTGAAGTCATCTTAAATGCTGTTAACCAAACCTTATCAGGCGTGCTATTTGAGAACGCTAATAACCCCTCAGAAAAGCCTTGTCGATGTTCCGGCTGAACCGTTTTTAACAAATTAGACAAACTATTTTTAGATAACACTGTTTGTTTCAATAGGTCTCGATATGCCATCAATTCAGGATCTGGCTTGCGCTGGCTTTGTAGAGATTGAAGGCTCTGTAATTTGCTTTGATGTGATGTTTCTTGCAGCACTAGCTCATTGAATTCATCTTCTGTCTGCTGAGTGTTGTACCACAACAACCCAGTAATCAGAGAGCACACCATAAACACGCCAGCCAAACCCATAAGCACTGAACTAAAGCATAAAAGATCACGCTCGACCTTAGGTTTTGGTGGTAGCAGGTTAATTCTTTGCTTCATGATTTACCTAGCCGTCTCATTACGTAACGCCGCAGCAATCGATAGAAAACATCGTTGCTGAAGGTCAATAGTTAATGGTGTCTCGGATTCAATCACATCGCCTAAATCTAAAGATTGAACGTCCGCACCAAGATTTTCTCGCAGCTCAATCATGAGAGGCGTTTCACCTACCTGCAAAGGCATCACAACAATTCGCAAACATGGAGGCTTACCTATTTGGCTTTCAAAGTAATCCATAGAACGCTGTAAATCCAAAACAGCATTATCTATCTGCGAGCTATGGCTATAAGACAAGGCCCTTGATAAATATAAGCTTCCCAACGACATCATATTGATAATACTTTGCTGTTCATTTAGATACAAAATAGCGGTGCCGGCTTCTGCTTCACAGAGTTCTTCTGCAATATTCAACAAAGCCAACTCTGGAACATCAATATAAACAGGCTCAAGATGGATGCTCTCTAGCCAAGCAATTCGCTTTTCAACTAAATTGCGGTCAGCCGCCACAACATAAAGCATCTTCCCTCGCCCTTTAAAGGCATCCTCAGGGAGCTCAATAAAGTCGATAATGGCATCATCAGTTGAATATTCAATGAGATCTTTAACGCGCCATAGCAGGGCTTCTTTTAACTCTTCTTTAGGTACTTCTGGAGCTTCAACTAATAACAGCTGATATTCACCTGCAGACAGCACAAAGGAGCAGCGACTACCTTCTAAACCGGCGTTCACTATCTCTGTTGCTACGGATTGGGCATTGTTTAGTGGGTCATTAACTGAAAGGAAAGCAACACTCGATAATTTTCTCTGGTTACCCGCCAAAGACACTGATGCAATAGCTACACCTTCACGTGAAATATGAGCCGCAACCAAGCCTTTTGCTTTATTATTCTTTTTCCTGAACTTAAGCAAATCAGCCTCCCCTTTCTAGATCAATACTGCATCACAGCTGACAGATAATAAAATATTGAGCCGTAGGTGATAGCTCATTTTATATATAACGGCACGTATTCATAATAGTTTAGGCGACATAACCTATTTAGCTAGCTGAATTACTTAGAAAAATATCAAATATGCTTGATATAAAGAGCGCTAAATGATTGAATACGCACCTCTTTGAGTTGCCCGGATAGCTCAGTCGGTAGAGCAGAGGATTGAAAATCCTCGTGTCCGTGGTTCGATTCCGCGTCCGGGCACCAAAGTACACAAGCCTCACAGTCAAATGTGGGGCTTTGTTGTATCTGGGCTTTGTGACAAAATAATGCCTTCTACATGACTCGTCGCTGCTCACTCGCTAAATACGGGTACCGCAAGGCCATATCAAATAGCGCTTATATTCCATCCAGTTTATTAAGGACAATAAACGATGAAAGCTCCGCTTCACTATTTAGTTTTAAAAGTTTCTCTTTTAGTTTTTTTGATACGTCCAGAGGTATCTCTATCCAATTCATATATTACTGATATTGGAGACTTAGGGGGCCCCTATACTACTAACCCTATCGTTAGTAGAGACGGGCGGAGCGTTATTGGTTCTTCATATACATCTCTATCGAATGATCCAAGAAGAGCATTTTTATGGAGTGAAATAGGGGGCATGTCTCACCTAGATGGTTTGGATGGAGGTTATTCAATAGCCACTCATGTTAATCATAATGGGAACGTAGTAGTTGGCCGTGCTACAACATCAGGCTTTAATACTACCGCCTTTTATTGGACTCCATCTGGTGGAATGGTCGACTTGGGTAATTTAGGAGCCTCATACACTAAAGCAACTGGGCTAAGTTCAGATGGCAGTGTAGTGATTGGTACCTCTGCTACTAATACCAATCTTGACAAAGGCATTACACATAAAGCTTTTCGCTGGACTCAAGAAAATGGAATGGTCGATTTAGGCTATTTAGGTGGTGATTGGTCAGAAGCAATTGGTGTCAGTGCCAATGGTGATGTAATAATTGGTCATTCACTATTAAGTGATGGATATCAACGTGCGTTCAGATGGACCCAAGAAACTGGCATGATTGATTTGGGTGACTTAGGCGGAGGAACATCTGAAGTAATTGGCATTAGTGATGATGGGGGTGTCATTATTGGATCTACGTCTACGTCCAAATCAGCACAATATTCTAGGGGGTTTTATTGGACAGAAAATACAGGCATGGTTGACTTAGGGAGTTTAGGCAAGCCCACTTGGTCTTCACCTAAGTTAACACCAAGCCATATTAACAAAGACGGCAGCGTTATTTTTGGTAACTCTACAACTGCTAAAGATACATACAATATTTTTCGATGGACTAAAGTTGACGGGTTAATTGACCTGGGCATCAGCGGCGCCGTTAAAGATATCAGCTCTAATGGCAACGTAGCAGTGGGTATGCTGGACTTTGATTACCTTGATCCTTTGCACTACATTCCTTTTCGTTGGTCTAGTGAAGGCGGAGTCCAATCCATTGAAGAGTGGTTACAGAATAACGGAATAAGTATCAATAAAGGGCTATCTATTAATTCAGTAGACAGCATGAGCGATGATGGAAATACAATAGTCGGGACCCTAGAGAATCTTCGATCATATATCGCAAGAGTTGACAGTATTGGTGAAGGACTCATATCTGATAAAGACATGAGACAAAGCCTCTTATCAAGCTCGATTGCTATAGATTCCACCCTTCGTACAACAAACACATTAATAAATGGGGCTCATAGCCACCCAATGGGTTATAGAGTCCCTAAAGAGAAAAGCACCTTTTGGGTTTCTGGTGATTTAGGAGAGGATAAACATCAAGGCTCTGATAGCAATTTCAGCATTGCTGAGCTGGGCGTTGGTTATAATTATGGCCCAATTCAACTTAATTTATCGTTAGGCAACACATGGTCTGAGCAGAATTTGATTTTTAGTGGTGAAATCGATTCTGAAGGGACTTACTTAATGCTTGAAGCCATAATCCCTGTTTCTGAAAAGCATGCTCTATTTGCCACTGTTGGAACTTTCGGTCATTGGGCTGACGTCGATATCCGTAGAGGTTATTTAAATGCAGGTCTTCCCGACTTATCCATCGGAAGCTCAAATACAACAACTATAGGTGCTCGAGCCAGATTAGATTGGATTAATCCCTTATTCGATAACGGGACTCTTTTAATACCTTATGGCGACTTCAGCTATTCAAACATTGCTATGGATAGTTACACCGAACAAGGGGGAGGGTTTCCTGCAACTTTCCACCAAATTTCCGAAGATATTACAGAAATAAGAATAGGTATAAATACGTCTATTCCAATACAAAATACAGATATAGAGCTCATTAGTGGAGTTGAGACTGCTCACCGACTTAACAACACTGGAACGCAGAGTTCAGGAGAATTCATCGGCTTATTTGGTTTTGATTTGGAAGGGAAAAAATACAATTCAACCTGGTATAAAGCAAGCATAGGATTTAAAGGAAACCTAGGCCATGGAAACTTTACCTTTATGTTAAACGGAACCACCGAAGGGGCAATGCCCAGCTCTTGGCTAGCAACATCTTATCAAATGACTTTTTAGCCTTACTGACCTTAAAGGCTCCCTCAGAAATCCTATTCGTTAGACTTATCATGCCCGCAGCTGGGTGAGTAAGAAAAGATCCGCTCGACTTCCGAGTACAGGTAGACATAAAAAATCACAAATCAGTAGTGTATAAAATAAAAAAGGCCTCAGAATGAGACCTTTTTTTTACAATTTACGCAGTCATATTTCAAGCCATTATATGGTGACCAGCATCAACAAACAGTTGGCTCCCTGTCTGACTAGAAGCCCAGTCACTAATCAAGAAAGCAGTTAAACGACCAACATCATCAGGGCTACCTAAGCGGTGTAGAGGTGAGCGGTTAACAGCATCATTCATCAAGCCATCGAAGTCAGTAATACCTGAACCCGCACGCGTCGGCATAGGGCCAGGTGACACAGAATGCACCCGTATTCCACTTTCTCCAAGCTCAGATGCCATATAGCGCACAGAGCTCTCTAGAGCCGCTTTAACCGGCCCCATCATGCCGTAATGGTCTACAACCTTCTCAGAACCGTAATACGTCATTGTAATCAAGGTTCCGCCATTATCCTTCATTAAAGGCTCGGCTAAACGCGCTGTACGAATAAATGAATGGCACGAGATATCCATCGCCATGCCAAAGCCTTGTGACGAAGAATCAACCAAACGGCCATGTAATTCATCCAATGGAGACCAAGCAATAGAGTGAACAACAAAGTCTATCGTGCCCCATTGTTTTTCCGCTTCTTCAAACACAGCGTCAAGCTCTCCCTCTTTACTTACATCACAAGGAAGAAACAACGTTGTAGATAACTTTTCAGCGAGGGGAGCAACAAATGCTTTAGACTTTTCATTCAGATAGGTAATACAAAGCTCAGCACCCAATTCGCTTAATACTTCCGCACATCCGTATGCAATAGAATGACGATTTGCAATACCTAATACGATGCCGCGCTTACCTTCTAAGGAAAAAGGGATACTCATGTTCTTAACTCCAAAAAGATTACTATGCTGCAATGCAATATAGAACAAAATACCTGACATGCAAGTCAATTATGCTACTTTTGTATTACAATTTAATTACTAATGATGCAGCGCAGCAAATACTCCTTAAACCGAACACCGTCTTTCTAATTTCTTTCAGGCATAAAAAAACCCTGATCACGAAGTGATCAGGGTTCTCTATTAAAAGCTTGGCGATGACCTACTCTCACATGGGGAGACCCCACACTACCATCGGCGCTAAAACGTTTCACTTCTGAGTTCGGTATGGGATCAGGTGGTTC
>JAWUYS010000079.1:0-19298 GCA_034110685.1 Neptunomonas sp.
TACCGAATCAATCTCACCCCCGATACCACCGCCGCCCGACTTTCCTTGATTAGACCCTGTTTTGTACATTTGCTGAGGGGCGGCATCAATATCCGCCGCTGTGAGCAAACGCGAACCACGAAAATACCCCCAGGATGCAAACTTATCAGGGGAATCAAAGTCGTGATGATCCAGCTTGCAACCATCATCTGTCACAGCAATAACAACCTCTTCACTACCAAAACCATCGAGCAGCCCCCAGGAGTTTTCACATAAAACACTAGAGCGAACATCAAAATCTGGGTTATTCAAATGTGTATGTAAATGCCACTGCCGGGCATAATCAGGATCGGTTGGAATAGAGAACTGCTCAGCATTCATACGCTGATTTAAGTCATGCTCAGCAGCTTCGAGTAAAGGCTCTTCTTCGGTAAGTTTCACAACCAATTTAACTGGATTCATTCCGGTATGGTTAGTCAACTGAAACAGATAATCACGGTCACTGTAGGTAGCCGTTTTTATCAAACCATAACGGCCAGCAAAGTCATCAACTTGCTGATCTGTAATGGCTTGCTTGAAAGTAACAAATATGCGATCCGTGATTAAAAACTCAGACCCAGAATCGGTCTCGTAATACGCATGGTGGGTTGGTGCAACAACACGACTGCGTGTCATCAAAGCATCAAGCTCAGCGCCGCTGGTATTGATTCGGGTTGATGCCGAAGAAACCTGTTCTGAGGATGCAATGGCGTCATCATCTAAATGTGTGGGCAGTGCTCTCACTACCATTTGCTCAGAGCTTTTCTCCAGCGCGACCTTTTGTCCGCCACGATAGGTATAGGTTTTAGCTGACTTATTCATCATATGCCTCCTAACCGCTTCTAGTAAGCGACTTCTATCGCTTAACCCCGGCTACTTATAAATCATGTGTATCTAATTCAATATTCTTGTATTCCTTTTCATTACTAGGCCGGATGTCGAACCCGTGTAATAACAAACCACCTGCCATTTACATTCCCTAATCTGTCTTCATAATTGCGAACTTGTATACGGTGCCTACTACCGGCTAACTGCTGCTCTTGATTACTTGCAGGCCATAAATTGTCAAAACGATCATACTCTAGCCCCCTTAAATTCAGCTCCCAAACATGGTCGATATCTAAACCAGCACGACTAAAACCCAACGCATCAACTAAACGCTTAAAGCGCTCTTTCTCGGGGTCTGTACGGCTGTCGTAAGGCATATACTGAAAATCATGGCCGACCGCAGGCCAATCAATAACACCTACTTGCTCATGGGAAAATCCATCAGGATCAGCGGTATAGTATTTATGATCTCTACTTGGAATCACTGAGAGTGGGAAACGAACATCCGTTTGGCCAGAATCACGGTCAACCTCATGAGGATCATCCGCGTTTGGCAAGCTCATTGTTGAAGGGTAAAGGCCAATCGGTTTATACCAATCTAAGGGGAGCGCCTTATCTGGACTAGTCCCATCCGGTGACGCCACTTGTGTACGCGTTTCATCCAGTATTGCCTGTACTACATCGCCCTCTTCAACCTCTGCCGCATCCGATCGGTAACCGGTATCATCTATATCACCGTCATCATTGCTGCTATCGAGCAAGTCATCATTTACACCAAATGCGCCAAGATCCCAATCCAATCCAGGGTTGGAGCTATAACGTAAACCGCCTTTCCAAGAAACGCCTGGCTTATAACGTACCAGAGGCCAGCTTTGGCTCCATAAGTTGACTCCCGCAATACTAAACCCAGCTGACAAATCAACTTTAAACAAAAGGTCAGCTCTTCCTTGCAAACCAACCGATGCAGCTAGGTCTAAGCCGGTGATGGAATTTTTATCAATAGCAACTGAGTCCGGTGCTTCTGAATCAGACGACGTTGAATTCGCGGGTAATGAGGTGTCTGCTACTTTTTTTGCGGTTGCTAATATTTCAACATCAGCATCTAACTGCCCGGATATGCTAGCCTGACCTAAGGCATTTAATTTCCCTTTAGCCGCAGCTACTTCAATGATACTGAGGTATTCACCAGAAACTTTAAGCTCCCCATGACCCAACATCTGAATAGCTGCTCTGGCTGGCATATTAAAATGTGCACGCCCACCCACACCGATAGTCGTCTCATCAGCATCTCTATCAACCAAATGAGTTAAACAGATGTTGCTCAGCCGTCCAGGCCCATAACTTGCTGCTAGATTAGCGGACAGCCCACCAGACGCTTTTGCCACGACGGCAACCCAACCAAACTGCCCTAAAGGAACATTGTGATCCCAGATCTTCTTTTTAAATTTTTTCGGCTTAAATAGATCGCGTTTAAGTGCCTCAGGCTTCACCAACATACGGTCTTTTAGCCGTATAGAACACTGTGGCTTTTTGTAGAGTTTGTCTGCTTGTTCCTCTGCTTCAGGTACTGGCGCTTGCATTTCTTGAGAAAGGTCGCTAACTACATCGACATGCACAGATGTTTGTTCTTTTAAAAAATCAGCAGGGTTTTCTTGGCCAGCTTCAACCTTATATGCAAAACGAAACTGCTCCCCCTCAGCTACATGTTCATCAAAATTCAAATGAAAATTTTCCTCTGATACCGTCACCGAGGGGTTATATGCACCAACGGGTAATGAGCACTCTGTAAGTGCGTAATTATACCGTGTTGAAGAGGTCTCAAGGCTCAGACGCTGATCACTACATGAGATAACAATCCGTTGCACTCGATTGTGACCTGCCGCTTTGGTTTCTTTCCACGAAGCAGTAGAACTGTTTTCTGCAAGCTCAGCTCTCATAACAGCACCATTAGCTACAGCACTCCCACCTGACTGCTGCACTACGTGTGTCAACTCATGCGCTAATAATCGACGGCCAGCATATGTATGCGGAGAAAATTGCCCTGAAGAAAATACTACGTCTTGCTTCACGGTATAGGCTCGGGCATTAATATCGCGTGCGGACTGCGCAGCCTCAGTACCGGTATGTACTCTTACATTGGAAAAATCATAAGCAAAACGTTGCCCCATATCTTGCTGAAGCGCTTTATTCAAAGGTTGCCCCTGACTAACTAGCGCCCGATCTACACTCTCTGGCGCCACACCTGATGACTCATCTCCAGATGATGAAAACCGCTGAATACGCGGTGAACCAACAGTTGATGTTGGCAGTGGCATGGTTAAAACCTGATCCGCGATACGGTCAGCTTCCTGCTCCAATGGACCATTACTGGCACCGACCACTAGCTTCCTTTGCAGTCCATGTTTCTTCTTAGCACACGCCTCACACTCATTTTTTTGACTATGTTGACCACACGCACACTGACGTTGTAATACACAAGGCGCTGCCCTGTTCCGCGTATTATTTGTTATGTCCATGCGTTCGTGATTCATTAGCTTTTCCCAATCTTAAAATGATTAATTAAGCCGAACCTCCACCACTATCTCTAATTCCTGCAGCGTTAAGTAACGCAATAACTGCTGCAGCTGCAGCTGTTCCTAAACCGCCAACAATCAGTCCAAACTCGCATGCGCCTGAGGCAAAACAAGCAATAACGGCTGCTGTAGCCGCAGCGCCTAATAACACAGTTATCCAATAAGGCAAATTCACAGGAGTTGGCGCATCACCGGACTGATCTCTACAATTACAGCCAAATTTTCTACCACCCCATTGACACATACCTCTACGGCCGGCAGGCGTGGTGCATCTAGCGCCATTACAATTTCGGCCAGTTCGCCCTGCACATCCAGCCCGCTGAATAACCCGTGATACCTGAGCATTAGCAGATTGCTGGACTACATGTGTTAACTCATGCGCTAATAAATGACGCCCAGAGAATGTACTAGGCGAATATTGATGAGCTCCAAAGACCACATCACTACCAACGGTGTAAGCTCTAGCATTAATAGCATTGCTTGATTCAGCGGCTTTATTACCGGTATGAATGCGTACGCTAGAAAGGTCTAGTTGTGTGTATGGTTTTGTTTGCTCTCGTGAAGATGCAAAATGTAGATGCGGGCTTGAGGGTAAAGCATCAGCCACTTGATCGGCTTCTCTTTCATAAATACTATCCGCTGCACCGAGGCTTAAGTTGCTGGCGGTACTACTTGCAGCAACGCCTCGTTGAGCTGAGCTTATCGGCGCATTCACTAATGTTTGCGTTAGGTGCTGCTCCATAAAAGAGCGCGTTGCAGAGTCTAAAGGCTGCCCTGCTGAATGCAGCTCATCGTATACTGAAGCTGGAATCTCATTAGCACTACTCTTCTTTTTACTACATGTTTCACATGGGCCACTGGCGCTCTTATGCTGGCCACAAGCACACTTACGTTGCAAAATATGCCCTGCTAGTAACGCCGTTGATCGATCAATATGTTTAGTTTGAGGTGCATATAACATTGTCATTTTCTGATCCCCCAATACACTGCATCACCAATTTTCTCACCAACATTACTGGTATTTTGGCTGCTGTTAATGAAAATAGGATGGGTCTTAACATATGGATTGCTTGTAAAGGCTAATAGCGTTTCTGTGCTCGATTGAAGCGGCAACTGCTCCCTTAATTTAGCCTCCAGAGCAGCAATCAATGCTGTACTTAGCGCTTGTGTCTGGTGCGCTTGAATATCAATACCATCCAGTACCAGTGTCTCGATATGCAAATTAATACTCATGCGAGCGTCCTCATCGGCTCATTCCACCAAAAATCTGACTCTTTAGCGGGGCGCTCCAGTTTTTTGTACTCACTACGGGCTGCACTTAACACTAACGCCATGCTGATTTGCGAGTTTTGCTGGGCTGCCAAAAATGCAGCATTAATGGCTACGTTATGAATATTCCCACCCGTGAGGCTCAGCTTCGCCAGATGCTGATAATCGAGCGTTCCATCGATTGGAGTTTGTACTGGAAACACTCTCTTCCATATATCTGCACGTTGCTCTAAAGCGGGAAATGGAAAATCGACAATAAAACGTAAACGCCTTACAAACGCTTTATCCAATGCACTTCGCATATTGCTTGCGAGAATAGCGAGGCCTCGATAGGACTCCATACGCTGTAGAAGGTAGTTAATTTCAATATTGGCGTAACGGTCGTGACTATCTTTTACCTCAGTGCGTTTGCCAAACAGTGCGTCGGCTTCATCAACAAATAAAATGGCACCGCTATCTTCTGCCGCATCAAATAGCTTGCGAAGATTCTTTTCCGTTTCTCCAATGTACTTACTCACAACTGACGATAGATCAACCCGATACAGGTCAAGCTCAAGATCATTTGCTATCACTTCAGCCGCCATTGTTTTGCCTGTACCACTTTCACCAACAAATAAAGCATTGATACCTAAACCACGGTTCATTTGTTCACGAAACCCCCATCCTTCATAAACATGATTGCGATACGCCACCTGCCCCACAATTTGTCGCAGCAGCGCTGTTTGCTCCTCGGGCAATACCAGTTGATTCCAGGTAGCTTTACTATCAATTCGTTGTGCTAATCTTTCCATACCGGCACGAGCAGAAACACGACAGACGTCCCATAGCTCGCCATTTAAAGCGGTGTCACTCTCTTTACAACCCTCCAAAGCTGTATGGGCCAAAGAGTAAATATCATGCTGTGAAAAAGAGAACTGCTCTGCCAAACGTTGCGAGTGTCCATTGTTATATTGCTGCAATGCGTTGCTCCACAGTTGCTGCTGCTCTTGCGGAGTTGGCTTACTGATCTAAATTGAGATACGTTGCTCAAATGAGTCGCCCCTGCAGGCCTCGGTACTGACAAAAGTAATTCCTTTGTTATTTTCCAAAAAGCGTTGAAGTAAGAGCTTTTCAGAATCAGCATTGCTGCGCACATCGATATATAAAGCCAGCGGCATTAAAAAAGACTCTCTTTCCCAAAGGCGTACAAAGGTTTCAAAATCACCGTTATTACTGGGAAGCGATTGCAAATTTATAGAAAAGAGATTCACACTCAGAGCAGATGAGATACGCTCGGCAACCAAGCGTTTACTGGCGAAATCATGACCTAACAACTCAACAACAGGTATTTGATTACGGCCAAAACTCGCTTGCAGCACAGCCACAATTTTATCGACCTGTTTCTGCTGAGAAGGAGGTAACGGGTTGCCAGCATTCAACTGGAAATCAATACCATCCAACAAAGGAGATAAACGATCATCAAGATAGCTCAGCCCTTTAATATAGTTAACAATGCGCTCGTCGGCCCCTAACGCGGCGCTCGTTAGCGGCTGTGTTCCTGGTTGGTTAATCTCCAATAGTCGCCAATATCGCAAAGGCGCTTGGGGGGTTAATACATTCCAATCAGGATCATCAAAAAGTACAAAGCTTAACGCAAATGTTGGGTAAGGTTTATTGTGGTCATTTTGCGCTTTAGCGCACAACTCACCGATACCGGTGTCGAGCTCCATCGCCGTACACAGCGCTAGCACCTGTGTATCAAACGTGGATAAGCCTAAGGCTTGTGATAACAACACCATGGCAGGTGGAGGATCATTTTGTTCCAGCGCCGCCATAGCTTGGCGGGCTTTATCTATCTCATCACCTTTGGGCTTGTGATCATAACTCACAGTTGCAGGTGCTTTTTTGCGGCTAAACCAACGACCCCACGACGTAACCGCGATCTCGCTCTTAGATTCAGTTTTTTCATGCTCAGTATTTTGTATGGTTTGTTGTAATAGCAAACGTAACCATACCAACATAGCTGACAGGTATTGCTCATTAATACTGACCCAATCCGGAAGCTGTTTCATACGATAACCACCTCCATCGCACTGTCAAAAACAGGAGGCGTTACACTTTTATTAATCAATAAACTATCCACACCATCAATACGTAAGCGAACATGACGAGTACCCACCGCAGCGCTTTCAACGATAAAGTTCAATGTGTTAGTCGATGCAGGGCGTGCTTGCGCTAAGACTTCTCGATCGCCTAGTAACAAGCTAGCACGCTGCTGAGGTAAAATATTGGGGCTGCAGGTAAGCGTTAATGTCACCGCACCAACGCCATTACGTGCTACGGGGTTAGCTGGGGAAATTGACAATATCCGAGGTGCTATTGTCAGTGGGTATATATTCGTTACGCTCTGCCCGCCCGCTTTATTAACAACAGCCACGACAGCATAAATTCCAACTTGCCAACCCACCGGGTTACTAGGGATATCAATACGTAACTGTGTGTCGGTTCCATCCGCTATTGCAGCGATAACAATAGGATTAGCAAGATGCTGATGATTAAAACGTACCGTACTAGCACCACTCAAATGGTGCCCTTTAAGTAATAATGAATCTCCCAATACCGCGCTGTCCTGCTGGCTAAGTAGTTCTATCTCAGTAATGGCTGGATACGGAGGAATGAGACTAGGCTGTGCGATGACACCTTGATCAGCTTCACCACGAGTGAGTACGGGTAAAGGTGTTAAGGATGAGCGCGCACTTTCGATCAGCACTAACGACACCTCATACCCTACCGACAACCTGTATTCCGCCGACTGAAAACCCGCCCAAAGCTTCGACATCTCATCTAATGACAACCCATCAGCGATAATGCGAATCCGTTCCACTTGTTGATGTAAATTTGAGTCAGGCATGATGCCAATAATATCTGTCGGGCCTAAAATAGGATGATCGTGTAATAGGCTCATTAATTGGCCCATTAACTGTTGGCCAGAAATATCATCATCATTAGCACCGTAAGCGGTAATGAGATACTTCAGTATTAATGGCAACGGTGGATAAGCACGCTCCCCACTACGGCTCATAGTAGGAAGCGGAGCATTATTAAAAGCAGTATTAACCTGTGTACCGTACAAAAAAATATTGATCTGCTCATCATCACCGCTACGCGCTTTGCTTGGGGGCTGCGTCGTGATTTTAGCTTCATTATCCACCAGCCCATGTAGCAAGCTTTTAAGTGTTGCAGTGACAGTGGCTAATGCGTCGGGGCTACTCATTCTTGCCTCCGGCTATCACGCTGCTCTAAATAACTTTCAAGCGTCATAGTACTCACAGGCTTTTTCTCAGTATTAACATGCGGTGGCACATTATCTGTTACGGCACGTACATCAACGCGCCCAATTGTGACATTGATAACCGGCTCAACATTCGCTTGTTGATGCGATGCCTGCCAGCGTTGCTGTAACCCAGAACGAAGTTCTGCCAACCATTCAGGCGTTTGTAACTCACCAGTAACCGTCTGCTGATCACTCAACGCTTGCGGTAGATCATCAGGCTTACCCAATATTGAACTAACTCGCCGCCCAGCAAGTTGAGAAGATTTACCCAGATTTGATTGCTCATCCGTAGCGATGTTCGTGTTCTTATATGTGTGTGTACTCAAGCTCTGCAGAACTGTTTGAATACGCTGATTAAGCGCGTGCTCAACGATAAGCTGCGGCTGTTTTTCTTCTGATGCTGATTTAACTCTTTTAGTACCGTTAATAAATGGCGTAACAAGTGACTCATCAACTGAGCTATGAGAATACGGCTCTTGAGTTTTTCCCAAAGAGTTAGTATTAAGACCGGAGTTATATTTGCGAACCTCTGAGTTGTATTGATTAGGCTCAGGGCTTTTTTTATTCGGTCCTAGGCTATATCGATTCGACTCAGGGCTATACCGATTAAGATCAGGGCTGCTTGGCTTTTGTGGCCACAAGTTTGTGGCTAGTTCATTGCTCTTTATATGTAACGGCTCATGTTGCGGTTTAAATGGAGGAGTATTAAACAGCTCACCTAACGCACCCGGCTTATTCTCTTGGGCTGGCGCAGGATAATTTTCTTCAAAGCTTTTTTCTTCAAATCTTAATTGCAGGCGCGGTTGCACGATAAGCTCGTTACTCGACATCACTTGAGCATTATCAGATGGGTTACGCGCCACTAAGCTCTGAAAATAATCCATTACGCCCCCATCATTCCTAGATAGAGTTGTCGACGTACGGGGCTCAGGCTCAATATTTGTTGCTCACTCCAGCCATATCCCACCGCCAATTTATAAACAGTTTGCAACGTACGCTCAGCCCAACCGTTAACCTCTTCCCATAGGAAACGGGCAATATCAAACAATACTACCCACTCATGGGAGCACTCAGGGCATGCCAGGTTTATACGAATATCAGCTTGGGGGTCTAACTGTTCGATACGTTCCATAAGCGCTTGAACAAGCACTTTTGGTAAATTTTCAGGCCCATAATCAGAGCCTTCAAATTTTGCACTCAAGACACAGTGAGATAACAACTGCTGCTGTATGGGTATTTCGCTCTCATTGTTTATAACTGCCGCAATATCCAAACTATTGGGTAAGCGGAACTGCAATTTATATTCATCCTGCTCAAGCTCAAAGTGTTGCTCACTGCTAGGCTTATTAACCTGAACTATGAAATCGGATAGATTATTTTGCCATTCCAGTTGCTCATCGCACTCAGGGCATACCGACCGGTTTAACAATAACGGCCCAAACAAACGCTCACGTAACTGCATCAGTAGTAGGTCGCGCTGCCCTATGCTTAGCTTGGCTAAACTGTCTGAGTTTATTTCTGGAAACGCAGCAGCCAGCAATATTAAAGCACGTTGCAACAAAGGCTGGTTCAGCCCTTGTTCCCATACGTTAAGCAGCTCGTCGGCGTTTAAAGATTTCATCAGCCATTACCCAGCTGCAGGCTCAGTGAAATCAGGCTCTGTTGGCTCAGACACATCATAGTCTCGCTCCCAACCTTCGTTTTCTAATTTCAAAGACTGAATCGCCACAGCACTACCGCTGGCATCCAGCTCCGGTAAGGCTTGGTACTCAGCTACCCAACAACGAAACACCTTGTATGCTATGGCCAATTGCCCCGCTTCGTTGTACATCTCGATAACGATATCTTTACGAAAATCTTTGAGGGAAACTTCAGCGCCTAAACCTGAACCAAAATTCCATACCTTATTAGCCCACTGCTCAAACTCTTTATCGTGAGTAACACCTCGCTCTAGCGTGATTGCTTCAAATTTTGTTTGCCCGGGCGACTTACGTTCGGTACTAGGGTCTCCTCCTTCTCGATGAGTGATCGGTTCATTGGTGCGTTTAAGCGCCCCTACTTTGCTAATGCCTGCGACGTACTTACCATCCCATCTCACACGAAACTTGAAGTTCTTGTAGGGATCAAATCGTTGTGGATTAACACTAAACTGAGCCATGATTTACTCCTTCAAACCTCAAGTTCGCCAGCAATCTGCTGGAATTTAATAATGACAAATTCAGCAGGTTTCAGTGGGGCAAAGCCAACTACAATATTGACAATGCCTCGGTCAATATCATTCTGTGTGGTGGTTTCTTTGTCGCACTTAACAAAGTAAGCCTGCCGCGGTGTCATTCCCTGAAAAGCCCCCTGGCGGAAAAGATTGTGCATAAACGCACCAAGGTTCAGCCGAATTTGAGACCACAATGGCTCATCGTTAGGCTCAAATACGACCCATTGCGTGCCGCGATATAAGCTCTCTTCCAGAAACAGCACCAAACGACGCACCGGAACATACTTATACTCATCAGCCTGTGCATCGGCCCCTTTCATCGTGCGCGAGCCCCAAATCACTTTTCCATAGGTAGGAAATGTTCTAAGGGCATTCACACCCACAATATTCAGCTGGCCGTTTTCAATATCGTTCATCGCAGGACTAATAGCTGCCACGCCATTTAGCGTTGCATCCGTGCCTGCCGGGGCTTTCCAAATGCCTCGCGTACTATCGGTACGGGCAAAGACACCAGCCACAGAACCTGAAGGCGCCATAGCACGCGCCCTAAAGTTATCAAGCGGATCAGACACCACCACAGCCGGAAAATATACGGCGGCATTGCGTGACTGAGAAACACCATTTGCCCAGCTGCCAATATCCGTTAATATCTGGCCGCTTGGAGGGTCCACAATGTAAAAGGCCCGCTCATCTTCACAGAGCTTTATTGCTGCTTGGATTAATGGATCAGCCTGAACCGGCGGTAAATCACGGCTTTCGGGAATCGACAATAGATTAAAAAGATCGACATCAAGCAACGCATAAATCCCAGTTTTAGCGGCTGGGCTACCAATGAGCTCAAGCGCACCTCCTTTGCTTCCATCATTGCCCACACTCTGCGGTAATATCCCACTTACTACATTCGGCCGATGCTCTGAATCTCCTGTAAATTCACGGCCACCACTCGACAAACCTAACCCAATGATAGAGGCCAAACCGCCAGAATCACCGACAGCAACAACCACTGAAGATGACTCACTAACCGCCAAGGAGGCTAACCGTAAGCTTCCGTTACCCGCAACATCGCCATCAAGGCCTGATTCAACTGCCACCATTCTTGTAGCAAGCCCCGCTGTTGCAATGGCTGAGTTCACATCTGTCAGTAATGCACCTATATCAGCATGATTGGATGCAAGTATTAGCGAGAATGCCTCGCTTCCATCCACCGCCCCTAACAATAGATTGTTAGTTAGCACCAAAGGGAACGTAATACTCTGGCTAACAGAAAATCCAGAAGCGGCGAAGACCAAAGGCGCCTGCGTTACTTGAATTGATGCAGAAGCAGCATTCACAGATGCCACTGCATAATTTGGTGAGTTGGGATTAAGGTTAAGGTTTCGGTGTATTTCAAGTACTACCGTTTGAGGAGCACCGCCTGAGATCACAACTTGTGATACCACTAAATTAAAATCAGCATCAGGGTTACGTGTACCGGTATGCTCAACACTCATTCTAAGATCATTACCCCACGCACCAGAACTCGATGCTGTAATGTCCAGAACCGGACCAGCCCCATCACTCAATTGCCAACTTGCGGCGGCTTGCCCTGAAGCAACTCGCACCACATAAGCCTGGCTCCCGCCATTAGAGAAAAACTGCCTAACCGCATAAGAGAGTGGGCTATCGCGGTGTAGACCACCATGATTTCGTTCGAAATCTGAAAAGCTACTGATAAACGTAGCCTTATCTAGCGGGCCTTTACTCGTATAGCCAACAAAGGCAGTAATCGATGTAGCGACTCCCGCAATGGTGCGCACACCGCTGGGTATCTCTTCGATATAAACACCGGGGTATGTAAGAGAAACTGGCATGTCCTTACTCCTCTACCTTTGATTGCGTTAATGTTTTTGCTCGCCATGTACTGGGCTTGAGTCAAAGTACAAGTACTTACCATCTAGGCTGGTTATTCGCTCTATACGAGATTCTGAAACCAGATAATCCAACGCCTGTTGCACTAACAGAGATGACTCTTCAATACGCTGCTGTGGCAACCACCACTTTGTAATGCCATCAATCGTATCTACCCCTTGTGGGTGATTACCCAGATAGCGTCTAATTTCACTGGCGATGCGCATTATTTCGATCTCATCACTGTGGTTGTTTTGCATGCCTGCTTACTCATCTTTGTTACAGCAAGGTTGATACTCTTTTAATCAATTCAAGATACATACCAAAACATAACATATTGATTTTTAGTGAATTAATAATTATCAGTTGTTTTAAGTGGGGCAAAAAAAACCCAGTTAACTTATGAGCTATAAGCGCTAACATTTAGCGGTTGAAGAATTCTTTAGTTAATACATACGTTTGAATGAAGTGGAGTTGTTTTATAACACCGTGGGTTGCAGCGTGTGTAGGTGGGTTGTTTTTAACCCAGAGAGGTATATCGCTATGCTTAGATATGAATAAACGCTAGATAAAACAATGAAGGAGCAGAAAACTACCTGAGACCATGTTTTTTAATTAACTTACCTAACGAGCGGCGCTCTTTACCGGCAAGCCTAGCGGCTCGCGAAACATTGCCATCGGCTTTTGAAAGTACATGCATTAAGTAATTTTTTTCGAACGCGCCTACAACTAGGCTTTTAGCTTGGTTGTAATCCACATCCCAATTAACACCGGAAATATTAATACTTTCATTTTCCTCTACCCATTGAGCAGGTGGAGATAACAGAATTGCCGAGCCTTCTGTCTCAAGAAATGCTCGCAGTAAAACATTCTCCAACTCACGGACATTACCCGGCCATAAATACTGGCGCATCCATGCATAACAACCCGCGGATAAATGCTTTTCTTCGCCTCCGTGCTCTAGCATAAAGCGTTTTATTAGATGGTCTGTTAACAGTGGAAGATCATCCGTGCGTTCACGTAAAGATGGCATAGTGACTTGCATAATATTGAGGCGATAAAATAGATCTTCTCTAAAAGTACCGGCTTGCGCTAATTCTGCTAAATCGGCATTGGTAGCTGCAATCAAACGCACATTGGCTTTCACATAACCTTGAGAGCCCAGCGGCCTATATTGGTGATCTTGCAAAAAGCGCAACAATGCCACCTGAGACTTTAAAGACAGTGAGTCGATCTCATCTAAGAACAGCGTTCCTCCTTCTGCCTGAGCGACTAAGCCTAGTTGGTTCTTTTTTGCATCTGTATAAGCGCCCTGCGAATGGCCAAACAACTCATTTTCAAAGATATCTTCGGGTAAGGCTCCGCAATTAACAGGGATAAAAGGCTGTGCGTTACGCTCTCCCATATAGTGTATAGCGCGGGCTGCGAGCTCTTTACCGGTGCCTGTTTCACCCATCAGTAAAACAGAAACATCGTACTTTGCAGCCTTTTGAATACGAGAGAGTGCTTGTGAAAAAACCGGAGACTCACCAATAAAGTTCATCTGAATAAAGGCTTGCTTAAGCTCAGCATCCAGTGACTTTTCCCCGGTAGATTTAGCGCTATTTTCAAGCATTCGACAAAAGCGATAACTAATCTCTTCGGCGCTGCATGGCCATGTCATAACATCATGACAGCGATCAATAATGCGCCGCTGTTTAAAGCCACTGATATCATCCAAAATACACAATTTAGGAAGGCCACCAAGCTCATCAAAATACTGGCACAGTTCAAGGTTTGATGCCTGCTCTTCAGAAATAAACACCACAAGCGCACTGCCGAGTTCTGCTTGAGTTAAACGCGTCCAATCCTCTGGCCATATAACATTAATATTATATGGCAAAGTATCTAGCGCCGCTTTTAACTCACTAAAACGCTCTGGCGTCGAAAAGGGTACAACCGTTATCAGACCCGTATCCACTTCTATTCTCCTTTAGAAAGTGCGAAGTAAAGTCAGCTTTTTTTCTTTGAACTTATAATCGACGTACGGCGATCTTCATCATCAGGAAACACCCGCCCAGATAACAAGCACTCGAAGATGTGCTTGAATACCTTACCCGGCGAGCCTTTTTTACTGCCTGATCTAAAGTACGAGTGGCCTTTAGGCCTGTCGTAACTGTTGTTCACATCGTCACAATCTACCGAATAGACATTTTGCGGTGTCTCATCAATTTTTTCGGGGCCGGTATGCCCTAACCTTCGTGAAGCTATTTTGTTTTTTAGATTAGATATTTTACTGGCACGTAGCGCGAGATCATCAGAGGCGTGATAAACAATAACATTACGTGAAGCATGGCAAATTACCTCACCCTTTTCGCCTTCGTGCAGCGTTTCATTGACCACATCCGCTGCCACTAAAAACGTATTTCTAAAAATGAGCGGCACACCTTGAGGAAGGTCGTACTTCTTCCATACCGATAGAGTTTCGCGCAGAACTCGGTTACCCATAGAGTGTGCTAAAACGTTAATACGTTTGAGACAAGGGTTCTCACTAGGGTTTAGTTTTTCGTCGCTACGCCATGCTAAAAACTTCTCTAGTACGCGCGCAAAAGGAAACCCACTCTGGTCGGCCGCTTTCTGGTCATCCCAATAATCCTTAACAACCCCAAGGTCATTGTCACAAGGCCAGATCAACGGAATGACCAGAACCTCTTTCTTTTTCTGCTTCTCACATAGATCACGGAACTCCTGAGCACCTGCAAACACATCTTCGGGGAGATTAGAAAAACCATGAATGTAGATTAAAATCTGACGATATTTGGATTTCTTCAAACGTGTTAAAAAATCAATACTGCCAATTTCCGTGTATTGATCTTCGTCCACACGCTCACAGAAAAACACAGAATTACTCGACGCGTTATTTTCAAGGTCAAAATCGAAAACACGTCCAATCTCAGTTTCTATACTTTGTTTAGGAAATCGATTCGTAATAAATAGCATCCCGCCTCCTAAACTGAGAAGCCTCTAGGAAGTAACGAACCGTGAATAACCTTGCCGCGGTATCGTTACGCGTCTCAGTTCAATTTATTATAATTATCAGATGCGCATGCTGTATGTCGTACTTACATAAAATAAGAATGACAATACACTCATGTATAAAGAAGGGATTAATGAAGATAAGACAGTATTTGCCTTAGCTGATAACAAGCATGCACATTATCTTTGCTGCATTAACTTCAACTGCTAACACCAAATCTTGTAGACCAGATTGCTCGGCACTGCACTCCAATTCAAGCAAACGTTTGATTTTTACAACTAAAGTATAATAATGGAATTATGTTTTCATCTTAAAAGTGCTATTTTCTGCCATCAAAAAACACGATAACTAGATGTTTTACGTGGCTTTTAAGCTGCTGGCACAAAGAAAACACAGAAAAACGAACTAAAATCCATAATACTGTCAAAAAATAGACTACAGTTAATATGAATGGAAAATAATAAAAGCTTGGAGCTATGCGATGAGTTACAAAATATTTAATAAAGATGGACGCCCTGTTGGCGATATCCATTCTAAAGAAATGAGTTTGAAAGCAGCCAAGGCACTTGCCGAGAAATGGTTTGGTGAAGGCAGCTCAGTTAAAATAGATAAGTAAGAATAACGACCCACCGCTTGGGCAAACGATACAACTTCGCTCAAGCGGCCCGCTTAACAAGTACATCTGATTCATTCTGGAATATATACTTTTGGTAAACACTCAAAGCCTGGCTTAGCAAACAAATACCCCTGATACAGCGATATACCAGTAGCTCGTAAAAAATCCAGCTCACTCTGGGTTTCTACACCTTCTGCAAGAATCTCAATGCCAAGATCTAAGCACACCTCAACAATAGCTTTTACTATAGATTGGCTTGCTCCTTTCCTATCAATGTCATGCAATAAAGATATATCGAGTTTTAATATGTCTGGCTGTATCTTGGCCAGCATACTCAAGCCTGAATACCCCATACCAAAATCATCAATGGAAATTTTTATTGCTCTTCTTCGTAAGCGGTCTAATGTCGAAGATAGTAAATCCAATTCACTGATAAAATCTTTTTCTGTGATTTCTACGGTAATTTGCTTTGATGTAAATCCGAGTTCAACGGCAATATCTTGGGTAGCTTCGACCAAAAGGCCATTTTCAAATAAAATATCACCTGAAGAGAAGTTCAAACTAACGGCACAGTTAACACCCAGTTTTTTTGCTAAACGAAGCGCTTTTTCTCGGCTCGCCTGATCGAAGTACATTAAGTCCTTATCGTCGACTTTACTAAAGACAGCATCGGGGAGCTCATTATTTTTTCCTCTTAATAAAACTTCGTAAGATACGACTTCTCTCTTATCGATATCAATAACGGGCTGGAATGCATGAGTGAACTCAATGTGCTGGAAAGCTGAAGATCGAAAATTTTTCATCATATGTTTTATTCCTTTTCGCTCGAAGCTACCTAAAACAATAAAAAATTAACTTAATCGCCAGCGCCCTTCTGCAAAAACATCTAATAATCGTTTTGCCCTTCCGCTATCAATACCTTCAAGATAATTGTCACTAAGAAAAAACTCATTCAAGCCATCAATTTTTTCTACCTCTCCACGAGAGATACTAGCGTAGCCCATACTCCAATCAGTGAACTTCCTCTCGGCTATACCTTCGCCAATAATCCTCGTCACCTTTTTATGCCGCTCATCCTCAAATACTTTATTGTAAAGCTCTTCAATACTATTTTCTTCGCCTTCCAGTACCTGAAAAAAACTGCCTTCGATATAAAGCAATATCCCTGTAATACCCTGTTTTTTATTTCTTTCTCTCGATTTTGATAACAGGCATAACATGTCTTCTTGACTAAAACCGCTTGTCTCTCTGCTAGCGTAGATGATGTGGGACAATTTACTCATATGCTCTCTCCTTCTGAGAGATAAAAGCGACCAGCTTGGCGAAGCAAACAATCTGTTTTACAGCAACAATCGCACCTCATAAAACTGATTGCTATTCAGCTAGGAACATAAGCTGAACGCTACTTCCATAAGTGGCTCATTCTCGTTGATTACCATTAAACACTAGCACAGTTTTTATTACTCGAAACACTAATCCCACCCCACCTTTATATAAAGCCAACCATAAGCAGCTCAACTAGCGGACTAATAGAACAATTAACGATAAAAGAGTAACAAGATAAACCCACTAGCGAAGTAAAACAGACCCTATTGAGTATTGATCTAGGCTTTGAGTATCGCTCGGGTAAATTTGGTTGCGTTGCTTCACACTCAAACCTATAGAACTGCCTGAAGTCGTATCATCAAAAGCACAATCTACCGGTAGTTTCAGCAGCTTAAAATGCAGCGATGGCATGTAGGCAAACAATACCTAACCGTACATCATCGAAACTTACAAGGAAGGTGTATTACTATATAAAAAGAGAAGAGTCATTGGCGTGGTATGCAGCGTAATCGCCCCGATAGAAGTACGCCATAGTTATAGTCACCAGTTAACCATCGGAGCCCTGTTCCTAAACCAAAAGCACACCACGAAAAAAGTATAGAACAAATTTTTATGACTGCCACAAATTCAACTATTTCTATCAACTAAGATAGTTAAACCGTTAATTAGATGCTTTAACAAAACTAGTCTAGAATTAAATTTATTTTCTTAAATACCAGCATTTTGCATGGAGGCAATATGTTTAAAGTAATCAAGTCAGATGATAATACACACCACTTCCGCTATAACCCTCAAAACCAAATGCTCAGCGTTAATCACAAATCCAAGACATTAAAATGGTTAATGAGAGGTTATGATGATTTTGATTTGTCTGAACATTTCGAAGATCATAAAAACCCAACCCAGAACGAACTAGCCGTCTTTCATCTTAAATGTGATGTTGAATACTCGGAACTCTCTTTACACTTCATACAACAACCACTGAACTCCTTCTTTTAACCCTATAACACCACAGTTAATACACGGCTGACATCACAACTATTGATCTAGCACCTTCCGCCCAATAGGTGATGTCAGCATACCCCAAACCATCTACCATATTTATTTAAATACCATCGAGCTACGCTCCAACAAACGACCAAACACAGCCGTGGGGTTACAAACCTACTGCGCGTAAATTTTGGAAGCGGCCCAACCCGCCTAAAGGCAAAGCAGCCCTCATGGGTAAAGTTAAGGCACTGCTGGCAGATAGAAAGCCACATTGCAACTATGCACATGTTATGGCTCAGCGAATTTTTAAAGTAGTGAAAGCGGATTGATTGGATCGAGACCAGCTTTGGAGGCAGGTGGCATCACTACAGAAGCCCGCAAATAGGAGCCATTAAGTAACGGAGCTGATTAACATCAACCAGTCTGCCGTATATAAACATGATAGAGAAAGAACGGTCGTGCTGGCTTATAACAAAGCACTCAACTGCTGCCACCAGCAAGCTGGTGGTGACTTAATCATATATTACCCTATTCGCATATTTCTTAGTGTCTTCTCTCCCGCATCTGATGTCCCAGCTAACTGCCGATCAATTTCATCCTTAATCATGTCTTCAATTATCGTCCTTTCTTCAATGGGCAGTCCCTTCAACGACTCTTCGGTCAATCCCTCCTTCTCCAGCACCTGATAACGAATCAACTCAGCAGGGCTCATCGACAGCAGGCGCTGCAGTTCTCCTCGCAGGTTGGCTGCATACGAATCTTTAGGGCCCGTCAATTGATTATCGAAGGCTGTGTATCTTTCCTGTTCGCTTTTACTGGCTTCAACAATTTTGACGGTCTGTTCGGCCAGCAAGGCCGCAAACGAGGACGAGGGTTTATCGTTATCCGCTCGGATTGGACCACCCTTGGTAGGCAGGGGCTGGTTAACTGAATCGATCCTAATCATGTAAAGCTCCTTATGTTTTGATATATCGATCAAAGCAAATTTCGAGCCATAATTCTAAGCTATTAATATCAATAGCTTAGAATTATTTGTGGCAAAAACTCGCCTGCATATGGCGGGTTCTGGGCAAAAAATTGCAGGCCCCGTACTTCTTCACACCTTGTATGCACTCCCCTGTATTACAAGATAAAGAACTAATGGTTAAACCGCGCTTTACCCATTCGGCCAGGCCAGGCAACGCTCAGCCGCGATATAGACTCGTATGCCTGGACACTCAACGCGAGTCTAATGAACCAAGCGAGCGTCG
>JAWUYS010000080.1:0-23198 GCA_034110685.1 Neptunomonas sp.
TGAAGAGCTATGTGCTCGTGCATTTGAAGCTTTTATTCAAGATGCGGCTATCACTAACAACTTTTTAGTATCAGGAACTAAAGCAACAACTGAAGCGCAGCAAGGTCTGTATCCAATGGGGGAGCAACGTGAGCGAATCAACCTAGCTTTTCAGCACTATTTTAATCGCTTAGGTGCTGCGTTAAATAGGGAGCTTAGCAGAAACGTTCGTTAATCTTCTAAGTTTTATGGATCTCAAGGGGTTGGTTGGCGAGCAAAGTGAGTTTAACAGTTGTACCGTAAGAGGAGTGTAGCAAATAATTCGAGAGAGTTTGAATCTGGGTTGTCTAAAGGCATTTTTATAAAAATGAGTGGCATTTAACTTGTCGATTTAGCAACTAGTAAATGGCGGTCAGGGAGGGATTCGAACCCTCGATACCTTGCGGTATACACACTTTCCAGGCGTGCTCCTTCGGCCACTCGGACACCTGACCGTTATGAGGCGCGAATTCTACCATAAGTCCTTATTAGTGCAAGATGTTTTCTGTTTTTAGAGATGGAATTTATATATACCGCTTAAGAATCTTTCCTTCGCTCAGTAGATTGTTTGTAGTACGTATGGACTAAGTGTTAATTGAGAGTGTCATGATGGGCAATATTTTATTGCTAGGTTCAACGCTTATTATAAGGTATATTTGAAATACACTTTAGTGCAAGGCATTTTATGAAACGTTCTTTGGTTCTTCAACCATTAAGTCGAGAGCATCATCAGGCATTGGTGTTTAGTAAACGGTTGCACGCGCTGGCTGATTTGCCTGCGCTGAGTCAGCAACAACAATGGAGTGAGTTTAGACTTATATTAAGCGACGCTCTGTTGCCGCATTTTGATGAGGAAGAGCACTACTTTTTGCATGAATTGGGCGTAGCAGCAGATAACAGTCTATTTAAAAGAATGCTGGAAGATCATCAGACAATGCGTGCTTACATGAACTCAGATGAAGTGAGCCAATTACACCAATTTGCTGATTTATTAAAAGTACATGTTCGTTTTGAAGAGAGGGAGTTATATCCGTGGTTGGAAAAAGAGTTCTCTTTAGAGTAAGTAGAATGTTGCTTGTAATTCGTTGATGCCATGAATCATCTTAGCTTTCTGCAATCACTTGGTTACGGCCCGTTCTTTTGGCAAGATAAAGTGCTTGGTCTGCTTTTTGATAGATATTATCCAATGAATATTGGCTACTATCAGTTGAGTATATTCCACAGCTTACCGTACATTTTATTGCGTCTTGTTGGTACAGGGTATCCTGCTGACTGACTTTTGAGCATATGCGGCTGGCTATTTTTTTTGCATCTTCAGATGATGTTTTCAGCATGATGATGGCAAATTCTTCGCCACCAATTCGCCCGATAATATCAAATGTCCGGATGCAGCTGAGTGCGCTATTCACAACTTGGCGTATTACTTCATCGCCTGCTGGGTGACCAAAGGTATCGTTAATGTTTTTGAAGTGGTCGATATCTAAAATGGCAAAGCTGACGGTATCTGAAAAACGTTGATGTTTATCCCACTCATCTTCGGCACTTTCCCAGAACGCTCCACGGTTGAGTATTCCAGTTAAACTGTCAGTTTTGGCTGTTATGACTAGCTGCTCTTGCAGTGCTTGGCGTGCTTTAATCTCTTTTTTAAGCTTTATATGTTCGCGGTCTAAACGTAGGTTTCTTTGATGACTTTCTTGGCGATAATAGGCACGAGAGTATTCAAACCAGCTAGAAAAAACTACGCACATACCGTAAGTAATTAAGAACCTTATTTGAAATTCGGGAGAGTAGCTGTAGCGTTCAACTAGCTGTGAAATTGGAGAATTATAGGCAATGAGCGTGATTACGAGTAACAATACGGACCATAAACTGCCTTCAATAAAGCCAAATAAAAAGCAGCTGATTAATGGCCAAGTGAAAGACCATAATGCTTTGGATCCACCTTCGCCGCCAATCATTATCATATAAGTGAGCAATGACATGAAAACGATAGCGTTTATTCGGTAGACCCAAGTCCCATCTTTGAGGGAGCGTATAATAAAGATGCCTGCTAGCAAAGCTAGTGCTGAGGGAAGAATAATAAGTGCGAGTGTTATATTGCCTTTATAAAAATTGTAAAGCGCGAACAGCACCATAGTCGGCAGGCCGAGCATGAGAAAAATCACATAATGCTGCAGGCGTGTTTTAGCCTCCTTAGAAATGGGAGCTGCCTCAGAAAATTGGGCAATACTTTTTGCCATGTTGTTAAAAAAATTAACAATCACAATGACTTACTCTTTTAGTGTCTGCAAATAAGTATAGACGAAAAGGTCGCACTAATAAGTTGTGACCTTCTATTAAGAAGTTATGTGAGATTTTGTGCTGTTTGGTAATATCTGTTTTGTTCCTCTTCCGGAACCATGCTGCCGCCGGTTGCCCAGCTAATATGCGTAGCATTTTCCATTTTGTCATCTAGGTTGTGCTGTTTTAAGTAAGCGCCACCTTTTGATAGAAGGTTGACTATGCCGGGCAAGCTTGCAAGGGCAGAGGGCTCTAGGGATAGCTGTTCGGTATCTTTTAGTAGCTTAAGCAGACGATACATATTGTCATCATTGATGGTGTAAATTCCGCTTAATAGAGGTTCAATGAACTTGCCAACAAAAGCAGAAGGACGGCCAACTGCGAGCCCGTCTGCACAGGTTTGATTGTTAACGCCTATATCTTGAACGCAAATCTCATCATGAAAACCTGTGTACATGCCAAGCAGCATGCAAGGAGATTGTGTCGGCTCAGCAAAGAAGCAGTGAACATTATTGCCATAAACTTGTTTTAATCCAAACGCGACGCCGCCAGGACCACCGCCAACCCCGCATGGAAGGTAAACAAATAGAGGATGATCTGCATCAACAGTGATTTGATGTTCAGCTAATTGTTTCTGTAAGCGTAAAGCCGCGACGCTGTAGCCTAGAAATAGATCCTGAGAGTTCTCATCATCGATAAAGTGCGCACGGGGTGTTTGTATTGCTTGTTCTCGTCCTTCTTCAACGGCTTTGCTGTAATCATCCGCGTGTTCTACAACGGTGACTCCTTTGCTGCGTAATAGGTCTTTTTTCCATTGGCGTGCATCGGCTGACATATGCACGCTTACTTGAAAGCCCAGCTTTGCACTCATAATGCCAATGCTTAGCCCAAGGTTACCAGTAGATCCAACAATGATGCTGTGCTGGGCAAAAAAGTCTCGTAACTCTGGCGTATTTAACACGCGGTAGTCTGAATTCTTATTTAAGAGACCTGCTGCAATCGCGAGTGTTTCGGCATGTTTGAGGACTTCATAAATACCACCGCGTGCTTTTATAGAGCCAGATACCGGCAGATGGCTATCACACTTCATCCAGAGTTTTCCGGGTAGAGGCTGTTCTGAAATGCTTGAAAGTGCTTGTTGGGCATTGGGTATCGCTTGTAAAGGAGACTCTATTAATCCGTGGCTTTTTGCAGTCTCAGGGAATACTTCGGCAATATACGCTGAAAACCTTTGTAAACGCTCAGCTGCATCTTTGATATCAGTGTTATTTAATACTAGCCCGCTCTGAGCTTCTTCAATGTCTGTTAGTGCAGGGTTTAGCCACAGAAGCTCATGCTGCTCTTGTAATTGGGAAACAAGAGGGAGTGTATTAAGTAGTGCTTGTTGCTCGGTTGTTAGGCTCATGATCGCTAATATCTCAATGCAAAATCGGGGAATGCTCTGCGAATTACGATTGTAGATAATACTGTAAATATTGTAGTGCCTAGCGGCGCGTACATAATTCGCTGTTGAGTTCGAAATAGAGGCTTAAGTATAAATTAACTAGTGGGTTTTTATGAAGTAATAAAAAAGCCCACAAGATTTGCTCTTGTGGGCTTGTTTGTTGTTATTTCAGTAAGAAATAACGAGTCTCAGCTTACTGATGAACAGAAGCTAAGGCACTATTTAGTGTAGCGCTTGGGCGCATTACACGTTTAACAGTATCGCGTTTAGCGTGATAGTAACCATCTAGATCAGCAGGAGTACCTTGTACAGCGCTAAGCTCAGCTACGATAGTTGCTTCATTGTCAGCTAGTGTTTTAGCCAATGGTGCAAACAAAGTTGCTAGCTCTTTATCTTCAGTTTGTGCTGCAACGGCTTGAGCCCAGTACATACCTAGATAGAAATGGCTACCACGGTTATCTAGTTCACCTGTTTTGCGTGAAGGAGACTTGTTGTTTTCTAGAAGCTTGCCAGTTGCCTGATCAAGGGTCTTAGATAGCGTTGTAGCGCGAGGGTTATCGTTCTTGATACCCATATCTTCTAGAGATACTGCTAGCGCCATAAATTCGCCTAATGAATCCCAACGCAAGTGGTTTTCTTCTTCTACCTGCTGTACGTGTTTAGGCGCTGAACCACCCGCACCTGTTTCGTACATACCACCGCCTTTAAGCATTGGTACGATAGAAAGCATTTTAGCTGATGTACCTAATTCCATAATTGGGAATAGGTCAGTCAGGTAATCACGTAGTACGTTACCTGTTACTGAGATAGTGTCTTGGCTACGAATCTGGCGTTCCATAGAAACACGGATCGCTTCATCGTAAGACATGATGCGAATATCTAGGCCATTTGTATCGTGGTCTTGCAGATAAACGCGAACTTTTTTAGCCAGTTCCATGTCATGTGCACGTTCAGGGTCTAGCCAGAAAAGAGCAGGAGTATCGGACTGGCGAGCACGAGTAACAGCAAGTTTTACCCAGTCACGTACAGGCTCATCTTTGGTTTGGCATGCGCGCCAGATATCGCCTTTTTCTACTTCGTGTTGAGTCAGTACGTTACCTGCGGTATCAACAATACGCATGATACCGTCTTCTGCAAGTTCGAATGTTTTATCGTGAGAACCGTATTCTTCTGCTTTCTTAGCCATCAAACCAACGTTAGGTACGGTACCCATTGTTGTTGGATCAAATGCGCCGTTAGTTTTGCAGAAGTTGATCATTTCCTGGTAGATGCGCGAATAAGTACTTTCTGGCATAACCGCTTTAGTATCTTTCTGCTTACCATCTGGTCCCCACATCTGACCAGAGTTACGGATCATTGCTGGCATAGATGCATCAACGATAACGTCACTTGGTACGTGTAGGTTAGAGATTCCTTTTACTGAATCAACCATAGCCATTTCAGGGCGAGTAGCATAGCAAGCCTGGATATCTTCTTCGATCTCTTCGCGCTTAGAGCGTGGTAGGCTAGCAATTTTATCGTAAACACTGCCTAAACCGTTGTTTGGGTTAACTTCAAGTTTTGCAAACAATTCAGCGTGCTTTTCAAAAAGGTCTTTGTAGAAAACCGTAACAGCGTGACCAAATACGATAGGGTGAGAAACTTTCATCATGGTAGCTTTAACGTGTAAAGACCACATAACGCCCGTTTCTTTAGCATCGTTTAGGCTGTTTTCAAAGAATTCACGAAGCGCTTTGCAGCTCATGAACATGCCGTCAATGATTTCGCCTTGCTCAAGGCGTAGTTCTTTTTTAACTTCTACTGAACCGTCTTTCGCTACAAATTCAATGCGGATATCTGTTTCTTTATCTACTGTTGCAGACTGCTCGCTAGAGAAGAAGTCACCGCCGTTCATATAATCAGCGTGTGTACGAGATGCTTTGCTCCATTTACCCATTCTGTGTGGGAACTTACGAACAAATGCTTTAACAGCAGCAGGCGCACGACGGTCAGAGTTACCTTCACGCAGTACTGGGTTTACAGCACTACCTAGAAGCTTGCCGAAACGTGTTTGAATAGTTTGTTCTTCATCGCTATGAGCAACTTCCGGATAGCTAGGAATATCATATCCCTGAGCCTGTAATTCAGCGATACAAGCTTTTAACTGAGGAATTGAAGCACTGATATTAGGAAGCTTAATGATGTTAGCAGAAGGGTCTTGAGTCAGCTTACCTAGAAAAGATAGGCCATCTGCTACTTGCTGTTCATCAGTTAGTTTTTCGGGAAAAGCAGAAAGAATACGGCCTGCTAATGAAATGTCACTAATTTTAACATCGATATCAGCAGCGGCTGTGAATGTTCTTACAATAGGTAATAAAGAACAAGTTGCCAGTGATGGAGCTTCGTCAGTAAGGGTGTAATAAATCGTTTGTTTCGTGGTAGTCATTTCTCATCCCCGAGTAGTTTAGCTGGATCGCAACAGGCTTGAAGTAAGCTGACTTTTGGTCTGTTTACTTCACTGGTCCAAGCCTTTCTTCTGTGTTTTTCGTGCAGAATTATACCGGAAGAGTAATTGCTGTTATACGGTTGGGCTATGCACTTAAGGATAATAAAAGGTGATTTTTGTAAAAAATTTACAAGAAAGTAGGATGTGCGTCACGAAAGGGCAGGTGTCAATTGTACGTTTTTCGATCAGTATCAATTCGTGGGTTGAGTTCGCGTCAATGTTGCCGCACACCTAAAGATTGTTGTTGATGTATTCAAACGTTGAAAATTTAATTTGCCACGCTATTGAACAATACTAGCAAATCAGGACATGAGGGAATGAATATATTCCCGGATTTACTAGCATCTCCTTATCTTATTTTTCATAAAAAATAAATAACTACATCCTCAAAATAACCTTAAATTTATTTCGAAAATTTAAGGTTATTTTGAGTGTTTTGCTATCTATATGTCTGATTTTATTGTGAGGTTGCTGTTGTAAGATATGAGTTAAGAAGTACTTAAATTATTTTTATTATGTTGAGTTAATAACAGGGGGTAGGAAGGTAGCTCAATATCGTTTGTCGAAGTTTGATGAATTAAGGAAGGGGCGACTGTGAAGGATATTAAATCTAATAAAAATGATATTAAAAAAGTATCTCGTCAGTTTTTTCCATATGGTGCAATTCTTTATACAATGGTGTTGTACTCAGGAGATGCATTTTCAGAAGCTAGTATTTCTGACGAGGTTATTCTAAAGCAGTATCAGCAATTAGTGGCTGAGCAACAAAGGGAGTTTGAAAAGCAAAGAAAAATTATAGCTCTACAAGGTGAAGAGATAGATAAGTTGAAATCTAGGCTCGATACCATATCCAATAAAGCGGCCTCAAAGCCTTCGGCTAAGCGTCAGCGTCAGATTGCTTCACAACAGAGAAACTTACCATCTTCCCCTGTCGGGCAACGCCCCCCTAAAAGCGTGAAAGATACTACTCCACCAGAAATTCCTAGGTTGAGTAACACGGTGGGTGGCGTGTTAACTAAAAAAGGTAAATTGATTCTAGAGCCTTCTATTGAGTATTCATATAACTCGAACAATAGAGTGTTCCTGGATGCATTCACATTTTTGCCCGCATTAGCGGTAGGGCTCATTGATTTACGAGAGGTTAAGCGACATAGCACAATTGCGAGTGTAACTGCGCGTTACGGTATGACCGATCGGTTAGAACTCGAATTCAAATTGCCCTATGTTTATCGCTCAGATAGCCAAAGATCACGGCCTGTTAGTATTGGTGTTGGTGAGGACGAAATATTTAACGCCAGCGGCGATGGAATAGGTGACTTAGAGTTTGCGGCGCGATATCAATTAAATAACGGGAATGATGGTTGGCCAATTTTTATTGGGAATTTAATGGTAACGGTACCGACAGGAACCAGCCCATTTGATGTGGACTTTGTGCAGTCGACTCCTGGAGCGGTATTTCCGACAGAGCTACCAACGGGTTCTGGATATGTAAGTATTCAGCCGAGTATTACAGCACTCTATCCAACAGATCCGGGGGTGTTTTTTGGGAATTTAAGCTATAGCTACAATGCTGAAACAGATGAAAGTGTAGGGACAGTAGACCCTGGAGATACGCTCGGGATGAGCTTCGGATTAGGTTTCTCCTTAAATGAACGCTCTTCATTTAGCCTTGGTTATTCTCATAAACATGTTTTTGAATCAAAGATAGATGGAATGAAAGTTAAAGGAAGTGTGTTGGATATTGGGCAGTTGTCTATTGGCTATTCTTTAAAACTCTCACAAGAAAAGAATATTAATTTATCACTAGGTATTGGAACAACTGAAGATGCGCAGGATGTAAGGCTTAGTTTGAGAGTGCCCATATCAATTCTATAAATTAACAATACATATTATTTACGCAATATAGCCATGTCATCATCACACATGGCTTTTTTATTGAAGTATATGATTTATGTTGACCTCTTCTGAATCGAGCTCTTCTTGGCTAGCATCACAAAGTGGTTGGGTGTTTAATTTATATCCAATGCCTTTCAGCGTTAATACCCAGTGTGGATTATATGGATCGATTTCAACCTTCTTTCGTAGTAGGTGCATGTATTGATAAAGATCAGACTTGTTTGCGCGGTTATTTCCTGGCCATAGATGGTTTATTATTTCCTGAGAGGAAAATATGTGGTCAGTATCGGCTGCGAGAAATGAGAATAATTTGAATTCTTTGCGAGTTAATTTTAGATTTATTTCCCTGAAATAGACAGACTGGCTGCTTATATTGACAGTGAAAGGCCCTACTTTATAGTTATCAAAATGTACTTTTTTTGTGAGGTTGTTATTTCTTGAGTTAGTGATAGGTGAATCTGTTATAAAGAGGTTCTGCTTATCTTCAGAGCGTCTTCCACTGCGTCTTCGATCATTGTTTCTTCTATCAGGGAACGGATGAAAGTTATAGCTGAAGTGCTCTCGCAGATAACCGTCCAATTTCTCCATGATGGGGTTTTCTAAGTAGAAATCTATCCATGATTCTTCTTGAATATCTTCATAGTCTACATTGTTGAAAATAGCACAAATAGAAGTTTTGTTATTGTTGTTTATTTTTTTTAATGCGCTTAGTTGTTCTTTTGTAAATGTTTTTTCAAGATATCTTATATCAAAAATTATTAATTTATAATTTATATTCTCACCTTTAGGGTCGATTTTTTCTAAAGCTGATTTTGTATTAATACTTAATTGATTGGCAAGCCCATATCCTTTTAACATTCCAAGAATGAACTTGTCATCTGATATTAGTAGTATAGGATTTTTACTGTTATCCATGATGGAATCCATGTAATTTATTTCCTGTTACTATGAAATAGCAATTCTATTATATAGTGGTGTCTTAAATTATATCAATAATGTCTATGTGGTTTTTTAATATATTGATTTTTGGTAATCATATAGTTAAACGCTATAAGTATTGATTTTATGGGTTTTTTGCTATTAATGGTTGCTGATTTGTTTCGAGTATAATTGATATTGTATTTCACGATAAAATTATATTTAGTCGACTTTATATTAAGATGAATTAATAATATAAAATATTTAAAGTGGTTTTTTCATATAAATCATAATGTTAAAATTATTATTTGTAAGAATTATTAAGATGTCTTTTTAAGGTTTTTTTAATTTTAATTTTATGGAATTTTAAGCTCCATTTATGGATTCTAAAGATGTAGGGAGATCACCATAGCTGTTTGAAGGTGGTCGGGTTTTCATTGAGGAACTCATCAATAAGTCACGAAGATAAAAATAATTAAATGGAGCATTAAAATGAATAATACTAAATTGCTAGCAGCTAGTATTGCGCTTATTTTGGGAACAACCACTAATGCGTGGGCAAACCCGACAAATACAGCGACGGATTCTGCACAAAACCAAACGGCTACAGCCAGCGCTGATACGAGTGGTGCTGGATCAGGTACAGCAAATGAAAATTCAACTGCAGTGGGGACTGATAACACTAACAATGCGGATAACAGCGATAACTCGGACGGCAGCGATAATAGCCTAGCTGACTCTGAAGATGACTCTGCGTCTGCAAATAATGGCAGTACAGCAAGCACAGATACAGATGACAACAGTAACAACTCCGATAACAGCAATAATTCGGATAATAGTACTGCTGACAATGATGACAATAGTAACAACTCCGACAACAGCAACAACTCGGATAACAGTACTGCTGACAATGATGACAGCAGCAACAACTCCGATAACAGAAACACAGGTAATGGTGTAGCTGACTCTGAGGATGATTCCGCTTCTGCAAATAATGGCAGTACAGCGAGTACAGATACAGATGACAACAGCAACAACTCCGATAACAGTAACAACTCGGATAACAGCACCGACAATAGAGATAATAGCTATGCAGATTCTGAAGATGATTCAGCTTCAGCGAATAATGGAAGCACAGCTAGTACAGATAATTCGGATAATAGTAATAATTCAGATAACAGCTCAGTAGCTGCAACCGATGCTGCTGCAAACAATGGAAGTACTGCAACGTCGGACCGTTCTGATAATTCTGATAATTCTGACAACAGCATGGCTGATGCTAGTGCTATGGGCTCTGCTGCTGCAAACAATGGAAGTACAGCAACGACTGATAACAGTGATAACAGTGATAACAGCTATTCCAATGCGGGCGGTACAGGTACTTCTGCAGCCAATAACGGAGGGTCAGCAACAACTACTTACAGTGTCAATAATTCAGATCTAATGGGCACAGTAACCGGAAATTCTTACGGTTATCCAACTGCGCGCTCAGGTAACTGGGGCGGTGAAAATAATATCGCAGATTCATTTAATGGTACTGCTGGTGTAAACCAGAATATCCAAAATACTGGGGGTAACTCTTTGACACAACAACAGGTTTCTTTCCAGGGAAATGTGAGTGTAAACCAACCATAATTTAGAAAACTGGTTTGTCACATGAAATCAGGTTGTCGACAGATATTGTCGGCAACCTTTATAACAATAAAAGGGAGAATGTGATGATAACGTTTAACAGAAAACTTTATTTATTTATTATCCCCTTAGTTTGTTTTTATACTGGATCGGTAAGAGCGTTACCGCAGGAGGTCAATAAATTTTTAGTTAATCCTGAAGCCGTTTTATTGGATGAACTTGATCAAGTACGTGGTCGAGGTGGTGTAATTGATATTACTACGGTTGTAAATTCAAATCTTGAAGCAAATTTATCAAACAATACCGCAATCAATAATGTTACGGGTTTTAATATTATTGATAAGGGTTCGTTTACTGAGGCTAGTGGTGTTTTTTCGATTATACAAAATACAGGAAATAATGTTCTTATCCAGGACTCAACTGTTATTAATGTAACTATTTCTCCATGAAATAAGGAGCATTTATGAGAGTGTTAACACTTTTGTTTTTCTTGTTATTTATTCATTTCAAAGCCCAAGCTATTGAGTTGAGTGGGTTTTCGGTAGGGGGCAACTACAGTATTCCTGTCGTGAGTTTCAATGAACGAAAATTTACAACGGTTTATAAGCAGAAATATGATTTTAGCTGTGGGTCTGCAGCGCTAGCCAGTCTCCTGACGTTCCATTATGAAGATGACATTAGTGAACAAAGTGTATTTATAGATATGTATCAAAAAGGTAATAAGTCAAAAATTCAGCAGCAAGGGTTCTCATTGCTGGATATGAAATATTTCTTAGAAAGACGTGGATATCGATCAGACGGGTTCAGAATGAGCCTCGATAACCTTAAAGTCCCCGCTATAACAATAATAAATAATAATGGATATCTTCATTTTGTTATTATCAAAGGGGCTAGTAATACTGAAGTGTTGGTAGGAGATCCATCAGTAGGTGTAAAAGTTGTACCGCGAAATGACTTTATAAAGATGTGGGAAAAGCGAATATTGTTTTTAATAAGGGATGATAAAAGCATCGCATCACAGCATTTTCAGGACTCCCGTGAGTGGAACGTCCGAGTTAAAGCTCCTTTAGAAACAGTCATCAGCCGTACAAGTTTGGGTGCATTTAACCTGTTACAGCCAGGTAATTATGATTTTTAAGAGGTTGTGTGTTTTATAGGGAGAAATTTCGATGAGTGTTCATAGTGTCTTCATCCCTGTGTTGTTTATGTGTAGCGTTCTAGTGGCTGGTTTTTTAGAAAGTAAAGTTTTTGCAGCAGAAGCCTTAGATCAAGTGCAAATTGGTGCTGATTGGGAAAAGGTAGATGATGAAGAGCTGGATCGCTTACGTGGTGGTTTTACGCTGCCAAGTGGATTAGTTGTAGATTTTAGTTTTGATAAAAGGGTATATCAAAATGGTATAGAGTCATTTTACTCATACTTTGAATTACCCAAAAATGCTGAGCTAGGCCGTAGTCGTACAGAAATATCTGATATGGCATCAGATTTTACTAACATGGTTCTGAATTCTGTTACGCAAAACAGGTTAGATAATCAAATTATAAAAACGTTGAACACAATCAGTATCGACATAAGCAATGTGAAAAATGCACAATTTGACATTAATAATACCCATGTTTTTAGAGACTTAGTAAGTCCAACCTATAAATAAACTTCTGAGTTCTCTAACTGTTTCTCATTCATAACGCCCTCATTGTTACCTCTGTTTTTTCACTGTTATTGCCGGCCCTTCAAGCACGATAGGTATAGTTGTTGAGCATGATAAGTAATTTAAGCGCTTCGTTGTTTCTAAAAATGGGTGCGCTAATAGAAAGAGTTCGTGCCCAGCGCTCTTTACTAAGAGCGTTGGGTGCTGTGAAATAAACTAAGTCTCTTGTTAGGAAGGGTAAGTAAAATCTGTAATCAATTCAGCGAGCTGATGTTATAAAAGTAGTCTTCTTAATTATTTCGAAGTTGTTCTCTTGAAAGTGTATCTGGAGCTGATTGTTTGATGTTGAAGTAGGTTGAGCACAGACTCTGTAAGGTAGCCATTGCGCGAAATTATCTTTTGTTATTCTTTGCATGCCCTCAAGATATGCGCCTGTTATCCCAGAGACTGACAGGTTTAATGCTTGAAGCTCTGGCTTGAAACTTTCTACTTTAAATAAGTAACGGTTGCAGACTGTTTCCTCATCCAGCTGATGAAACAGTGCTCCGCGGTCTCGTCGGATCTCTACTAACAGTTCTGTTTTGTCGGTAAATCCATAAACTACAGCAGCGATGGTTGTCAGCGATACTAATAGGTAAGCGATCAGGCGAGGTCGCCAAAGTGGGCTGCTAATTTTTGCTAATTGATCTTCAGAGCAGAACTTAATTAAGCCTTTTGGGCGTTGTATTTTTTCCATTACGGCGTCGCAGGCATCGATACAAGCACCGCAATCTATACATGCTGCTTGCAAGCCATCTCGGATATCAATTCCTGTTGGGCAAACTTGTACGCAAAGACCGCAATCGACACAGTCGCCACTGCTACCATCAGACGTACGTTTATTACTACGAGGCTCTCCTCGACTTTTATCATAGCTAACAGTACGCGTCTGGTCATCAAACATAACACCTTGAAAGCGGGAGTAAGGGCATGCGTGTAAACATATCTTTTCTCTCACAAGCCCTGCATTAAGGTAGGTCAGGGCGGCCATGCAGACCAACCAACCAAGTGTGCCTGCGCCTGCTTGCCATGTGAATAAGTCGGATACGAGTTCGCGAATGGGAATAAAGTAGCCGGTAAAGGTCACTGCTGTAAAAATAGCAAAACTAATCCATAAAAAATGCTTACTGATACGACGTAAAAGTAAAGTACCGCGTAACGGTTGGCGCTCTTGGCGTGCACGCATATTAGCGCGCCCTTCGGTCCATTGTTCTATGCGAATAAATACCCATGTCCAGATGCTCTGTGGACAAGCGAAACCACACCAAACACGCCCCCAGCCTACCGCCATAAAAAACAGTAAGCTGGTACCTGCAATCATGACTCCTGCCAGTAATGGTAAATCATGCCAAGAGAGAGAGGTTCCAAAAAGCAATATTCGTCGCTGCCCAAAATCAAATAACAACCAGGGTTGCCCATCAACTTGCAGCCATACCAACGCAAAGTAGACAAGCAGCAATGGCCAACTGATTAAACGGCGGGCTTGCTGAAACAAACCTTCGGTTAAGCGGACGTGGATTTTGCTATCAACGGCAAGCGTAGAAGCATCGATAATTTGGACTGGAATCTTTTGCATCATTCACAACTTAGCTAATGAGAATTAGGAGGTTGAAAGCATATAGAAGAGTAGGGAATAGGATCAGGCATAAAAAAATAAAACTTTTGCGGTACAGATTGTTTTGTTAATGTTTAGTGACGCGGAAGATACCAGCAAGGTTTAAAAGTAATGAGTAGAGAATACCGATACCAGCGACTTGAAACATGGTTACTTGACGGCATTGCTGGAAAGCGTTGGAGCGTAGGTGATCGTTTGCCCTCAGTACGTGATATGTGTGCTGAGCAACAGCTTTCTAAAGCGACAGTGTTACATGCATACCAAAGGCTGGAGGCACGCGGTCTCGTGGAGGCTCGCCCTAAATCGGGGTATTTCGTTTTGCCGAATACTGCTAATAGAGCTGTTCCTCTAATCGGTAACGATACTGTTGTAGCGCCGGCTCCAGTCACCGTAAGTGATGTGGTTATGGATGTTATGTCCAGAGGCGCTGCATTTGATATCTTGGCTGGATTACAAGTACAGCGCAGATCAGTACATAGCTTCAGTGAAAAAAAACCAGTCGATGAGAATATAACTGAAGCAAGCAATGCAGGAATAACGGCGCTAAATCGAAGTGTAGGACGTGCCTTGCGTAGCCAGGCGGATAGTGCACACCACTACTACGATGAACCCGCCGGAGATAATGTTTTACGTGAGCAGTTGGCGCAGCGCTATCGCCGATATGGGTGTGAGCGTAATGCTGAAGATTTCTGTATCACCGCGGGTTGCCAGCAATCACTGTTTTTGGCGTTGATGGTATCTTGTCAGCGCGGTGATATTGTTGCTGTTGAGTCGCCGGGTTTTTATGGGGTTTTACAGTTACTTGAGCAATTGGGCCTACAGGTTGTCGAGATTCCAGCTTCGCCTGTTACAGGTTTGGATGCTGATGCGCTAGAGCGAGCCTTACAACAATGGGATATTCGAGCTTGTGTTGTAACACCGGCCTATGCAACACCGACAGGCGCCAATTTGCCGTTAGCAACACGCAAAAAGCTTCTCTTATTAGCCGAGCAGTATGATTTGGCCTTGATCGAGGATGATATTTACGGCGAGTTGGGTTTCTTAGGGCGTCCCGATCCTTTAAAAGCAGAAGATAAAACGGGTCGTGTAATTCTTTGTAGTTCTTTTTCTAAGAGTCTTTCCCGTGATTTAAGAATTGGCTGGATTGATGCTGGCCGTTGGCATAATCAAGTAAAGCGCTTGAAGTTAGTGACCTTGCTAGCGAGTAGTCGCTTTGTTCAACAGGGCCTTGCTAGTTTTTTAAAAGATGGCGGTTATGATACGCATCTTCGACGACAGAGAGAGCAGCTGCGTCTACAGCGTGATCAACTCGTTAACTTTCTGGATGAGCATTGGGCTGCTGATATTCGCTTTAGCGTACCAGAAGGAGGGGTGGCGATGTGGTTACAGCTTCCTGAAGGGATAGATACACTGGCAGCATATGGCGCAGCACTTAGTCAGGGAGTGGTGATAACACCGGGATCGCTGTTCTCTTCAAGTGATCATTATCGTAACTGTTTACGTTTGAGTTTTTTGCACCCTTTAACAGGGGCACGCCAAGAGGCGTTGAAAACATTAATGGGAGTACTCTCCCATTAATGTACTTTTATTTTGTAAATTGCATTAAATATACGCTTAGGTTATCTCGCTTATTTATCTAAAGATGTGTCGTCAAGCAAGCGCGCTAGGTGGCCAACTTTTACTAAAATCAAACAACCCTCGTTACTAAAAGGTTGGTGCTTGCTGTTATGAGGAGAGCGTACCCAAGTGCCTGTAGGGTAGCGCCCAAACTCGTCTTCGAATGTGCCTTCAAGAACAAGTATTTCTTCACCGCCCATGTGCCTGTGAGTACTAAAGCGTGTACCTGTTTGCCAGCGAACTAGAGCCGTGTGTTCAGCGCTATCCTCTGATGCAAATTCGTGTAATGGCATTACACTTAAACCATCGACTAAACCGGGTAGCCAATCAGCATTGCTTGTATCTAGCACAATCTGTTGTTGATCATTCATATCAAACATATTGAGTTTGACGAGTAAGTCACAGCCAACGGTACTGCCGGGTGTATGGTTAGAACCAGGTGGGTTACGTAAATATGTGCCAGCAGGGTAGCTGCCATTTTCATCTTCAAAAACACCGTTTAATACAAAAATTTCTTCACCTTGTGGGTGTGAGTGTTCGGGGAAGAATGTTCCTGCGTCATAGCGCACAATACTGGTGACCTGGCCTTGTTCTGCGCCTTCGCGCTCTAAAGGTTTACGCCAAACGCCTTGGGCAGGAGAGGGGAGCCATTCGTTGCTGGCTGTTTCAATAATACAGCGTTGCAGACGGTCCATATTTATCGGTGCGAAGTTGCTTGTTGTGGCTGTCATTTTATGGCTCCCGGGTATACGTCTCTAAATGTATTTACAGGTGTTAATTGCGTCCAGCCATCACACCACCATCAATATTCCAAATTGCCCCTGTCACCCAATCTGCTTTATCCGAGAGCAAGAATGTAATGGTGTTAGCAATATCCGCTACTGTACCAATCCGGCCTATAGGATGGAAAGCATTGAATCCTGCAAGAGCTTGATCTAGCTCACTAGGATCAATAAAGGTTTCATAGATAGGTGTTTTAACAACAGCCGGAGACACTGCATTTACACGAATGTTCGAGTCTGCTAGCTCCATAGCTAGGTGTTGGGTAAAGGCGTGTAAGCCTGCTTTTGCCATGGAATAAGCAGAAGAGGGTGTTGCTTTAATGGCTTGATGTGCCCACATAGAACCGATATTGACAATTTCACCACCGTTGTGAGCCTGCATATTTTTAACCACGGCCTGAGTTACAAGGAAGATGGATCGGTTAAGGCCCATATATAGCTCGTAATCACCAACACTATGATCAAGAAAAGCTTTTGGATTAAAGTAGCCGGCAGCGTTGACCAATTGTTTTATATGACCTTGAAAATTATTGATGCGAGTTATCAAGTGTTCTACGGCTTCAGGTTCATATAAGTCTTCTTGCCATGTCAGTACATTAGAAAATTGACTCAATTTGGCTTTTGCGCTTGCGAGTTTCTCAGTATTACGGCCAACAATGATTATGGGATGCCCCTGTCTTGCTAACTGCTCTGCTGTCGCTAGCCCCATTCCGCTTGAACCACCGACTATTAAGCTATATGCATTATTTGTTGTCGTCATGTTGTTGATCTCCTGAATTGTGCTTTATTAGATTGAAGATAAAAGGCACTATTAAATTAGTGATACGAGTGATTTGTGAGGTAAGCATATGAAGAAGCTTACTGCTTGAAAACTAAGTACAAATGAGTGGGGTAGGTACTTTTTAGTACATCTTTATGAAAACTAATGAGAAAAAAATTCTGCGCCGAACCGCACCTGTTCAAGCAACACGGATGGTTGAAGCAATCTTTGGCTGTAAATGGTCTTTAACGGTGTTCACGTTATTAACCGATGGAGTGAATCGGCCAGGCGAAATGGTACGAAGCGTTGATGGTTTGAGCACTAAAGTGTTGAATGAGTGCTTACGTAGACATATTGAGTTTGGTATTTTGCAGAAAAATTCATTCGCAGAAATACCGCCACGAGTAGAATATGAGTTCACACCCTTTGGCAGGAAGTTCTTGAAAGTAGTGGGTGATATTGAACAGCTTCAACAAGATATTGGTGAAGCTGTTGATCTGCCTAGCTCAGAGAATAGGGCTAGTGAAAACTAACCGGCATAAACATCAAAAAAGAAGTAAAGCGTTGTAGCTATGCTCGCAACAATGACAAAGTTTCTTACCTGTTGTTGAGGCAGTTTGCGTGAAACATGTGCAGCAACATAGCCGCCAGCTAGCGTGCCGAACAATACAATAGTGCCTTCATACCAAGCAATAACATCATTATAAATAAAGAGAACAATGGCAATGAGCGAAACTGATGACGACACTAAAAGCTTTAAGCCGTTCATGGCGTTGATATTGGTATAGCCTGCCAGTGCCAAGTAACTCAGGCTAATAATGCCTAAACCTGCATTAAAGAAACCGCCGTATGTGGCAACACCTAACAGCAAAAATGATAACAGTATGCCGCCAATTGAAGATGCATGACGGTGACGAGATGCCAGTTTCTTTAACCCCGTATTAATCTGCCCGCCAAAAATAAAGAGAACGGTGGCAAAAAGCAGCAACCAAGGAATGGCTTCCTCAAAAACTGTTTCGGGTGTCTGCAGTAATAACCATGCCCCTAAAATACCGCCAATCAAGCTGATAGTAACAATACGCACTAGCTGGTCTTTATGCTGTGCAATCTCTTTTCGAAATGCATATGTGCCACTCATATAGCCTGCACACGAAGCAAAAGTGTTAGTAGCATTAGCTGTAATAGGAGGGATTCCTACAAAAATGAGCGCAGGAAATGTAATGAAGCTTCCGCCACCTGCGATAGAGTTAAGTACTCCACCAAAGAAGCCCGCAAGGAACAAAATGACTAATTCAAATGACATAGTTAACAACAGACCTGTGACCACTAAAAAGAGCTAGACGATAGCACAGTCACTGTTGGCTCAAATAGATACAGATGGCACATAAATTAACCCGTTCAGATATTTAACTTTATAGATGTTTTTTTTCTGGCAAACTGGGCGGATATTGAAAAAGCACCTGTGAGAATTGACTGTTATGACCAATGCTAAATTTGCGAATGATGCTGAAATAATCGAATTTGTACTGACCAATACTGCGCTGTTCACCGATACATCTGCTTTACGTGTTGAGGAGATTGGCGACGGTAATATTAACTTTGTTTACCGAATTACGAATGACCAGCAAAGCGTCATTGTTAAACAAGCGCTGCCGTATGTGCGCATTATTGGTGAGGGTTGGCCATTATCGCTAGACCGTATTCGTATTGAAGCGCAGTGCCTTAAGGAAGAAGGAACCTGGGCTGCTGAGTATGTGCCTGTGGTTTACTATTTTGATCAAGCACGTTCCGCGTTCATTATGGAAGATATCGGTGATCACGAAAACTTACGTCACGCCCTTATTGCACGTCGCCCGTTACCTGAACTAGGGCGCCATTTAGGTGAGTTTTTGGCTGAGTCTTTGTTCCATACGTCTGATTTTTATCTAGACACTTATCAGAAGAAAGCCGCCGTAGCCGACTATATTAACCCTGATCTGTGCAAAATAACTGAAGAGCTGTTTTTCTGGGATCCGTTCTGTGATCACGAACGCAATAGTGTTAACCCGCCATTACAAGAAGCGGCACAAGCACTGTGGCAGGATGATCTGCTAAAAGTCGAGGCGGCTAAACTTAAATACCATTTTATGAATGATGCACAAGCTTTGCTGCATGCGGATCTTCATTCAGGCTCTGTGTTTGTCAAAGCAGATGGTACTAAAGTGATTGATCCTGAGTTTGCCTTCTATGGACCTATGAGTTTCGATATTGGCTCAATTATCGGCAACCTGCTTATCAATTTTGCAGGCCAATTAGGGTTGGAAGGTGATGTGGACGAGAAGCAGGCCTATCGTGAATTTCTGTTAACCACGATCGATAGTTTATGGAACACATTTGCTGTGTGCTTTAAAGAACTCGTTAGTAAGAAATGCAAAGACCCTGTTTTTGTTGATGCAGCCTTTGTTGATGCTTTTATTGCACATACATGGCACGAGAGCATGGGATATGCGGGTACAGAAATAATCCGCCGCACCATTGGCTTAGCTCATGTGGCTGATCTGGATTCAATTGAAGATGTTCATACGCGTGCCGTATCTGAAAAATTTGCATTGGATCTTGGCAGTGCATTGATAAAACAGCGTCAAGATATTAAATCGCCACAGGTCCTAAAAGCACTGGTTCAAGCAATATAACTTATGATGCTGCCCGAACAGGCGGCAAAGGAAGATAAGCGTGACAGACAATCGCAGGCAAATTTTATCCTGGGCAGAGCAGGGGCTTATTCAAGGGGATGTAGAAGACGCATTAGCGGCTACTCACTCGCGTCCAGCTAAAGAGGACTGGTTTAGTTTTATTAGCCAGTTTTTGATGTGGACAGGTGCCGTTGCTATTGCGGTTGGCATGATCTTCTTCTTTGCTTTTAACTGGGATGCCATGGGGCGCTTTGCTAAGTTTGCTCTGCTTGAAGCTATTATGCTGGTTGCTGCACTCATTTATTCTCGCTTGGATTGCCATCGCACATCTTCAACGGTGGCTTTATTGAGCATGGCTCTGTTAACGGGGGCATTGTTGGCACTAACCGGGCAGACTTATCAAACTGGAGCTGACCCATGGCAGTTGTTTGCAGTGTGGGCTGCACTCATTACACCATGGGCGGCGATTGGACGATCCAGCACGTTATGGATTCTCTGGATCGGTTTAGTAAACTTATCGATGATGCTGTACCTGAACACTTTTCGTGGAATGTTTGGATTTTTGTTCCGTGAAGAAGAGTGGTTGTGGATATTCCTTGTGGTCAATACAGCCTTTTTAATCTTCTTTGAAGTGCTGGCGTGTTTTGGTAGCCAGCAAAACGTTTCAGATAAAAATGCTAATACCAGCGCTTTATCCATAGCCTTAGATAACCGGCAAGCAGCACAAGTCTCGGCATTAATTGGTGGAGTCACGGTAACTTGGCTCGCGATTATTGCCATTTTTGATAGCCATGATACAGCCTGGGGATTTCCTGTTTATGTGACGTGGATGGCCGCTGTTTTTTACTTGTACCGCTATAAAGTTCTGGATCTTGTGTTGTTATCTGGCTGTGTATTAAGTGGCATTTTAGTGGTGACATTCTCTCTGGGCTGGATGTTTGAAGATGTCTTGGATGACGGGGCCTTTTTGTTAATCAGTATGGCTATTATTGGCCTGTCTGCTGCAGGTGGTATTTGGTTGAAGAAGCTGGCTCGTCAACAAACAGCTCACGTAGAAAAAGACCAGAAAAGTGAGGAGGCGTAATATGGACTCTTCAACGAACGCTTTGTGGGAAACACTTAAACGCCAGCAGTTAGTTTCGGGGGATATGCCCGCTAATACAGATGACTCGCTGCATGACAGTACGCCTTGGTACATTGCTTTAATGCAGGGGTTTGCTGGATGGATCGCTGCATTTTTTATGCTGGGTTTTGTCGGGTCGGTGTTTGGGTTTTTGTTCCAATTTGATAACGAAATAGCGCTTATTGCGTCAGGTCTTATCTGTTGTACGGCCGCTTACATCTTGTTTCGGACTCAGCCAAAAGGCATTTTTGTTGGCCAGTTAGGCTTGGTGTTTAGCTTAACCGGGCAGATGCTGGTGGCGTGGGGTTTATTTGATTGGATATCCTACCAATCATCCATGGCATTTTTCTTATTGGCTGGTTTTCAGCTAGTACTAACTATGCTGATGCCGCATTTTATACACCGTGTTTTAAGCTGCTGGTTTGCCATGATTGCTCTTTTTTGGGGCCTCAATCAATTGGGTATTTATGGCTTAGGCGCTGCTAGTTGTTGTGTTTTATTTACGCTGGTATGGATAAATGAAAATCACTGGAAGCGTTTTTACTCTCTCTGGGAGCCTGTAGGCTTTGGGCTAGCGTTGGCATTGGTGCAATTTAATGGGCACATTCTCTTTAGTGACGACTTGTTATCTATCTATGATAAACAAGGTGCTAATACTTGGTGGGCAATAGCACCCTGGATAACATCGGTATTAGTGGCTGTTTCATTCGCGCTAGTGATCCAAAAAATCTTTGTGCAATATCAACTCTCGTTATCATCTGTAACAGGGCGTTTGGTTGTTCTTGGTGGTGTTTTACTTGTTGCCTCTGGGCTTATTGCTTTAGGCACCAGTAGCGCTCTGCTTATTTTGCTGGTGGGTTTTGCTTATCAGAGAACCAGCCTTAAAGTACTAGGGCTACTCGCGTTAATATCGTTTGTCTCTTGGTATTATTACAGCCTCAATACCACGTTACTGCTTAAGTCATTCATCTTGGTGGGTACTGGTATAGCATTATTACTGGGGCAACTAGTGATGCGCGCGTTTTTAAATAGCCGCTCAAGTCAAAGTGATAATGAAAAAGAAAGTATTTTCTTATTGTCACGTCTATTAAAGCGCTCAGGTATGAACAGCACTAAATGGATTGGCGTGATTATGATCTGTTTAGTTTTAGGCGCTGTAAATTTTACCATTTTTAAGAAAGAGCAAGTATTAGCATCGGGTAAGCTAGTCTTGTTGCAGCTTGCGCCAGTTGATCCTCGTTCACTCATGCAAGGAGATTACATGCGTTTACGTTTTGCTTTGCAAAGAGAGGCGTTTACAGATAAATCGGTGGCGAATGAAGAAGGTTTTATTATCGTCAACCTAGATGAAAATAGCGTGGGTAAATTTGCTGGTTTTTATCAGGGTGAAACACTGGCAGATAACCAAGTAAAAATGCAGTATCGCGTGCGAGATGGAAAGGTCAAATTTGCTACCAATGCTTTCTTTTTTCAAGAAGGGACAGCTCAAGTATACGAACAAGCGCGTTATGGCGAGTTCAGGGTGGCCAGTAACGGGGAGCTACTGTTGAATAATATGCGCGATAAAGACTACAAAACCTTAGGATATAACCAACCGTAATCTGGCGACCTAAAGCCTACAAAATAAGGGATAAGACATGGCAAAGGTAACTGGCTTAGCACGGTTCTATTATGCAACGAAATACTCAATCAAAGGGATAAGCGCTGCGTTTAAGCATGAACCCGCTTTTCAGTATGAAGTGTATGGTTTTTTGGTACTGTTTCCCGCATCGTTCTGGGTCGCCCAAACAGCAACGCAATGGGCGCTGTTGGTCAGTGTTTGTTTGCTTGTCTTAATTTTGGAGCTTATAAATTCTGCTATTGAAGCCGTAGTCGATAGAGCCGGTACTGAGTTTAATGAATTGGCAGGGCGCGCTAAAGATTTAGGATCAGCGGCTGTTATGTTTGGGTTGATAATTACTGCTGCCGTATGGGGAGGCGTTATCTGGGATAATGGCGGTCTGTTTTAGACCGCCCGTGCCAACAGCGGACATACATGCTCGGCCCTAAAGATAGATAACTGGAGTCCTTATCATACCTTTAGATAGCTTTTTTGCGGTCACTGATTAACTGTAATTTGACCCAAATAACGAGACCCATTGCTCTTTAGTAAGAAAATAAAGCTCTAAGTCATTGATATTTATAGCTAACGAACTATGATCCTAGAATAGGGGTTAGATGTATTGGGCAAAGGGTTGGCTCTTTTTTGAAAAACTTACGTCTGCCTGAACT
>JAWUYS010000081.1:0-24551 GCA_034110685.1 Neptunomonas sp.
CTGCAGCGCGGGAGATGACAGCTGGGATATCGAGTATGACATTCGTTTGTATTATCACCACTCGGCCAGTTCGGCCCGCGAGCAGGTCATTATGGAAACCTCGCTTGAAATGGAAGCCGAACTGAAAAGCAATGACGATAACACTAAACACAGCGGGTGAACCGAGAGGCCTTTCGCTAGTCGATAATGCAAATTCAGCTTTTTGTATTTTTGAGATAATCCCAGATGATCTCAACCTCTTTCAGCCTCGGATCTTTCTTGCGATACAGCATGATTTTTAGTTCAGGGGCTGGGAGATGTTCGTAGATTCGTACCAGCAGGCCGCGTTTCCATCCCTGTTCTATCTCTTCTCATGCCTATATCTGGCTCCAGACATGTTCCTGAAGCAACGCTATATCTAGGGTATGCCAAAAAGTACCAAGCTGTACAGAAAACAGCATTGGTCAGTCGTCGTTGAGAAATCCTATGATAAATCACAGTTCAATAGCGTCACTTGAACAAAGCCTACAAGCTGCACAAGTATAATAACAGGAGCATTACGATGCATTTATCTCGCTTTCCCCGCTTACAATTTGCACATTTGGCAACACCACTTGAGCCCATGGAAAATCTTAGCAAGCTTCTTGGAGGGCCTAATCTTTGGATTAAACGGGATGACTGCACCGGTTTAGCTGGCGGCGGCAACAAGACCCGCAAGCTAGAGTTCCTGATGGGCGATGCCATCGCTCAGGGTGCTGACACCATTATTACTCAAGGCGCAACACAGTCTAACCATGCACGCCAGACAGCAGCCATTGCGACCAAGATGGGTATGGAGTGTCATGTACTGCTAGAAGACCGTACTGGCAGCAAAGATGTTGATTATAACTATAACGGTAACGTGTTACTCGACCAGTTATTTGGTGCATTTTTAAGCAAGTACCCCGCTGCTACTGATATGAATCAAGCGATGGAAGAAGTTGCCGAAAAACTGCGTGCACAAGGTAAGACTCCTTATATTATTCCAGGTGGTGGATCTAACCCGATCGGCGCTTTGGGTTATGTAAACGCAGCGTTAGAGCTTCTCACACAGGCCAATGATATGGGCCTTAAAATTGATAGAGTCGTTCATGCTACAGGGAGTGCTGGTACTCAGGCGGGTTTGGTCACAGGTTTAGTGGCTTCCAACAGCCTGATCCCCGTTTTAGGTATTGGTGTGCGTGCACCACGTGAACTGCAAGAGGGTAATGTATTTCGCCTCGCTGAAAAAACCGCTGAGCATCTAGGTATTCCTGGTGTGGTGAAGCGAGAACATGTTGTTGCTAACTGTGATTATGTGGGTGAGGGCTACGGAATACCGACAGAAAGCGGTATCGAAGCGATCGAACTTTTTGCCCGCCAAGAATCCATCATGCTAGACCCTGTTTATTCTGCCAAAGGTGCAGCGGGCTTTATCGACCTGATCCGTAAAGGTCATTTTGATAAAGATGACAATATCGTCTTCTTGCATACAGGTGGTGCTCAGGCTCTATTTGGCTATCGCCAAGCCTTGGACTTTGAAGACTACTGCTAGCTAAATCTAGCAACTAACGATTAGGTTACTAGCGTTATATCACCTTCAGTAATGGGTAAGGGCAGTGCTATGGCTATGCTGCCTATCATTACTGGAGGAGTATTCATTTTTGCTGTCCTCCAGCGATATTTTAGCGGGCTCCCAGCGGTTTTAACGTTGGGAGCCGCTCTTTTTTCTTGTGATTCTCTTGTTATACCAGAGCCTCAATAAATCTATTACTGAGCTTGCTATGCCGTATTCTGTTTAATCAGCTGGTGCATCATCTTGATATGAGCTTGGTTGTCATTTAAGCAGGGAATGTAGTCATAAGACTCACCTCCGGCATTAATAAAGTAGTCTCTATTCTCAACCTCGATCTCTTCAATAGTTTCTAGGCAATCTGAAGAAAAGCCAGGGCAGATAATAGCGACTCGTTTCACGCCTTGCTCAGCTAACGATTTTAAAGTGACATCTGTATAGGGTTGCAACCATGCAGCCTTACCGAACCGTGATTGAAAACTACTAATAACAAGCTCATTGTCTAGCCCTAGTGCTTCGACGACTAAGCGAGTGGTTTGTATACAAAAACAATAGTAAGGGTCGCCTTGTTCTAGGTATCGCTGTGGCGTGCCATGGTATGAAAATATCAACCGTTCAGGCATGCCGGACTGCTCGATATAGTTTGTTATCGATTGGCTAATAGCGTTTACATATTCAGGCGTTTGGTGATAACCGTTAATAAAGCGGATAGAGGGGACCCAGCGATAGCTTTGTAGTTCTTTGGCAATGGCGTCAAAAGTAGAGCCTGTAGTCGCTGCACAGTATTGTGGATACAGCGGTAGTACTGTTATATCACGGACATTTTGTTCAGTGAGTAACTTGAGTGCACTTTTAATAGACGGGTTCCCGTAGCGCATACCTACCACCACCGGCAATTGTCCTTCACCATAGTGAGTATCTAGCTGTTGCTGTAGTGCTGCTCCTTGGCGTTTAGTGATAGCTAATAAGGGAGAACCTTCTTCTGTCCAAACGGATGCATATAATTTAGCTGAGCTTTTAGATCGAAAGGGTAAGATAAATAGGTGCAAAATCATTAGCCATAGCAAGCGAGGGATCTCAACCACTCGATGGTCGCTTAAAAACTCTTTAAGGTAGCGTCGTAATGCGCTTGGTTCCGGTGCATCGGGTGTGCCGAGATTAACCAGTAATATTCCTTTTTTAGGCTTAGGGCCTTTATGCTCATATTCTGTCTGACCTTGAAAGCTCATGTAATTCTCTTCGTGAAGTTGGATAATGATGTTAAATAGTGAAAATTATTTATAGTCAGTGTCTGTTGGATGAATATTAAGCCAATACTTCTTGGCCATCCCAGGCAATTAATTTTCCGCTGTCATTAGGTTGCAGGTTATTGATAACTCTTAATAAATGATGCGCCGATTGTTCTGCTGTAAATAACTTTTCTGCTGATACATTTTTTTGAAAAGGTTCAGACAGCCCTGTATCGACAGTGCCAGGATGTAAGCCCGCAATAACTAAGTCGGGATAGCGGATACGGCTTTCAATGGCTAAGCATTTAAGCATCATGTTTAATGCGGTTTTGCTGGCTCGATAGCTATACCAGCCACCTAAGCGATTATCACTAATACTTCCTACTCGAGCAGACAGCGCTGTGAAAGACGTTTTTCTTGCTTTGTTCATATAAGGCAAAAAGTGCTTTGCAATCAACATCGGCCCGAGTGTATTTTGCAGAAAGACCTCTTCAAAGCTTTTGGGCTGTAAGCTTCTGATACTTTTCTCAGGAGTAAAGTGTTCACCATGCAATACGCCAGTTGCCACAATAACTTGATCTAAGCGGATATTACCTAATGCCGCCGCCGCATCAGCAATACTCTGTTCGTTACGATAATCTAATGGCGAATGACTTATATCTGAAATACCAGGCTGAGAAACTATAGAAAGTGCGTCTGGGTATGATCTTGAGTAGGCGTATATATGGCCGATGTCAGCCATCTTCGCTAGTTGTTGAATCAATGCCTGGCCGATGCCTCCGGTTGCGCCGATAACCGCTACCTTGAGTGCCGCATCCTGAGTATTGAGTAACTCCATGTTATCCACTCTTGTTAGTTTTTTAGATAAGGCGTAAACAAAGCCTGCACGTTGACCGAGGCATTTAACCTCGTTGCCATCAAATATAAACCGGCCATTTTACGATGTAAAAAAAGCACATCCGGCGGCGGTGTATGCCAAGCATCAGGGTCGCTACTGACGCTTAGGCCGCGTGCTTGAATCCGTTTGGCAAGATCAGATTGCCCAAATGCATACTCGCCGTTATAGCGCAGTGGTTCTGCTGCCATCATAAAGATATCTAATACGACTTCCCGATTAGCTGCTTTCATACCGCTCTGAAAAAAACCTAAATTCTGTAACGCTGCATCCAACGCTTGTCTATCGTTATTAACGGCGGCACTCATCGCATTTTGGTACTTATATACGAAGTCTGGATTAAACGCTCTAACCGCTCCAAAATCTAATAACACCAGTTTATGGGTGTCGACCTGATAAAGGTAATTAGCCAGATTTGGATCGGTTTGCACACATGTAAAGTCAAATAATTCTGCAAAAAAAAGACTAAATATTAATGACATAATATCAGTACGTTTTTCAGCGGACATTGAACGCAGAGTGTCCAGTGAATCGCCTGCTACATAGTCCATCGTTAGTATTTCAGGGGTAGAGAGGTCGGGATGGTAAGCCGGTATAATTAAATCTGCATTGCGCTCAAAGGTCTGTAGATGCTGTCGATAAGCATCGAGATGAGCGCCTTCCATTAGATAATCGGCTTCTTGCTTTAATTGCTGGCGAGCTTCATCGAGTAACGGCTGTAGATCCAATGATTTAGGAATAAGCCCCGTCATACGCAACAAGCTGTAAACGTTATCAATATCGCTGTCGATACTTTGGCGTACACCTGGATATTGCACCTTGATGGCCAGATGGCGGCCTTGTGTGCAGGTGGCTTCATGAACTTGGCCTATAGAGGCGGCGGCCAGCGGTTCAAATGAGAAGCGACTGAAGCGCTCATTCCAATCTTCTCCCCAATGTCGTTCCAATACCATTACCAGTTGCGACATGGGCATAGTCACAGCATCTGAGCGTAACCGCTCCAGTATGGATGAGAGTTCGTCCGGCAGTAAATTACCTGAATCCATCGATAACAGTTGTCCCATTTTCATGGCTGCACCGCGCATGCTTGATAACTTGTCGGCTACCTGATGAAGGTTGTTCGGTGTTAGCAGCAGCTCAGACATAACAGGCTTTTTGCCCTGAACTAAATGCTTACTACCTTCTAGCACGACATTTCCGGCAATACGTCCGGCTAATGATCCCATACGTGCCAGACGTGACATTCTTGATTGGGGTACCGGTGCGCTTTTCCGGTCTCGCGGGTCACTCATAAGCTGCTACAGCGAGTAAATGTTGCTCTATCATATTAATCACTACCGCATCATTTGGTTTGATATGGCTCTTATAGCTGGCAAGTACTTTTCCATCAGAGCTGATCAAATATTTATGAAAGTTCCAACCTGGGTATTCTCCAGATATTGTTGCTAGTTGCTTAAAGAAAGGAGATAGGTTTTTACCTCCTTTTCTTACGTGTACTTTTTCGAACATGGGGAAATTTACACCATAGGTTAGCTGGCAAAAATCTTTTATCTGCTTTTCTGTGCCCGGTTCTTGGCCGGCAAAATCATTAGAGGGAAAGCCTAGTACCACGAATCCCTTATCTTTATAACGCGTATAGAGTGATTCCAGACCATCATACTGGGGAGTAAAAGCGCATTTACTAGCGGTATTTACAACCAAGATTAACTTGTTGGCATAGGTCTCACACAAATTTACCTGTTGCTCGTTACCTAGCAATGAAAAGCTATAGTTAAGTACTTGCATTGATGTATCTGAGCAACTGCCTCTTTTGAGGTTGGCCTCACTATTAGCCGTGCTGTAGGGGGATAGGGTTAACATGGCAAGCAAGAGCACTGCAGCTAAGGGCAGAGAGTATTTCATGTAACCTCCGATCATGTTTTTAGAGCTTGGAATAGTTATACGCAAGTTATTGCAAATTAGATCGAAAAAGCTGTTTTTCATACGTGATTTAAGAAGAGGAACTTATTCCGTATCCAAGAGACATTTATATATTCAGGCTTAAAAGGAAGGGTTATTGCCTCTATTTAGAGGTCTAGTAAACGCCGGGTACTGCGAGGTGTTTCACGATAATGCTTTTTATAAGAGCGAGAGAAACTAGAGGCATCTGAAAAACCTAGTTCGGTTGCCAATATTGCTAACGTTATTTTGCTGTTAGTCAGCAGAAAATTTGCTCGCTGCATTCGCCGGTTCATCAGGTACTGCTGTGGTGTCATACCAAACTGGCTCTGACAGAGACAGTAAAAGTGACTCTCGCTTACGTAAAGTGCATTGGCCAACTCCGAATTACTTGGAGGGTTGGAAAGCCGTTTGTCAATAATGTCATTTAGCCGAACGGTGTTGAGTCGGTTGTGAGTTATGGGTTTAGCTAAATTAGGGGAGTACATCTGGCATAGCTGAGTCATGAATAGAGAGACCAGCTGACAGTTTAATTGTGGATTTATTTGATCCTTTGCGCTCAGTAGCTGTGTTGCGGCAAAGTCTAATAAGGGCATCATCTCAGGGTTTAATGAGACAAACTCGGGTTGCTGAAACAAGGTGTCTTTGAATGAAGTGTTACAGGCTTGTTCTAATGCTTGAATATATGGATCAGAATAAGCTAAATCGATTACCAGTAATTCACAATCATCATTTAAACCGCTGAACAGGTGAGCCGTACCCTGAGGAACTATCGCCACAGTGCCGTTCGCAAGCTGGCCAGCATCTTTCTGAAATTCACACTCCATTTGGCCACGCCAACCAAATAGTATCTGAGAATATTCATGACAATGCTCACCACTTTGACGTGCAATCAAATTGCGGCGTGCCTTGCTAGTTATCACAGCAGCGGGCCCGAAAAAAAAGTTCGCGGGGTACTTCAATAGTTTGAGTCAAAAACATCATAGTTTGAGTCAATTATACCAATTTGGTAGTCGTTATCATTGAGCTAAGACTAACAATAAGAGATTCCTACATGCAACTTAACGCGACTCAAATCCAAAATGCACTTCCCTGGGGCGCCCTGATTATCGCATTGAATGAGATTTTCGTTCGTGAAGTTGGCTCACCGATTCGCCATCATCATACGATCAATGTACCTATGGAGCCGGATGCAACTTTACTGCTGATGCCTGCATGGCTGGAAGGAGAGTTTCTCGGCGTTAAGCAGGTAAATGTGTTTCCTGGTAATAATGCTCGCAATATCCCAGGCCTGAGCAGTCATTATATGCTGAGTTGCGGAAAGACCGGGCGGCCTTTGGCACAATTGGATGGCAATGAGCTTACCGCTCGTCGAACTGCAGCCGCTTCAGCACTGGCTTCGAGCTTTCTCTCACGTGAGGATGCGAGCGAGATGCTGATGGTTGGAAGTGGGCGAATGGGCCGCCGATTGATTCCTGCGCATATGAGTGTGCGTCCAATTAAAACCGTCCGGGTTTGGGATCGCAATCAGGATGCAGCGCAAGCGCTGGTTGCAGAGCTTCAGGCAGCAGATATAAATGCAGAAATTTGTGCTAAAGGTCGGCTGGAAGAGGCGACTAGAAAGTCCGATATTATCAGTTGCGCGACGATGGCAACCACTCCCTTGATTCTAGGAGACTGGTTAAAGCCAGGAGCTCATCTTGATCTGGTGGGAAGCTTCACACCAACAATGCGAGAAACTGATAATACTGCCATGCAGCGTAGTGCGGTATTTGTGGATACCCGAGCCGGAGCGTTAAGTGAAACCGGTGATCTAATTATCCCGATTCGGGAAGGCGTGATTACTGAAAAAAGCATTGTTGCTGAGTTTTCAGAACTGTGTAGCGGCGAGCATCTCGGTCGACAAGGCTTAGACGATGCCAGCAACGCTGTGACTATTTTCAAATCTGTTGGTGATTCAAGGGAAGATCTCGCAGCAGCCATTCTTGCTTACCAGCGACTAGTTTAGGTTTCTCGTGACCTAACTTTGGGCCTTACTTCCAGTAAGGCTCCTTTTTACTCTTAATAATAAAATAATTGAGACGCATGACGTCTTATGGAGTTTTTTGATGAAACCAAGTGGCTCATCCAATATAGCTATTCCCAGCCTTGGAGTCGCATTGATTCCTATCATCCTCACTATTGGATTGTTGGGTGTTCAGATTTTCTACTATGACGATTTTACACCGCATATTGCATTGGCAATTGGTTTTGGTATCACTGCATTGGTTGGCTGGTCGCAGGGGTATACGTGGAAAGATATTGAAGCAGGCGCTTTTCATGTACTGCATGTAGCCATGCCTTCGATAGCTACGTTGATTGTAGTAGGAATGTTGGTCAGTACCTGGATCGCAAGTGGTACGGTGCCGCTATTAATCTATTACGGACTGGAGTTGATTAACCCTGCCTGGTTTCTTGCTGCATCCATGCTGTTGTGTTCTGTGGTATCACTCTCTATCGGCACAAGTTGGACGACTGTAGGAACTGTTGGTCTTGCGCTTATTGGTATTGGTGCTGCATTTGAAATCCCTGTGTATTGGACGGCAGGCGCTGTAGTCTCTGGTGCATTCTTTGGAGATAAGATATCGCCGCTATCCGATACCACTAATTTGGCTGCGGCAGTAACGGAAACAAATGTGTTTAATCATATTCGAAATATGATGCCCACTACAGTTCCAGCAATGCTTATCGCGTTTGTTATTTATCTTTTTGTTGGTGGTCAAACTACGGCAGACTCAACACAGTTAGAACAAATAGCGCTGTTCAAAGATGGACTAAGTACTCATTTTGATCTTGGTTTTCTTCCATTGCTACCGCTTTTAGCTGTGATGGGGTTGGCTTTTTTCAAGGTATCACCGATTCCAGCGCTGTTTACCGGCTTCATACTTGGCGCGTTGGTGGCGGTTTTAAACTATGGCTATAACCTAAATGAAATACTTACCTTTGCTCACAGTGGTTTCAAAATTACTACTGGCACGGCTTCCCTGGACAGCTTATTAAATCGAGGCGGAGTGTCTTCAATGACGTGGGTGGTTACCCTGATGATGTTTGCTTTAGCGTTCGGTGGTGCCTTGGAACGTACTCGCTGTCTTGAAGCTGTTGTGAGAGCAATACTCAGTATGACCAAAGGTTTTCGAGGGTTGCAAACAAGTGCCATTCTTACGTCTGTGGCAACCAATGTGGTTTCTGGCGATGTTTATCTTTCGATTGCTCTTCCTGGCCGCATGTATGGCCCGGAATACGATAAACTTGGTTATAGTCGTCTTAATCTGTCCCGTGCGATTGAAGAGGGTGGCACATTAGTATCGCCGTTGATTCCATGGAATGCAGGTGGTGCTTTCGTCATGGGCACTTTAGGCTTAACAGTAACATCTGGTGATTACAGTGCACTACTGTATATACCGCTGGCGTTTGCTTGCTGGTTATCTCCTGTCATCGGTATTTTTTATGCTCAAACCGGGTGGTTCTCCAAGAAGGCTGAACCTATGGAAGTACCATCAGTATCCCAAGTTGATAACAGTGCAGATCAAAAAGTTGAAGGAGTAGCCTGATGCAATCCCCTGGTTCTGGCACGACAACTGATTATTCATCTAAAACTGTCGCGGTTGTTGGAGCCGGGGTTGTTGGTCTTTGTGCAGCGCTTGAAGCGCAGCGAAAAGGCTACCAAGTAACACTGATTGATAGAGATGAAGCTGGGCGGGGTGCTTCTTTTGGTAATGCCGGATACTTGGCTACTGAATTGATTGATCCATTGTCTACACCAAAAACACTCCGTTCAAGCTTCTCTATGTGGCTTAATCCTCACGGGCCCTTGTCTTTACCGCTAGGTTATTTACATCGCATCCTGCCTTGGTTAGTTCGTTTTATCTGTGCTGCAGCTTCCAAGACTACTAAAAAGGGTCGTTTAGCACTTGAGCAGCTAAACCGGGCTTCGGTTCCTGCTTGGCGACGTTGCTTGGAAGATATCGGCGCACAAGAGCAGTTGGTTCAATCAGGTTATCTATTGGTTTGGGAGTCAGCAGATAAACTTGAAGATGCTAAAAAATATGCTGTCTATATGGAAGAGAATGGCATTAAAACCGAGTTGGTACAGGGGGAGCGCCTCGCGCAACTGGAGCCTGAATTGGCTGAGAGCCTCAGTCATGCTCTGTTTTTTCCTGAAGCTTGTCGTGTGAGAGAGCCCTATCTGCTTTGTAAAATCCTTTTATCTGCCTTTCAGGCGCGTAAAGGAGCATTCTTACAGCAGAGTGTTACTTCCTTACAACCTGAAGACAAAGGTATATTGGTGCAAACTGAGACGGGCTCATTGAAGTTTGATTACGCTATTATTTGTGCTGGTGCATGGAGTAAACAACTGTTGAAGAGTACTGGTTTGGATGTGCCGCTGGAAGCGGAGAGGGGGTATCATCTCTCTATCAATGCAGAACATATTAAGCTTAATCATCCGATAGGGTCTGCAGAACGTCGTTTCGTTATGAGCCCGCTGGATTCAGGCTTAAGAGTGGTCGGCATGACCGAGTTAGGTGGCCTGAAGTTAAAGCCTTTTAAGCAGCGCTTTGAATCGCTCCAGTATCATAGTTGTAAGTTGCTACCGCGGTTGAATAATCCAACATTGCAGGTTAGTAAATGGATGGGGCATCGGCCTACGCTGCCTGACTCGCTTCCTGTTATTGACCGGCATCCACAGTACTCTCAACTACTGTTTTCCTTTGGAAATCAACATTTGGGGCTCACACAAGCCGCAATCAGTGCAGAGCTAGTGGTGGGACTAATGACAGGAGATTTACCTGAAATCAACTATGAGCCATTTCGTGTGGATAGATTTTAGATAAGTGCAGAAAATAGCAGTTAAATCACATAGGAAATATAAGGAAGACTAATGGCAATTGTTCTGCATAACTACAACATTGTACGTGTGATTGATGACGGTAAAATTGTCAATTGTACAGTGATTAAAATGTGTCTTAATTATGCATTAATCAAATACAAAGGGTCTAAATATCAAGTCCCCTATGGCATGATTGATAAGGTTATTGGTCATGAGCTTTTGCTGCACGCAGAATAGAAGGTTCTTCGCTACGTTTGTCAGTACGTTCAATAACACGCCCGTATCTTTATCGATCATCATGAGACGTACTTAACCTGATATCTAGATATATCTGTCGTTAACAATCGTTATTCAATTATAAATGTAAGCGCTTGCAAAAAAGTATTAATTTATGTTCTCCTGTTTGTTGTGGGCTCAGTTGTATGTTCGGTTTTTGAGCAAAATAACGGTTCTGCAAAACGATCAAACTACAATCTTAGGGAGCATAAGATGCCAGAATCTTTGTTACAGCGGGCGGCCTGCGTTGAAGACATGAAAATCTTGACTCGTAGGCGTATTCCCCGGTTTGCTTTTGAGTATCTGGCAGGGGGCTGTAATGCAGAAAATACACTTCGGCAAAACCGTCAGGCTTTGGATCAGGTTTATCTGCAACCCAGCTACTTATCAACATCTGCAGGGGCTGATTTGAGCACAGAGGTTTTTGGTCAGCAATATGCTGCGCCTTTTGGCGTGGCGCCTCTGGGTTTGAGCGGATTGATTTGGCCGAAAGCATCGGAGTTCCAAGCGAGCGCTGCGCGTGAAGCTAATATCCCTTATATCCTCAGTACTCTGGCAAGTACTTCGATAGAGCGGGCTGCTGAGTGTGCGGGAGATAATTTCTGGTTTCAGCTTTATCCTCCTTCAGACTTAGACATTCGGGCTGATCTGATGCGCCGAGCTGAAGCTGCTGGGTGTCGTCATCTGGTGGTTACTATTGATGTGCCGGCAGCAGGAAGACGCCCCCGTGATATTCGTAATGGTCTTGCTGTACCGCCTAAAATTAGCGTGGATAGTATCGCTCAAACGATGCTGCGTCCTTCTTGGGCAATGGCAACAGCCCTACAGGGAATGCCGCAATTCGCATCGATGATGCCCTATATGAAAAACATGTCGAACCTGCGTGATATCGCCAATTATATTCGCACAACCCTGAAGGATGTCGTGGATTATCCGATGTTGCAGCAGATCCGTCATGCTTGGTTTGGAAAGCTGATAGTTAAAGGGATTTTAAGTGTTTCCGATGCTGAATTAGCACTGGCAGCAGGTGCTGATGGCCTGATTGTATCTAATCATGGTGGCAGGCAACTTGATGCAGCATACCCTTCTGTTTCAGCACTGAAAGAGATCGTCGCTGCGGTTGGTGACCGTACGGTGGTGATGGTTGATAGCGGAGTAGAGTCCGGCCCTGATATTGCGCGTTTTCTAGCTCAAGGGGCGCAGATGGTGTTTGCCGGCCGGGCCTTTATGTATGGCGTTGGTGCTTTTGGTGAGCCAGGAGCCGCGCATACTATTGAATTGTTACGTAATGAGCTGCTCCAGGTAATGGAGCAGCTGCGTTGTCCGACACCGCACCAGTTACCTCAGTACTTGCTCTGACTCTGAATGCGGGCCAGCCGAATGGGCTATGTCAGTGGTTTCTCGCACTTTTAAGTCTGCCGGTAATTTAATCCGCGTAATGTCACGGTTACCGGTTTGGATACAGTTTAATAAGTAGGTTGCGGCAAGTGTACCCATACGGCGCGCCGGTACATTGATAGTCGTGAGGCTGGGTGATAATGCGGCGGTTATTTCAAGGTTATCAAAACCCGTGACAGCAAGTGTTTTAGGCACTGGAATATCCAGTTGTCGCAAAGCAGACAGTGCGCCTAGTGCCAGTATATCGTTACCACAAATCACAGCACTGAAGCGGTGGCCGGCGACAATGAGGTCGGTGAGTGCAAGGCTGGATTTTTCTGCACTATAGCGGCATTCGCGAACTAGCTCGGGCTTAAGCTCTAGGCCTTTTTCTTGGAGGTATTGCCTGACACCTTCAATACGCTCTCTGGCTCGGTCATTGTCAACCTGGATACCAGATATTACGGCAATGTCTCGGTGCCCCATATTGAAAAGATGCTCAGCAACCTTGCGCCCAGCGGCTGCATTGTCAAAGCCGATACAGCTATGTATCGACTGGCTGTTGTAAGTCCACAGATTGACCACAGGAACTTGGTGGCGCTCGAGCATTTCGTATACTTCGGGATGGTGTTCTGCACCAATCAGAACCATGCCGTCAATACCCCGGGTGATAAGGCTTCGTACCTCTCGGAGCTCTTCATCGAGGGAGTAATTGCTACTGGCTAAAAGCAACGTGAAGTTGGCCTCTGATAAGCCCTGTTGCAGGTAGTGAATACCGTTAGCAAAGATACCATTATCGATGGTAGGTATGACTGCGCCTATAGTGTGGGAGCGGCGCGAGGCGAGTGCTCGGGCTGCGCCATGGGGGGCATATCCGAGGCGGTTTATAGCCTCATTGACCTTATCGCGTAATTTTTCTTTCACTTGCGTCGGTTGGTTTATACAGCGAGAAACCGTTGCCGTCGAAACCCCGGCAGCCGTTGCAACGTCTTGTAATGTTGGTTTTGAATTACGCATATATCTCCCTTTGCACAATCTGCATGATAGCAAAATTTCACACAAGTCCAGATAGTTATTTGTAATCAGGGTTGACAGCGGAATCATTTAAAGTTTAATTTGTAAGCGCTTACAAATATTGTCTGCGGAGTATTCCAATGTTTACAGAAAGACTAATAAAACATGCTTATCTGATTGCCATTGTGCTGTTTTTGGTTTTTTTCACTAACGTACTGGTGGGGAAAATATCAATGTGGTGGTTCGGTCTTCAGCTACCTTTGGGGTTCAGTGGAGTGGTTGAATTCTTGGTTCTGTGTGTTGCTTGTATCTTTTTTGTGGTTGGAATTCTTCGAAGTGAAAGCCTGAACCAAAAATAATTACATCAATCAGGAGCAACCCATGAGCAAAGCAAATCAACCTGTCTGCCCGGAACGTCGTCGCTTTATGGCGCTGACCAGTAAGTTTGGTTTTACCGCAGTCACCCTGGCTGCTGCATCAGGACTTATGATGTCAGACCAAGCTGTCGCAGCAATATCCAAAGAGGAAAAAGAGCGCGAAGCTAAAGCAAAATATAAGATGGTGATTGCCACCGCTTATGTTCTGGGCTCATCGCGTAGCTATCCGATTATGCAGCTGGATTTTAAAGAGAATATCCAGAATCTAACGAACCGCGAGGTTTATGTGAAACTCGCACCGGGTGGCCAATTAGGCGCAGGTGGTGCACTGGCTCAAAAAGTACAGCAGGGCACTATTCAGGCTGCTCAGCATTCGCTTTCAAATTTTGCAGCATTTGCTCCGGTGGTTGATCTGATCAACATTCCTTACTGGTGTGGTGAAAACCAAAAATTCACTAACCTAGTAAATTCTGATGCATGGCGTCGTGAGGTAAATCCGAAAGTAGAAGAAAGAGGTTTTCTACCGCTATGGTATGTCAACATTGATCCTCGTGTTGTTGCTGTACGACATGGTATTGAGGGACCGATTAAGACGCCTGATCAAATGTCCGGAATTAAGTTTCGGGTACCAGGTTCGAAGATCTTGCAGCAGTTCTATCGCTTGTTAGGTGCTAACCCAACGCCAGTAGCCTGGGGTGAAACGCCTTCCGCAATTAAGCAAGGTGTTGCTGATGCACTCGATCCTTCCGTTGAAGCGTTGAATGTCTTTGGTTTTCGCGATGTTATTTCCCACGTTTCCTTTATTCGTTCGGTTCCTGATGCCCAAGTATATTCCTGCAACCTAGCTTGGTTTAAATCGTTACCTGTCAAAATTCAAGACGGGATTATGTTTGCTTCTGAAGTTACAGCACAGCAGAACTTGGCGAAAGTTCCTGCAGCCCGAGGTTTTGCAATGGCTGAATTAGCGGCTGCCGGGGTTAAGTTCTACTCACCAACAACGGGTGAGTTGCAACAATGGAAAGATGCGGCTGGACACCAGTTATCTGTTTGGGACGACACTAAAATTGAACTGGCGGGGTCTCTGGATATATTTGATAGCTTGCACGATGCGGCTAATACCCAAGGCCGCCATTTCGTACACGATATTTGAGTTGATCTGCTAGAGCGAAGGCACTGAGCATTAATGCCTGTGCCTAGCTTTCTGTAACCGTAATAACGGTACTGTTCAATTTGGAGGTGTATGTTTTGAATACAAACAAGATAACAATCTGGCAGAAGCTTGATGAAAATGCTGAACGGTGGCTGTTACTAGTTTTTTACGTCGTGATTGTTCTAACCGTCGGTGTGGAAGTTATACGCCGCTTTACGCTCTCTTATTCGTCAATCTGGGGAGAAGAGGTCGCTCGTTATGCGTTTATTTACCTCGCTTGGATTGGCGCAGCATCGGCTGTTAAAGATCGTGCTCATATCCGTATTGATGTGATTTTGAATTTCCTGCCTCGCAACGGCAAGTTACTCGTTTATATCTTAGGTGATGTGGTGATGATCGGTGTTTCGGGGCTCGCCTTCATATATTCGGTGGATACGCTTATGGTTTCAATTAAGTTTGGTTCGGTAACTCATGGCTTGGGCATTAGCCAGGCTTGGTTTATCGCCGCCGTACCACTGGGCTTCTCCTTGATGCTTTTTCGTCTGTGGCAATCCTTGAGCCGTGATATTCGCGCACTTAGAAATGATACGCCGATCTACACCGGAAAACGGTTGTTCGATTAGACAGGAAACTTTCCTATGTATAACTATTTGAATCCTGAAGTCACCCTTGATTGGGGGTGGGAGTTAGGTGGGCCGTTATTGATTGGCGTTATTATGTTCGCTTTAGGTGTGCCGGTTTGGGCGGTATTGGGCGTTATCTCCGTACTGATTTTAGAGTTCAGCGGAGCCTTGCCACTGTCGTTACTGGGAGAGGCGTTGTTTGATGGTATTGATGCTTTTGCTTTGATTGCCATACCTTTATTTATTCTTACCGGTGATGTGTTGGTGCGTACCGGGCTGTCGCGTAAGTTACTGGATATTGCAGAAGCCCTGACGGGCGGAGCAAAATCAGGTTTTGGTACTGCAACGGTATTAGTCTGTGGTTTCTTTGCCTGTATTTCCGGCTCAGATGCTGCTGGTGCTGCCGGGGTTGGTCGTATGACCATTGATCGTTTGGTAGAGCAGGGGTACCCCAAGCCATATGCCTGTGCATTGGTTGCCGCTGGGGCTTGTACCGGCATCCTAATTCCACCGTCTATTGCTTACATTATCATCGGGTTGGTGTTGGGCATATCCGCCTCGACGCTGTTCTTGGCGGCATTGGTGCCGGGCCTTTTGGTGATGGGTTGCATCATGGTGTGCAACATCATTCTTAATCTAACTCATGGTTTTGAGAACGCAGGAGGTGGTTTCTCTTTACGCCGCATCATGACCTCGATCTATGTCGGTCGTTATGCCCTTATTGTGCCGGTCATTATTTTAGGAGGTATCTACAGCGGTGTATTCACCCCAACCGAAGCGGCTGCCATAGCGGTAATCACAACGATCATTATTGGGCTGTGGCAAAAAACTATTAGCCTGAGTGAGTTTCCGGCGATGCTGGCCAGCTCGGCTAAAGTCAACGGAGTGATCCTGCCGATTATTGCGTTCTCCTTACCGTTAGCTCAAGCGTTGGCTGCACTCGAGGTACCGCAAGGGTTTGTATATATGGTGACGGACATCACTGATGATCCGACCATGATCATTTTACTGATGATCAGCATTCTTATCTTGGCGGGTTGTGTAATGGAAACTACACCAAATATCGTCATCCTTGCGCCGATTATGCTGCCCTTAGCGCAAGAGATCGGTATGGCCGATATTCAGTTTTGCATCATGATGATCACTGCTCTGGGAGTCGGCTTTATTACCCCACCATTGGGGCTCAATCTCTTTGTTGTTTCAGGTCTGACCGGCCCTCCCATTCTGGGTATTGCCCGTAATGCCGTGCCATTCGTGCTGGCAATGCTCAGTGTAGTACTGCTACTAGCATTTGTACCTGAACTCTCTTTGTGGGCTCTGCCCAGTTACAGCTACTGATTAGCCACTTTTAATGTCAATCAAGGAAAATAAAAATATGACAACTCAATATTTGAAAAAAGCGCAAAAAAATGCTGCAACCGATGAAGATAATACTCGCCACATCGTGTCCTCAATGCTGTCAGAGATAGAAGCAGGTGGGGAAGATAAGTGCCGTGAATTTGCGCTAAAGCTGGATGGCTATGAGGGTAACATTGTAGTTACACCAGAAGAGATTGATGCTGCCGGTAAATCTCTGTCGCAGCGAATGAAAGATGATATCCAGTTCGCTTATGAACGTGTGCACAATTTTGCTGTTAAGCAGCGAGAATCATTGATCGACTTTGAAACCGAACTTTCTCCAGGGTTATGGGCGGGCCAGCGCCAGATTCCTATGACGGCAGCTGGTTGCTATGTGCCTGGCGGGCGCTATTCCCATATTGCATCAGCGGTAATGTCAGTGGCTACTGCGAAAGCGGCGGGTGTAGAGCATGTTATCGCTTGCTCGCCACCAAAACCTGGTCAGGGTGTTAACCCTGCGATTATCTATACCGCCAACCTTGCCGGTGCGAATACAATTTTGGCGTTGGGAGGAGTGCAGGGTATAGCGGCGATGGCGTTTGGCCTGTTCACAGGAAAGCCTGCAGATATCTTGGTAGGCCCTGGGAACCGTTTTGTCGCTGAAGCTAAACGTATGCTTTATGGCCGTGTGGGTATTGATCTATTCGCAGGCCCCACTGAGATTGCAATTATTGCGGATAAGACTGCTGATCCACATTTGGTGGTTACCGACCTTGTTGGCCAAGCGGAGCATGGCCCGGACTCTCCTGCTTGGTTGTTCACAACCGATAGGACTTTGGCAGAAAAGGTTATTGAGATGATGCCTTCCTATATTGAAAAATTGCCAGAAACTGCCCGAGTAGCTGCGACCAATGCGTGGGATGAATATGGTGAGGTTGTGTTGTGTGATACCGATGAAGAAGTTGCAACTATCAGCGATAAATATGCCGCGGAGCATCTCGAAGTGATGTGTGACAACTTGGGCTGGTGGGTACAGCGTTTACGTAACTACGGTTCTCTATTCGTTGGAGAAGAGACCACTGTCGCTTTCGGCGATAAGTGTTCAGGTACCAACCATATTTTGCCAACCAAAGGTGCAGCACGTTATACCGGTGGATTGTCGGCAGGTAAATTCATTAAGACAGTCACTACGCAACGTATGACTCCAGAAGCAAACCGTGATGTTGCTGCTGTAACCGCACGTATTTCACGTATGGAAGGGATGGAGGCGCATGCCCGTACGGGTGATGCTCGATTAGAAAAATACTTCCCCAATGAAACCTTTGATTTGAAGGCAGTGGAATGAGCTGCTTCGACCTAACCGGAAAAGTGGCGTTGATCACTGGGGCTTCATCTGGGATAGGTGCTCAGCAAGCACGCGCATTAGCTGCTGCCGGAGCCAGTGTTGTGCTATTGGGAAGACGCCAGAATCGGCTAGATGAGTTACAACTACAGTTACAGGCAAGTGGCGCGCATGCCACAACGGTAGCCGCTGATCTGGAAGATTTAGCACAGCTGGATGATATTGTTAGCCGTTGTATGGAGCCGTGGCAGCGCATTGATATTCTGTGCAATACAGCGGGTGTTAATTTGCGTCAGCATGCTGATGAGGTGACGCCAGAGAGCTGGGATAAGACGTTGGATTTGAATCTGAAAATCCCGTTTTTTCTGGCACAAAAGCTAATCCCTCAGATGGCCTTACGAGGGTGGGGCAAGGTTATCAATGTCGCATCCTTGCAGTCGGAACGGGCTTTTGCCAATGGGATTGCCTACGGAGCCTCTAAAGGCGGAATTTTACAGTTGACTCGAGCGATGGCTCAAGCTTGGTCTTCAAAAGGCATCAGCTGCAATGCGATTGCGCCGGGATTTTTTCCTACGGAGCTGACCGAACCGGTGTTTGCTCAGGGCGATTTAAGTCAGCAGTTGGCTGATCAGACAGCTATCGGGCGTAATGGCAAGTTGTCTGATTTGGACGGTCTGTGTGTTTTCTTAGCGAGTCATGGTTCGGACTATATCACCGGTCAGACCATCTATATCGACGGCGGTTTTACCGCAAAGTGAGGTATCAAATGAGCAGTAAAACAATGAATGCACTGGTCTATACCGACACGCAGGAGATTACCTATCGCCAGGAGCCTCTGCCACAGCCACGAGAAGGAGATGTACGGGTAGATATTATAGCAACGGCGATATGTGGATCCGACATGCATGCTTACCACGGAAAGGACGCGCGTAGAGTGCCGCCTCTGATTCTGGGGCATGAGGTGAGCGGTATTGTGTTGGATGGTCGTTACGCGGGGCAACGCATGGTCATTAATCCGTTGATGACCTGTGGCGAATGTGAAGACTGTGTCGGCGGGCGTAGTAATCTGTGCCGCCACCGCGAACTCATTGGCATGTATCTGCCCGGCGCTTTTGCTGAACAGGTAGCCATTGCAGAGAGAAACTTGTTACCCATTCCTGCAGATATGAACCCTATACATGCAGCTCTGACCGAACCCACCGCGACAGGATTACATGCGGTGGCTCTAGTGGAGAGGGTTTTGCCTCGGCCATTATCAGAAGCGCGTTGTTTGGTTATCGGTGGTGGTGCTATCGGGTTGCTCACAGCACTAATCTTAAAAGCTAAAGGCTGTATGTCGGTTGATCTGGCAGAAACTAACGCGTTGCGACGCAGTAGTATTGAGCAGCAGGATTGTGCCAATTGCTTTAATCCGCTGGAGGAGGCGTTACCGTACCCTAATGGTTATGACGTGGTGTTTGATTGTGTGGGTTGCGGTGCTACTCGGCGCAGTGCCAGTGAAGCGGTACGCCCAGGAGGGATTATTTCCCACGTAGGACTACAGGATGATGGAGAGGGGCTAGATACACGCAAGCTGACTCTGCAGGAAGTTATTTTGCTGGGTAACTACTGCTATACCCGTGCTGATATGCAGGCATCGATTGATATGCTCTATCGCGGTCAGTTGGGAGATCTGTCTTGGGTTGACGTTCGACCTCTATCGACAGGCGCTCAGGCTTTTACAGATCTACATAACGGTAAGGTCGCTGCCGCAAAAATAGTACTGCAACCGGACGCTCTGCTGTGATCGGTTAGTCTTTCAAAAACCACTGTGGGTACTTGCTTATGTTTGTCGCCAAAGGCGACTGAGCAGGGTGAACTGCGGTCTTAAGTAAGTGCCTGTGAGTATATAAATATAATAATCTGAGGATTGTAAAACCATGAATAATAGCGAAATGATCTGGCATGCGTTATCACAAAACCAAGTAGATAAAATTGCTTTTAATCCCTGTAATAAGCTCAATCTAGTGATGAAGTATGTGCCAAAGGAGATGGAGGTGTGGGATATCACCAAGGAGTCTGCTGGGCTGGCGCTTTGCTTTGGGCGTAGCTTGGGTGGTAAGCGCTCGGCGATGTTTATTCAAAATACGGGTATAGGTAACTTGATTACCGAGCTATATACGATGCAAAAGCTATATCAGGAAGGCCTACCTATTTTTGCTTCTTTTCGAGGTTACTTCCAAGAACCGATTGAAGCTCAGATCATTTATGGCAGCAATATGGAGAACCTTCTAACAGCGATTGATGTTGAATATCAAATTCTGGAAAAAACTGAAGACCTAGTTGATCTCGAAGAAGATGTCGCCAACTGCTTTGCTGAGAAAAAGGTCAAGGTGTACCTGTTATCCCCTGAACTGTGGGAAGAGAAAGTGGATGACTATCACGTGTTTGGCCAGCCGCGTTTCACACCGGTTAGTGTCAGCACCGAAGCGTATGAAGGCTGCCCTAGTCAGACTCGTGCTGAAGCCATTAAAGTGATTATGGATAACGTGAGTGCTGAAGATGTGGTTATGTCACAAATTGGTTTCCCTTCCAAAGAGGTATACAACGCGAACGATCGTGCTGAAAATTTTTACATGTTAGGTGCTCTGGGTTCCGCTACCGAAGTAGGCATTGGTCTGGCAGATACCATCCAGGGGCGCCATGTATACATCGTAGATGGTGATGGTTCATTCTTCTTTAACCCTAACCAGCTGGTCGATCTAGCGGCCTTAAAGCCGAAGAACTTAACCGTGATCTGCCTTGATAATGGCAGCTACGGCTCGACAGGTAATCAGCCAACGCTTAGCTCTAGCGGTATGAATCTGAGCTCTTGGGTGCAGACCATGGGCGTTGAGAGTTCAGCTATTACTGATCAGCCCGACACTTTTTCTGAACTTATTAAAGAGAAGCCGACGTTTATTCACTATCTAATCAAAGCCGGCAATGAAAAGTCGGGTGAAGAAATTCCTCTCAAAGCGGTGCAAATAAAACAACGTTTTATGAGCGCTATTATTTGATTCTCTGTTGTTTCAATAACTGATCCGTCAGATAGCGATGAAAAGAAAATCAGAGAAGGGGCTTAGGCCTCTTCTCTATTTTTAGTACGTTTTTTTGTGAGAGGAGAAATACTTTCGGTAAGTGGCTTGTTATGGCGAATGTCATTTATTTGGGCTTTTCTTCATGAACAAGCATTGTCATGTATTTTGTAAATCGTTTTTGTCTGGTTTCGGGTTTCTTTGCACTTGTTAATCCATAAGCGATAACATAACGACTCGATTTATTAAGTGTTTCAAAAAACTGTTTTACGCTCGGCTGGCTGTCCAGTGCTGCTAAGAAATCTTCGGGCACTTCCATTTCACTTACCACATAGGCGTTTTCCCAACGACCGTCAGCTTTCGCTGCTCGAACATGCACAAGGCCAGATTCCATCATCCGATCTTCGCTTATTAGACGTTCAACATGCTCGGTGTTCCTTTTAGACCAGTTGCTCCGTGCTGTTCTGGGAGTGATGCGCTGAAGGTAAGCTTGATCATCTAGTGACTTTTTCACACCGTCAATCCAACCCCAGCATAAAATCTCTATCACTACATTATTCCAAGTAACGCTTTGAATCCCAGAATTTTTCTTAAATATCTTTACCCACAACTCACGTTCAGTTGCGTGATTCAGCTTGAGCCACTCGCCGAGATCTTTCGGTGTTGCAAATGTCATGATTCTTAACGGATCTGGTTCAGGCATCTAATTAGATTCTCTTCGGCATAACGCCAACGAGCGAGCGTTAGCGAGCCCTATTGGCTGTTTTTTTATGTTTATGTGATTCTTGTACCATTTCCGCAAATATACTTTACAGTTTTATCCTCGGGACTAAACCAATGTTTATCGGTAACCCCTGAGATCGGTGTCTCGAATACGCCATTTAATTTACCAGAGCCAAGTAAGAGGCCCCTAGGGAAGATGCAATTAAGTCCCCCAGTCATGAGATAATCCATCCTTCTTCACGGCTAACCACAGAGGCTCAGGCATGGTTCAGCAACTGAGCTTCGCCGACAGCGAATATCGTTATAAATGTCAGTTCGGCTTTATTAAGGCGCGCTACCGTGATCTGATGAAAAACGACAGCAAGCTATCCGTCATGTTTGTGCTCGTAAACATCGTTCGAGTTGGGCCGTTATTAAAATCGTAGCGGGAGTGATCCGTCTACCTGAGAGGTTAGGCGGGCAAAAGGGATCAAAAATAATCAGAACTAAATATACGATTGCAGTCTTTATTTAGCGTAAAGGCGAGCAGGTATTAACTTAATCGCATGTTCCCTAGGAAAATTTTGCCATTCATAAACAGGTTGGCACAGAGCCTTCTTGTCGGTACTACCCATTTATCTATTGTTAGGCTGTAAAACCATTATCTTGCCAAATGACTGCAAATCGACAACTTCGTCCAGCCGCAACTCACTTCGCTTAAATAAGTCATTCCATTCATCTAGGGTTCTTTCCCGACCTTTTGTGCCCATGAACATCTGCATATCGAACAGAGTACTTGTCAGGTCGGCCTTAGATTTATTCATGACTAGCTCCATAATTGCGATACGTGCCCCCGTTGCCTGACAGGCTCTAGTAATATTTCGTAACGCTTGGACGCAGGTATCATCATCGAAGCAATGCAAAACGGCACTGAGCAAGAAAATATCTTTGTCACTGGTCGCGTTTGGTAGTGAGCCGAATAGGTCCCCCGCTTGGAAATTGATACGAGTTAGCACTGTTTCATCTTGGTGACCAATCCAGTGTTTTTTAGCGCCTTGTATTATCTGCGCACGATCCACGACCAGGGCTTTGAGCATTGAATGACGCTTTAGAATCGCCAAGGACTTGCTCCCTTTCGAGCCTCCTATATCTATCACTCGATCAAAGCGGCTCCAATCAAACTCTGTCGCGAAGCTATCACCGCTTAGCGCCTCGACACTATCCATGGCTCGAGAAAATAGCTTATCAAATTCTGTGTGACTGTCCATATAAGCGAATAGATCCTGACCATGAGTTAAGCTGAATGGTACTTCATCGCGACGCACTCCATGCTCGAGCTGTTCATACCAAGGGCGGCTCATCTCTTCAGCATTCTGCATTAATATCATTGCCCGCACGCTATTAGGGTCACCCTGCCTTAGAGGGGCGGATAATTTATTATTAGAGAAGATACGCGGACTTGATTCTTCAAAGATGCCCATTGCGGTCAGCATCCTAAGTAACCGGTACGTAGGTTCTGGTTGTGATGATACTCGAGCTGAAAGCTCATCGAGTGTGAGGTGTTCATCGCCTAGTTGGGTCGCTATGTCGAGCTTAGTGGCAACATAAAGAACTCGTGACTGCCAAAAAGCCGACCCTATCTGCATTAGTCTGAACGGTGGCGGAGTGAGTTTGTTCGGTAGTTTTTGAAGCCAGAAAGATAGTTTCATCAATCGTGAAAAGCGGCGAGTCTTACTGGCGTTTTTTTGTAATGTCATTATCGCATTCATGATTGCTTCTCTGTTATAGGTGTTAGTCCTGCTACGATTAGGCTACCGTTAAAGGTGGCGAGTTGATTCAGGAAATCTGCATCCATAGGGCGTCCCATCTGTTGTTCGAAAATATCTTTCAACAGCATCGGAGTCATCGCCAAACTGACGAAAGCCATCCTTATAATGTCGGGGTCAATCGATGCTGAAACCTGTCCGTTGGTTTTCAATTGGTCGATTTTTTTTGTGCCTCCGGTACGACCTCGCTCAAGTAGTTGCTGAATAAAGCGCCGTCCAGGGCCTTGATTCAATGCGAGCACCTTTAGGATTAATTTGGGGAACTCTGGCTGAGTGACCATGATGTCGTAATACAAACGTAAAAAGTCAGTCATTCCGTCCAGCGTTGAAAGCATTTCCCCGTCTAGTACTGTTAGCAGTGGCGAAAATTCTTCTCGGATCATCTCCTCGTACAAACCTTCTTTATTACCAAAGTAATAACTAATCATAGAGACGTTAACACCTGCCTGCTTGGTGATCATTCGGGTCGATATCTTGTGATATTCATCGCTTAAAAAACAATCTTTGGCTGCTTTTAGTAATCGCGCTCGAACAGTATTGGATGAAGAGCTAGGGATGTCATTCATGGCCGGTTTCCAGTATGTAAGCTTTGAATATAGGCTATCACTTAGCCTTAGAGCCCAATAGTTAATTCGTTAAACAAAACGGTACGTTTGATTGAACTGTGAAGGTTGGTGGGGAACGCAGGAAGCTATCACCAATGCGATTCCTCAATGGGAAAATAAACGACTAGCGCCTTCATGCAGCGATGCACTGAAAAGTGTTGTGACCTATCAGAAGTTGAAAACTAATATCGCTCAGAACCTTTGCTTGTGAAAAATATGGGCAAAAATCGTGCAGGTCGAGTCAGGTGTAAAACCGGAGGAATGGAGGAAATATTTGTCGTCTTTATGTGACTTAGTGATCTTATTGGCACTCTTTAAAGCGGGAGTATCTGAAATTAGACGGTAGCCAGTGGGCACGGAATACGC
>JAWUYS010000082.1:0-21071 GCA_034110685.1 Neptunomonas sp.
AAATGCCTGTGAAGCGAAAAGAGCAGTAGAAAGAAGAGTAGCCGTAAGTAGAGTTTTCATGATGTTATTTCCTTAAGTTTGTTCAGCGTGTTTCGCTGTGATGGAGCTACTTTAAAGCCTGTAGCTGAAACCAAACTGAAATAAGAAAATATATTTTAAATATTATTTTAGTTAGTCAGTTTTTTATCTATTTAAAAATATAATTGTTGCTCCTACTTGCCTGTGTTTTCGTTTTATTTTACTTAGTAGGTTGGTTTTTAAACTATATTTTCACAATGAAGAGATGAAAACTAGTTAGGTTAATTTTTTCGAAAAAAAACCGCTAAACCATAAAATAGTTAGCGGCTAAAAGTCTGTATATGAAGAGAGTATAAAGAGTGTGAACCTGAGTTTTATGAGCCTTGTAAATTTGAACCTAGAACTATCGTTAAGAGCTAGCTAAGGGAGGCTTAGCCTCCCTAAAGGTAATTAAAGCTGTGCTTGTGTTGATCCAGCCGGTGCAACCAGTCCTGCAAATACAACAGTGTTGCCATAAGCGCTAACGATATCCTGACTATCGTTATTTAGCTGTGCTTCTGTTGATGCGCCTAAGTTAGACAGTGGGCTATCAACTGATGTAAAACCTTGTGCTGAAGCAACATGATCGGCTGCTAGGTTAGCTTCAACCGAGTGTTCAGAAAAGTCACTTAGGCCAGCAGCAAATGCCTGTGAAGCGAAAAGAGCAGTAGAAAGAAGAGTAGCCGTAAGTAGAGTTTTCATGATGTTATTTCCTTAAGTTTGTTCAGCGTGTTTCGCTGTGATGGAGCTACTTTAAAACCCGTAGCTGAAACCAAACTGAAATAAGAAAAATTATTTACATATTTATTATTAACCCAAATAGATAAATGAAAACTGACCTTAAGTACGGATTTGAAATCCATTTCACTTATTAAAGCCTATGTGTGGTATGGTTATATTTAATTTAACGCGTCTTATCTTTTTGAGAAGACGAGTAAAGTCCTCGATTTCATCATTTTATCTCTCAGCCTTTTGGCAATGAATTACGTGTTTTTTCATCGGCGCCATACACAGAAAGCATATTAAAGTCTTCTTCACTGATTAATATTCTTATTTTTTGGTTGTTGGTTTCAGTATTTTTTACGCTGTGATTAAAAAATCTTTAAAGCACATAATAAATACATGCGAAGAGCGAATACTTTAATAGAAATATTTAGGTTTAGTTAAAAACTCAAGTGAGATCTGAGTGTTTTGATCGCTTAAGAAAGGAGCGATATGAATAGTTTAATGGTAGGTGTTATTGGAACGTCGAAAAAAGAAGATGAGCGACGTTTTCCCATTCATCCAGAGCATTTGAATCGAGTTCCTGAACAAGTTCGTCGCCAATTAATATTCGAAGAAGGATATGGCGCAGCATTCGGTATTAGTGATGCTGAGATTGCCGCTCAAACGGGTGGTATTGCTACGCGACACGAAATACTGGCTGATATCGGCAGGGTTATCATCTCTAAACCAGTGCTAGCGGATTTACTCGAACTGAAAGAAGGCGGGACGTTATGGGGTTATGTACATTGTGTGCAGCAGCAGGACATTACCCAAGCCGCATTGGATCGTAAGCTAACGCTGATTGCCTTTGAAGATATGTTTGTTTGGTCTCCAAATGGTAATGTGGGTCGCCACACATTTTATAAGAATAATGAAATGGCGGGTTATTGCGCGGTACTACATGCTTTGCAGCTTAAAGGTATTGATGGACACTACGGTGATCAGCGTAAAACGATTATTTTCAGCTTTGGCTCTGTGAGTCGTGGCGCAATTTACGCACTTAAAGCACATGGATTTAGAGACATTACCATCTGTATTCAACGCCCAGATCATGAAGTACGAGAAGAAGTACTCGATTGTCATTACGTGAAAATTCGTGAAGGTAATGAGGGCGAAGCGCGTATGGTAGTGGTGGAGCATGATGGCACTTCGCGACCGCTGACTGATCTGATTAGTGAAGCAGATATTATCGTAAACGGCACATATCAAGAAACGAGCCATCCTACCGATTTTGTTACGGAAGCTGAAAGCTCATGCCTCAAGCCCAATAGTCTGATCATTGATGTTAGTTGCGATGAGGGTATGGGGTTCTTTTTTGCTAAGCCGACCACATTTAAGGCTCCGATGTTTAAGTTTGAAAGCATTGATTATTATGCAGTGGATCATACTCCTAGCTATCTTTGGGAAAGCGCAACGCGTTCTATTTCTGCAGCACTCATTGTCTACTTAGACACAGTCTTGGCTGGCCGTGATGCATGGCAGGAAAGCGAAACTATTCGCCGATCGATAAATATTGACGCTGGCGTCATTCTGAATCCTGCTATTTTGTCTTTTCAAAATAGAGAGACAGATTATCCCCATGCTTATTTAGCTTCAGTTTAGTACTGAACTGGCCGGGTTTAACTCTTAAACCGACGCACTTTAGGTAAACTGAAGTGCGTTTTGGCTAGGCTGCAGTCGATTGTATTTACAGTATTTACTCTTCACTAATTATCTGTCCAATGAAGTTCCCTACCTGCATATCGCTTAAACGGCCAAAGTGATTGAGCCTTATTTGCCCCTGTTGATCGATGACAATTAGCGTAGGAGTACCTTGCATATAGTAAGCCGCCATCGTTTTTGGAATAGACCCTGTACTCGATGGAGTGTCCACCGCTATTGGAAATGTTAGCCGATACTCTGATGCAAAAACCTCGAGAGCTTCTACGGTCATTACACTGTGGTGCTCAAAAACAGTATGTAGGCCAATGAGTTGTACATCGTCATGTGAATATAACTCGTGTATAGCACTTGCTTGTGGAATGCCATGTACGACACAAGCTGGACATAGCATTTGAAATGCATGTATGACGACAACCTTGCCTTTTAAGTCAGATAAGGTGAGCGGCTTCTCTGTGTTAAGCCATGTCGCTACTTCCAACTCGGGTGCTTGCCCGTAGGTGATGATGTTTTTCATGCGGTTTCTCCTTTTCTTTATTGCTTCGAAGAAACATCCTTGTCGCTACGTTTGCTGATTATTGGTTTGCTTTGCCTGGAAGGCTTAAATCGCCAGAAGCAACATCCATGACATTAACCACACATAACAGAGGAGCGTGTACACTTTGGTTAACACGTAAGCCTGCTGTGACGCCGTCAAATGAGGTTTTCTCAAAAATCTTAATGTCATCAAAGGCGACGTTAACTTCTACAGTATCACCATTAAATACAGGATCCCAACCGGGGCTGTCTAAGAGGATAGGGAGCCCGGGCCAAGTTTTAGGTAATTTTGGTGTAGTGCCTTCGGGGATATCAACAACCCCGAGTGCTCCTTTACCGCACTGCTCATTGGGTTGCAGAACCACCCAGTGGCTGTGCCAAATATCGCCATCATTACCTGGGTTATTGTCTGAATTTTCATCATAGAGTGGCGTATCGTCAAAATCGGGGTGTGCTGTTACCGCCAGTGCTAAAATACCTGCGTTACTTTCAAATCCTACGCTAGCGCTATCAAGGCTAGTGGGCCATACGTATGAGTAAACCGAACTCCCCGCTAACTTGCCGCTCGCACTGGGTTTACTTGTACCGGCTTGTGAGGCGACTGCCATCTGAAATGTAGCGATATTGTTTTGCGTAGTAATTTTGGTGTGAATAATGTCAAAGGTGGGCTCAATATTTTGAGAAGTGCTTAGCTCTGAATGTATGCCACTACCGTGCGAACCCTCAGCAAAGCTTGTTGAGCTGGTGAGCAGGGCTGTAGCCAATGCGGCTGTTGATAGTGATGACACTGTGAGTAAATGTTGAATCTTCATGGTTAATATCCTTTTTAGTATTGACTCGAAACCATATTATGATGAGGTGGTTTTCTTCGCTTGTCAATAAGGTATTGATTCGATACTATCTGCTTATGAATAAATTGATTAATCAACAATTACTGGAAAGGTTGGCGAGCTTACTGCGAAGTGAAAGCAGAGGAATGCTCCTAGAGCATGGTTTGCAGCCCGTACAGTTTGAAGCATTACAATATATCGCGAACTGTAACCGCTATTCAGATACGCCGATGGCAGTGACTGAGTTCTTGGGACAAACGAAAGGTACGGTATCGCAAACACTTAAAGTGCTTGAGAAAAAAGCATTGATAGAAAAGTTCACAGATGAAAAAGATAAACGTGTTACGCACCTGAAAATCACCGAAGCAGGGAGGTCGCTAACGCAACAGATGTTGCCTTCTCCTATCTTGAAAACAGCCAGTGATCTTATGAGTACTGATGAGGTTGCCATGATCAACTCATCACTACAGACCTTGCTGTATCAACTACAGAACGCTAATGATTTTAAACCTTTCGGCCAATGTTCTAGCTGTGTCCATAATACTAAGCAAGCGTCTGGTGAGTACTTGTGTGGTCTAACTCAAGAACTGCTCACGCCCAATGATGTTCAGCTTATTTGTCGTGAGCATCAGTATTCTTAAGTGATAAAGCTTCAATAAAACTTTAGGAAGTTTGCATTACTACTTTTCTTTACATCGTTGCATAAATGTTTTGCGATCAATACCGCGATGTCGCGCCAGCATCTCGTCAACCTTTGCTGGGTTGAGGGGGTCGTTGCCTTGTAGATAGATTTCTAAATGTTCTTGTTGGTCATTTCCCCAGAAAAGCTCGTCGTCCACAATGAAGGTGGGTACACCAAAAACGCCTTGTGTAATAGCTTGTGTAGTTTCTTGCTGGAGTTGGGTTTTAACATTGTCAGTTTTAATCGCGCTTAGCATTTCTGTGCTGTTTAAACCGAGTGAATCCAGTACGTTCGCAAGGTCGGCTTCAGAGGCTAGGTCGATTCCGCGAGACCAACCTGCTTCAAAGATAGCGCTAATAACGTGGTGCTGAGCACCTGCGGCAACAGTGGGCAGTGATAAGCGTAATGCCGGTAATGGATTATAAGGATGGTTGCGGGGTGGATTAAATTCAAAACCATTGAGCTGCGCATAGCGATAGCAGTATTTATAGAGCGCTGTTTTTTTAGGCGGTACTTCTGCAGGCCCTAGTTGCCCCCAGTGATCTAACAGTTTTCCAAAGACAACGGGATGGGCAATTAACGTGAGGCCATATTTGTCGCAAAGAGGCTGTACCCAGCGCCAGCTAAAATAGGCATAAGGAGAGAGGTAATCGAAGTAAAAATCCAGTTGCCGCGCTTTCATAACCATTCCTTTTAGTGCTGTTTATCTCAGTGCTATTTTTGTTTTTCTATTTGAAAGTACAAATGACAAGATGCCAGATGTAAAAATGATTGCCAAGCCTATGAGGCTGTATGCATCTGGCCATTCATCAAATAGAAGGACCCCTAAAATAGCTGCGGCGACCAACTGGGAGTACACGAACGGCGCTACAATGTTGGCATCTAATCGGCGGTTAGCTTCAATAATAATGAGGTTACCCAGCGCTGAGGCAATAGAAGAGACCAGTACTAGCCAAATAATACGGCTATCGATTGCTTGGGGAATAGACTCAATACCGGCGGGTGTTAATGCGATGCTTCCGGCCAGTAGTGTTGATAGTAAAATTAAGCGTGGCCTAAAAAAACCGGCAAGCCAGCGGTTAGCCACCAACATACAGCCATAGCAAACACCGGCTATGAGGGCGAACAACATACCTGTAGTTATGCCAACACCTGGTTTTACAACGAGTACGACACCAGCAAAGCCAATAAATAGTAGTGCGGAACGTAGTAATGTTATCCGCTCTTTAAGCACGGCAGCTGCTAAAAAATAGGCAACAATTGGCCCGATAAAAAAGATACCAAAGACGTTGGCGATAGGCTCAGTTTTAAGTGCTGATATCATACAAAATATAGCACTGGTAAATAGTGCGGCACGGAGCAGCATGCGCCAGTCATAGAGCAGCTTTATCTCGGCGCGCACTAATCCACTAAAGGGGAGAATAAACAAAAAACCCACTAACAGCCGGCTCCAAGCAACAAATACTGGAGAAATGTCCATTTCTGTGAGCAGTTTTCCGGCAGCATCACCTACGGGAATTAAACTCATTCCCAGTAGGATCATCGCCAGTAGCATATGCTTATGTTGAGAGATCATCCGCTTTATTGCCATATTAGGAATCTAAAGAAGCAGACAATCTAAGGGGTTAGTCGGTATAAATCGAGAGGTTTACGCTAATAGCGGGAAATAAGTGGAGTATGAACATGCGTCATCTGCGATTCCTTTCGCAGATGTTCAACGCATTTTAAGTACAGTTATAGCGTACTTATGCTGCTAGCTAATGGCTACTCAGTGGCGTGATTCATACCGAAGTAATAAACCTTTTCCTTCATGTTTTTAATTTTCTCGGGATTTAGTACCAGTTGCGATGTTTTCAGTTTGGTAACATCCGGTTGTTTATCTACCCATTCATCCGCGCTACTCAGCGTTGTGAGGACACTGCTTGCACCTTTGGTGTAGTAATGGCCGGGAATAACTACTTTGGGTTGATAACGATCTAATGCGTTGTCTACATCTTCATAACTAAGGATATGCTGTGAGCCATCGATGTTCATGATGAGCACATCAACATCTTTTAACACGGCTTCAACATGTTCTGCTGGCATGGGTCGGTTATCGCCCCAATGAGCAATACGTAGCCCGCCTGTTTCGATGACTTGGATGAAGTTGTCCATGTGTAAGAAGTTTTTAGGTGGGCAAAAATCTTGGCCAAACTCAGCGCCTGCATCAGTCCATTTGTACCAGCCTTTAGATTGGCACATATGTTTATCTGCTAGACCTGTCACTTTTACATCGCCAATCTTGTACTCACCCGAAAGGCGTTCCAGTACTTGTATTGCATGTGGGCGATATACTGCATCGTGGTCAAAATGAGCATGAGTCGACAACACCATGTCTACAGGTACTTCAGGAAACTCTTGAGGAAACCATAAACCCCATGCGCCTGAAGGATCATTACGCCATGGGTCAATCATGATGGTTAACCCTTGTGGTGAGGTGATTTTAAATGCCATATGACCATAAAAATCGATAGTGACGTTTCCTGCTTTTTGCGGGTCACCTCCGTTTTTTTGTGCTTCAATCAACTGGTTATTGTTTGCGGTAAAGGTCCATGAACGCGACTCAGCCACAACATTCCCCGCTAAACTGCAGGCAAGTATGGCGGGCGCGAGGTAACGCATGACGTTATTATTTTTATTCATCGTTTTCTCCAGCTACTTATCGATATCTATATTGATACCTTAGAGAAACCATCATTGAATAAATGCTCCCTGCTGAGAATCAGAGGAAAATACGGGATAAATAGGAGGGTGGCCCCCTATTTTCTGGAAGTGTTATTAACTTGCCGTATTAACTCGCAGCAAATAAGTACTGTTTGAGAGTTGTTTTAGAGCTAGCCAAACCGAGCTTTTCACGAATATTGCGTCGGTGAAAATCAATAGTACTTTTTTCAATATGCATTTGCTGAGCGATGACTTTGCTCGACAAGCCCTGAGCAATAGCTTTGGCTACTTGCTGCTCCATTGGGGTGAGCTTATGTAAGTGCTCGTTTTCACTACTGCCTGAGGCGGATAAGTTTTCCTTAATATGCCCAAGATAAGATTGTTGCTTTTCATCCAAACCACTTTGCTCAAGTTTGCGTAACCACGGTTGGATTAAGTGCTGAATACTGTTGTAGATCTCGGTTTCTAGTAAGCGCTTATCTTGCTCTCGCTGATTAAGCATAACGCGCATTGCGATATTGATCTCTTCTAGATCATTGGCTCTGGAGCGTACTTCAAAACGTTGTTGTTGAAGTGTCTGCTCAAGTACATGGGTTTGTTGCTGTTGCTGTTGCTGCTGATACAAAAAGGCGAGGTCGTCGTTCACAATGCTTTGGAACTCTTCCATTAGTTCTCTGTATTGTTGTGCCCGCAGATTCTGGCGTACATCCAATACACACAAGGTTCCAAACGCCTGCTGGTCTGGCCACCAGAGTGGATAGCCCAGATAAAAAGATAAACCGAATTTCATATCAGGGTTATCACGCCACGCGGGTTGTTTTTGTGCGTCGGTAACGAGTAAAGGCTTTTGCTGCTCAATCACCTTATCGCAATACAATCCACAATGACGAGGGCTTTGCTCGTTTGCAGGATAAGGATTCCCTTGTGTTGCACTGCTAACCAGCATCTCGATGCTGTGGGGTTGAGCTCGGGTAATGAGGGCTGCGGGTGTGTCTGTAATATGTCCCATTAGGTCTACTAAACGCTGCCAGCGTATTAACATTGCCGTGGGGATATCTGGTTTAGATGGCTGAGTCATAAGTACCTCTGGCTGTTATTTTTATATCGCCATAAGGTGCATCATACTGCGAATATCCCAAGAGTGCGCTGAGATTAGTCAATAGCAGTTTTTGAATAATGTACTATTAGGTACTTATTAGTCTGCAACCCGAAGGGACGCAAGATCAGTGATAGTTTATGACGAACCTTAGTGTAAAACGTAAAAAGACAACTCCTAGCTGGATGGGCGCCATGAAAACCGGCCACTGGTACCGCATTTCTGGAGACCAGCCTGATCTGGGGCTAGCGCCGACACCTTTAGGCACAAGGTATCTGGAAGACGGAGACCCTGCCAAAGACTTAAACCTTAATCCTTCACGGTCATTGGAAATGCGTGCAAGGAGACTACTGGGAAGTTACGCCAAAGCCCCCTGGAGTGGTCGATGTAATTTTTGGTCGCTAACAGAAACCTGGAATGGAGCAGTCTTTGCCGATTATTTTGGCGACAGTGGCGCCATGATAATTTTTGGAGGCGGCCATAATGATTATTTCGGATCAGACGTACACGCTTTCGACCTGGCAACTCGACAGTGGTCTAGGATCTTGGATGGTTATGTCAGTGGAAAAATGAGTGAGTATGGTGCCGGGGCTATTTATGAAGACGCATGTTACCCCAACGGCTCTCCATTACCGCCTCATACCTATGGGTACGTTCAATATGACCCGGTAGGGAATGACTACATTTTACTTAAGGGACAGCGACAATTGGGCCCTGAGGTAGAGCCAATTGCCATCCCTCATATGCTAAACCTCGACACTCTTCGCTGGAGACGTGGCCCTAAACATCCCGAAGCTGAACTAAGGTCAGGAGGCTGGACTGCATGGGACCCTAAGCGCCGAATACTCTGGGGCAACTCTGGCGATGACGGTAATACCTTCATCGGATATTCAACGGACGGTAAAAATAACGATGGTACGTTTGGCACTTGGGGCGCTTGCCAGGCCAGCAAACTACCAAACAGTGCCGACCACAATGCGATGGCCTATGATCCGCTGCAAGACCGTCTGATCATAGCCGAGCACAAAAAAAACAGATTGATATCGATAAACCCAGCAGCCCCCGACGCGCCAATACGCACTCTGGTCAGCAGTCCTACTCCTGTCATTCACCCTTACGCATCCCTGGAGTATGCCCCTAAAATGAACGCCATGATCTACTACTCAGCCTCCAATGGAGGCGAGCTTTTTAGCATTCGAAAAAACAGCGCAAGCAACGTAGCAGAGCAAAACCCGGAAACCTGTAGCTGGGAAGGCATCACCGCCGCGACCAACCAGTTAAACCCGATTATTCATGCCGCAAAGGAAAGCCAGCACCCAACAAACGTAAAGCAAACCTTTGGCCGCTTCAGAGTTGCCAGCTATGATGGTGTTGATATCGGTATACTTATCCGCCATATAGACTCGCCGGTTTATGTGATTAAACTACCTTGCTGAACAAGCCCGGTTTGACCGATTATTTAATGATAGAAAATGCGGTGTTAATTTCAGCCCCCGACGTCTGTTAAGTGCCATGACCTTACATCTCCCCCAATCAATGAAGCAAAACAGTCTGGTTAATAGTGCTAAAAGTGGAGGGAAGTGCGACTCATTAACGCCGCCACCACCGGCGGCCGCAACCTAGGCCGTCCAGTGTTGCCAAGCACGATTGTGCTTGGCCTTGGGTACGCCCAGCAAGGGCATTTTACTCGTGGTCGCAAGCCTTGCCTATGTCATGTAGCGCCCGCCGCTTGAGTTTTTGTCTGAGTCGGTCCAGTTGCCTGTTGGTCTGCTTGAATTCGCAGTCGGTAGCGTCTTGTTGCTGTTGCCCGAATTCGTGCATCGCAGCGCAGTCACCTTTCCAAAGGGTGCTGTTTTGCGGAGGTTGCTTATACTCCGCTGGGTGTCGGTAGTAGCCTTGCTCGTCCGCAGACTTGCCCTCTTCAACCTTTATCCGGTTTGCTTGTGCCCAGGCATCCTGGCGCACGCCTGTAACTTGCCAGGAAATCTTCATTGCTGATTTTCCTCCGGCAATGGTGAAGCAGTTGTTTGCTATTTCGCGGGCGATGTGAAGATTGGGAGCGGGCTGGCCAATGGAGGTGATTTGATAGCGGAAATCGCTATTGAGAGTTTCAAACCACTCCGGAAGTTCCACTACCCCTTCGCCGTTGTGATCGAGGGAGACAACGCCATCATAGACATTCTTCATCTCTGACGACTCGACAAACGAGTGGCTGAGATACTGATTTTCCGGGTCGAGCGGGTGATCGATCTTGAAACCTCCGCCCCCTTTGGACAACGATCCAGTCACGTCGACATCGCCAGCGAACAGTCCTGCAAGTGCATTTATGCCGGTTCCTGAGGTGCCGTAGACGCCGACAGAGAGTGCACCTTCCCCGGCAAAGCCGGCCAGTCCGATGCTGAAGAACCCTTCGGTACTGCTACCTCGCACACCTACGCTGAAGACGCCCCCGTTGCTTTCACCATTGACGCCATAGCCGAAGGATGAACTACCGTCTACACCGGTGCCTCGGGCGCTCCTGCCCTTCACGCCAGTGCCTTGTCTCAGTGCATGGCCGACGACTCCATCGCCTGGGGCGGTTGTTACCCCTTGTACGCCTGGTGTACCCCATCCATACACTCCGCTGCCTTGTAAGGATTGCCCCATCACGCCGATGGATGTGGTGTCGCAGATCCCGAGAACGCCAACATCTTTTTTACTCGTACCAATTACCCCCTCGCTGTCGTCAGTGGCCGAGTCGCTGTCACCGATGCCGACCATGCCTGCATGGCGGGCGCTTCGACCGACAACGCCGAAATTATCGCCACTGCTGCCCGCCACACCGGGTGCAGATCGTGAGTCTCCATAAACGCCTGATGGCATGGGAAAGAAGCCACTGGCCCCCATGACGGATCCGAATATGCCGGATTTCTCGCTGCTTATTCCTCGCACGCCGTGGTTACTTTTGCTGACACCGAGGATGCCAGAACCATCGGTGCTGCTGGCGGCCACTGAGGGACTGCTGACACTGGTCGCTCTTATCACACCCCCGTCGCCATTGTTGGTAATCTCAAGCGCGTTGTCATTGCTTGAAATATTACTCTCACAGGGTAGGGTGAATTCACAATCAGCCATAATTATGCTTCCTTTTCATGTTAAGTTGTCAGCAGTGACGGTAACTGTTGTTACCGCTCTGAATGAAGGCATTTAGGTACAGTTGTTCGCCAGTGCGGGCTTTAAATTGTTTGGAATTTACCAGTGATTACTGATTATTCGCCCAGATATCAAATGATATCTTCCACTGATCATCAGACCCTTTACGCCAAACTAATGTGTCTTTTTCTGGAATCTTCGTGACATTGAAGGTGAGAATGTAACTGCTTGTTTCAACCGCCAGCTTTTCGCTTACCACGTACTCGATAATCGCTTTTTCAATGCTAGACCCGCATCAAATGAACCCTGCAAAAAGGCTTCTATTGCCTTTATGCCAGTAATCGTAGGTTTGCCTGCTGGAAGTAATTTACCATCAGTGTGAAACAATACCGCCACTCCTGCTGCATCTTGTTTGTTGAATGAGAGTTCACCGTATTAATTTAATTATCTATAACTAAAGCAAGTTACACGCCAAAATATAACTAATTGATTATTAGCAACTAAAGCCATAGAGAAATTTAAATCGGGTCAATAATCTCCCAACTGACAAACCTACGAAATGATATATCATTTAATTTGTGGTGGATTTCTCAATTAATACAAAAACTTGGATTAAAGAGGGGTGTTCTATCCTCAGGTGGGTCGAGGTTAACCCATAGCTTAAAAATATTAGATGGAACCTAATCAGGCTACAGTGCTGGATTTTTGGCACCAAGAAGGCATTAGAAGTTATTCATCATGTTTTAGTGATCAGCTAGTTATTAAAAGACACGGATAACTTTATCTACCTAAAACATCTCTTAATTGGGGCGCAGCCCAATCTAAAAAAGCTCTCACTCTGATCGAAAGTAAGCGGTTATGAGGGTAAACAAACTGTATAGGAATGGATGTTTTTTCATATTCAGGGAGCAGGCGGACTAGTTGGCCTTTGCTTAATGCTTCATCTACTTGGTAGTGGAGTAAGCGTGTCGCTCCTAAGCCACTGATAGCGGAGGCGAGGGTGCTATCGACTTGGTTGGAAGACATAACGGTATTCATGTCATAGGTGTTGAGTGTCTGGTTGTTATTAAACGTCCATTGGCTACTTTGCGGATTAAAAACAACAAGAGGCCAATGGCGTAATTCCTCAGGCGTGCTTGGTTTTCCCATTGTTTTTACTAAGGAGGGGCTGGCGCAAATGATATGGCGGTTGAGCCCTAAAGGCATAGAGATAAGAGATGAATCTGCAAGATGCCCTATACGTATGGCAAGATCAAAACCCTCATCAATAATATCAACAATACGGTCAATCAAGGTGAGTTCAACGCGCAGGCCCGGGTGCTCAATCAGGTAACGGTTCAGTAAAGGGACAATATGCAAACGACCAAACATCATAGGGGCCGTGATGGATAACTTACCCTCTGGTGCCCCGCGACGGGCATCCAGTAAAAATTCTGCGTCGTTGATATCAGCCAGAATACGCCGACAGCGCAGCAGATAATCTCGTCCTTCATCAGTGAGGGATATACGTCGAGTGCTGCGGTTAAGTAAACGCACACTTAAGTGGTTTTCTAAATCTGCGAGTGCTCGTACCACAGAGGCTGGAGAGCGATTGATCGCTTCAGCGGCCGCAGAAAGGCTTCCTCTATCGACGATCTCTACAAAGGTCGCCATCGCTTTGAGTTTATCCATGGTCGGCTCATTTGTGCATTTTATGCAAAGAACTTATCAGTATATGAGTATTTATTGCAACTGATGAATAAAAGATACTGTTGTCTCTTTCTATCAGGAGTAAATGATGAAAAGCATCCAACCTGTGTCGCCAATGCCTGAGATGATTCGCGCATTTGATCATATAGGTATTCGCGTCAGTGACCGGCAACAAGCTACGGCGTTTTATGCACGGTTCGGGTTTGTAGAGACCGCTTACTTTGCCGCATATGAGGCCAATGAGATGGTAGCGGGTGATGGCGTGAGGATTAACTTAATTTTTAATGCCGCCAGGCAACCTCAATCTCGTAATGCATTGCTAGATATGCCGATTAAATATCCTGGCTTGACTCACCCTGCATTTGTTGTGGATGACTTGTATAGGCTGCGGGATTGGCTCTTGGAGGAAGGCATTACAATTACGGAAGATATTCATCCCATTGGTTCGCGTCGTGTCGCGCTTTTCTTTCGTGATCCAGACGGTAACGTGCTCGAATTTAATCAACTGACTCAAGCTATTTCACACTAATAACTTTCATATTAATAAAAGGACAATTAGGCATGAAACTTTACGATTTAGAACCTTCAGGTAACTGTTATAAAATTCGATTGCTTGCCTCGTTAATGCAAATAGATTTGGAGCTTGAAGCAGTCGACTTTTTAGAGGGCGCGCATAAACGCTCTCCGGTTATTGATCTTAACCCGTGGGGGCAAGTCCCTGTGTTGGTCGATGGTGAAGTTGTGTTACGCGACTCACAGGCTATTCTTGTTTACTTAGCTCGCCAGTACGGCGGTCATGCATGGTGGCCAGAGGGTGCTGCTCAGCAGGGTGACGTAATGCAGTGGTTGTCTACGGCTGCCAATGAGATCCAAAATGGCCCCGGTGCTGCGCGTTTAGTCGATAAATTCTCTGCTCCACTTAATAAGCCGCAAGCGTTGGCAGTTAATGATGGTATTTTGCCTTTATTAGAAGCGCATCTTTCTCAACATGACTGGTTAGCTCTAGGGCGTCCAACCATTGCTGATATTGCTGTTTTTCCATACGTTGCTTTAGCGCATGAAGGCGGAATAGACCTCTCACCTTATACCTCGATTTTGAAATGGTTTGAGCGTATTAAAGCGTTGGATCATTTTATCCCGATGTCGGGGATTTAGAAAACAGACGTAAAACCTCGTTATGCATGTAGGCAGGATCTAGCTTGATCCTGCCGTTCCATCTTATGGTTTAGAGTAACTGAAAAGTAATGACTTTTGCGGGAGTCTCAGAGGATGCGTTTATCACTTCTGTTTTTGCGTTATTACCTGTTAAAGCAAATGTACTGCCTGTTACCAAGCGTTTAGATGCTTCTCCTTTTCGTTTCACAATTACAACCCCTGTAGCGACAATGGCCATGGCGGGTCCGCCGTTAGCAACGCTGACTACTTCACCTGGCAGTAAATCATGTTTGAATATATCAACGTTTTTGATAGGTGTAGTCGCCATTTTAGTGGTCGGTAATGTACGGCGGTCAATCGCTTCAGTAGGTGGTTTTTCAAATACGATAAAAGGCTCGCCTTCTTGCTCTAAATTGAAATCGACAAAGATCGCTTCTTCTGTTGCAGAGGCGTTGTCAAAGCGCAAAATGCGCGGGCCAGCAGGTTCATAGAAAGCATCCCCTTCACGCAGTATCAGTTGTTTTTCTCCTTCTACTTGGTAAATAATCTCTCCTTTAACCACGTAACCCACGGCGGGTGCGGTATGGGTATGCACAGGTGCAATCTGTCCGGGTTTGAAGTGGAAATCACCTGCCTCTACTTGCACTACATTGCGGGCCTCAAAGTGAGCTTCTAAAATTTTGATTCCAGAGTCTTGTAAGCTTCCTGCATGAACGCTCGTAGAAAGTATTACGCTAAATAGTGCAGTTTTGGCTGCTATGATCGTTGATCGGTTAAAAATAACCTTTACTGATTTATTCATTTTCTTACCTTAATGTTGCGTAGCTTAATTGCTACTAACACCTGTCATAAGTTAATCAATTAAAGAGAATCGTATGTAGCTGAATCTCTTTTGTGTTTACTCAATACACCTCTTTATCTGTTGAGGTGATTGAGTATGTAGTTCATAGTAGCGGTGCATTATTAAGTGTGAAACGATCTTAAAAGCACCTTGTGTGTGCAAATATGCACAGTGTCATTTCAGCGTAAGATTAGAGCTAACAACATGAAGCAAAAGCCTTTGCAAAAGTCGATACAGGAAGGAATGAACTGGAATGACTTACGTTATTTTTTAGCGTTAGTGCGCGAAGGTTCCGCTAGTGGAGCAGGGCGCTCTTTTGGTGTTGAGCACACCACGGTTACCCGGCGCATAACGGCTTTAGAAAATCAGTTGGGCAGCCGTCTGTTTGACCGTCTGCCTAGTGGTTATGAGATGACGCAGGTTGCAGAAAACCTCTATCCTCATGCTCTGGCTATGGAAGAGTTAATGCAAAGCGCAGACCGTGAAGTGTTTGGTATGGATGCAAGACTAACGGGCAAGCTTAAATTGACGGCGAGCTACGATGTTTTTACGCGTCTACTTACGCCGAACCTTCATCGTTTTACTGAGCAGTATCCAGGGATCGATATAGAGCTACTTAGCTCTACCAGTTTGGCCGATTTAGCCAGCAGACAAGCTGATATTGCGGTACGCTTAAGTCCTAAACCCCCGGAGTATCTAGTGGGACGGCAAGTGTTACCGCTAGGTCACGGTATTTATGCAAGTGCTGAGTATTTAGATAAAAATGCAGAAATAGAAAAGCTTATTTTATGGGAGCATGAACGTAAAATGCCCGAATGGGTTAACAATCACTTCCCCGAAGGTAGCGTGGTGTTTCGCACTAATGAGATCATGACAATGGTAGAGCTTGTGCGAAATCATTTAGGTATTGCTCGTCTACCTTGCTATGTTGCTGATGCAGAATCAGGTTTAAGGCGACTGGATTTAACATTGTCTCCTTCAGATTGGGGTGTTTGGGTTCTCAGTCATATTGACCTGCGTTCAACGGCTAGAGTCAGAGTTTGTCGTGAGTTTTTAATAGAGACGATACAAGCGCAACGGGACTTAATTGAGGGGGCAAGCTCTCGATATTATTGAGCTCTTCAGGTTAGTGGCATTAATTTGCTCGTTTTAATACGGAACCCAAAATTCTATTGAGGTCTTGTAGTGAGTTGCAAGTTTCAACATGTGAGCAATAGGGGGCGTATTTACTCATAATGGAGTCAGCGCTATCCCAACTGAACTCGCCTTCTGGGTTTAGCCATATGACTCGCTGGCTACGGCGATATACCTCTTCCCAAACAGATATATTGCCGTCTTCATTATTGTTTCTTGCATCGCCGAGCATAATGACTGTTGTGCGGTTATCGATATCAGCAAGCGCCATGTTTTGAAAGTCTGTTAGCGCTTTGCCATAGTCACTGGGTAAGTTAGCCCACTTTAGCATGACTTCTGCTAAGGCTTGGTCCATGTCTTTTTGCTCGAAGAGTTGAGTGACTTCAGCCATATCAGATGAAAACACAAAAGAGCGAACTTTAGGTAAGACATCCTGTAAGCAATACAGAAAGAGCAGCAAGAACCTAGCAACTTCACTTACTGAGCCGCTGACATCACAAACCACCATCACCTTGGGGCGATCTACCCGAGTTGATTTCCACTTTGTGTGAAACAAAAATCCATCATAAGCAGCGTTTGCAGCAATCGTTCGTCTAACATCCAATAGGCCGCGCTTGGTAATTCGTCGTCTGCGGCTATGCATACTGGCAAGTCGTTTAGCCGCTTTTCGAACCAGGGCTCCCATAAGCTTGTAGTTACGGTGATCGATACTGGTTAAGTTAACTTTTTGAAGGTTACTTTCTCGTAGTTTGTTGGGCTCATTCTGATTAAATATCAAATATTGTTGTTCAACGTAGTCTCGCACTTGTTGTTGCAGTTGTGACCTTCGTTGGCGTAGCAGTTGTACAGCAGCACTGCTCTCATCACTGTTGGTTAGTGCAACCAGTTCTTGCTGGAACTCAGTATCACCCAAGGCCTGCATAACCCGATAAGTAACCATGGGCACCTGGGTAATAAATGAAATATCCTGGGCACCAGAAGCCGTTGCTGCACTCGTAATCATGACTTGCATAGCAGACATATCGCTGTTCATTAATTGCTGTGCTAAAGATGAGTTCAAGCTGGGTATAGTTTCGCTAAGGGACTCTTGGCTAGGGGGCTCTGGCGCTATTTGATAGCCCTCTTTAAGTTGGTCATGACTATTAAAGTACTGATCAAAGATTTGCTCATAAGTAAGGCGATGCTCTAAGCGTTTGGTTAACGTCATTCCAAGCGAGTGCTTGAGTAATGGCGCATTGTCTATCCCCACCAATTGAGCAGCTCTTAATGCATCTAACGTTTCCGCCGATGAAATCGGTAATCCGGCATGTCGCAATGCGTGAATAAAGTCGCCCAGTACTTTTTGCATGATTATTGTCGACTTTTTAGGTCGATTAACTTCCCTTAATGGCTGCTTTTAAAAGGTTATCAATCTCAGGCTCTACGGCTTCTATGTCGTCTTGGAACTTAAGCAATAGATTGAGCGTGGTTTTTATCCATTCATGATCCAAGCTATCAACATTGAGAAGCAAAAGGGCACGGGCCCAATCGATGGTCTCACTCACCGCAGGCACTTTTTTTAGCGCCATTTCCCGTAACTCGCCAATAAAAGCGACTAACTGTTGTTTGAGCTCGTCATTTAATTCAGGAACCTGTGCTGTAATGATCTTCTGTTCAATGGCTTTTGAAGGGAAAGGGATATACAAGTGCAAGCAGCGCCGCTTTAACGCATCTCCAAGTTCCCGAGTATTGTTACTGGTTAAAAACACGATGGGTTTAGACTTTGCTTTCACTGTTCCCAATTCAGGAATCGATATTTGATAATCTGAAAGGAGCTCTAAAAGAAAAGCTTCAAACTCCTGATCGGCTTTATCAATCTCATCAATTAAAAGAACAGCACCATCTTCTGACCTTAAGGCTTGAAGAAGCGGACGAGGATCGAGAAATTCATCGGAATAGAAAATATAGCCAAATTGATGCCACCGAGAAACCGATTCATCAAGCCCATTGTCGCCGCGCATCACATCGCCCAACTGATCTTTTAATAGCTGTGTATAGAGTAGCTGTTTTCCGTACTTCCATTCGTAAAGCGCCTTCGCTTCATCAAGCCCTTCATAGCATTGCATGCGAATAAGTGGCGCGGATAATAATTCAGATGCTTTCTTGGCGAGCTCGGTTTTACCTACACCTGGAGGGCCTTCAACTAAAATAGGTTTTTGCAGGTGGCAAGCCAGATAAACTGAAGTGGCAATAGCGTCACTGCAGATATAGCCCAAGGCTTCAAAGTTTTGCTTGATGGTATCGGGTGAATTGATTTTGTCCTTATTACGGATGATCACCGGCGGCCTCTTATTTGTCCATTTACTCGATTGTATGGCCGACTAGGGCTGGATGAAAGGGCTTGTAGACTATTGGCCCTTTGCGGAGTTGATAATGCAGACTAAGGAGCGCTGGTCTTGACCTGTGTCATGAGGTTTTTCTTTTTTTCTGAGCTCTTTTCAATACTTAGCAAGCCAAACAAAAATAGAGTGCCAGTCATCATTACAGCGGCAGAGAGGTAGAGCCCAAGATCATAGTTTCCAAAAGCTTCTGCAAGATATCCCGTACATACAGGGGCAATGATTTGTGCGGCGCCATAAGCTAAGGTCATTGTCCCCATGAACTTCGCCGGGTTACTTGGATAAAACTTACCAGCCATTGTTAGTACCAAGCTAACACAAGCGATAAACGTTCCACCAAACAGCAGCGCACTTAATATAATCATAGGTAAAGTGTCATTTATTGCCGGGAGAATAATCCCTACCGCCTGCAAGATGTAGGCGGCTAATAACGTTTTGAGATAACCGACATTGCGCGCGATTCGATCCCATACGAGTGCTGCTGGGGTAGCCGCTAACCCAACCAATAGAAAAGCAAATCCTCCTTGTCCTTGTAGGCCTTCAACTCCCTCTACAATATCTACAAGAAAGGTGGAGCTCACGCCATACCCGTAACCCGCACAAAAATAGGCCAGCATGAGTATTAATGTGAAGGTTTTGCCTGGCGGGTTGTCTTTAGCGGTAATTCCCGCTTGGCCTTCTGCAGAAGGGTGTGGCATCCATAACCAGGCTGGAATGGCGACTATTGCAGCCATAACAGCTAAAGCTAGCCACTGTTGCTGCCAGTCGGCTGACATAGCTAGCATCACTTCTACCAGCAATGATGTAACAATGATGCTCAATCCTGCACCAGTGAAGTGAATACCTAATTCTGCACGGTGATTATTTTTAACCAACCATTTTAATATCAGACCAGAGGCAATAATTAAGCCTCCTGAAGCACAGACCCCAGCAATAAATCGCAACACAGCCCAGGTAACCAAATCCGTCGTTATCACCATGGCTGCTGAGGTGACAACACTCAAGATAAGATAAACCCGGTGCAAGTTGTACTTGTGGTTTAGGTTGTGCAGGCTAGCAGCAAGCAGGACACCTAACATGTAACCCATAAAGTTAGTGGTAGCCAACCAGCCTCCGCCGGATTCGGTAAGACCTGCATTATCCTGCATTATCGGTAGCAATAAGCTATAGGAGAAACGAGCCACACCCACGGTCACAATTAAACTACAGATGCCCGCAAAATATACACGGCTTTTTGTTAGCTCCGTTAACATGCTCATTACCTTATTGTTGAAAGATCATTCACAAACATTACTCTCATCTGATAATCTTAAAAATTGAATTATTTAGAACTAAATATTCTGATTAAGAGAATCTTATGGAAATTCTAACGCTCAAGACCTTTCAGGCGGTTGTGGATGAAGGGGGTATTAAAGGGGCTGCTGATAAACTTCATACGGTCCAATCAAACATTACTAATCGAATTCAAAAGCTGGAAAGGGAGTTAGATACCAAACTGTTTAATTTGGTTGGAAGAAAGCTACAGCTAACGCCAAGTGGCCAACAGCTTTGTGAATATGCTAATCAGATCATACAGTTGGAATATCAGGCTACATCTGCCATTTCGCGAAATAAGGGCCGTTATGAGTTAAGAGTGGGCATGCCAGAAACATTTGCAGCTGTTCATATGCCCTTAGCTCTAAAAAAACTCAAGCAGAATCATTCTGAGATTCGAACCAAAATTTATACTGATACCAGTGACAGGCTAGTGTTTGCTGTTCTGAACAATAAAGTTGATTGCGCTGCTTTAGGCAATGCCCCTAAGCATGAAAACCTTGTAGTTATTCCCATTGTGCAAGAAGAACTGGTTATGGTGACGCCTCTGGAAAGTGATCATGATCCCGTACTGTTTGTGCGAGAGGAAGGCTGTGGTTACAGAAAACACGCGCTGACCTGGCAACAGGAAGCTGGCCGAAACACCGATGAGCTAATGGTAATGAGTAGTGCTGATGGTGTTTTAGGCTGTATTTCTGCTGGCTTAGGCTACACCATTATTGGCAAGAATATGGTGGTGGGTAGTCGGTATGAGAAGTCCCTTGTTATGACCCCGGTTAGTCATGGCCCAGAATATGTTCAGTTATCGATTGTGTATCGCAAAGGAAGTCCGCTAGAGTCAGGAACCCTGACCCTTGCCAAACTGTTAACGAAGTAATTACATCCCAGTCTTGATTTTTTTTTAATTGTTTTGATTAGTAGTTCGAATGTACTTTCTGTGTGCTTTGTATCTCTTTATGAGAGGTTTTAACTGACTTACCAGCACAATGGCTACCAGACTTATACCAAAAGCAGGAAACAATACGGCAAGCGCTAAGATAATACCTAGTAGAGCTTTGCCTACTTTAAATTGCGCAGGAACAGTAGGGAACCCCCAGCT